>CAIVLG010000289.1 GCA_903906695.1 uncultured beta proteobacterium | reverse complement strand
TGCTATCCATGGCGAAATTGATTGTGCTGTCGGCTGGAACACCTGTTCGACCAAGAGCAAGGTTGGGCTTTACTGAACTTTACAAAATTTCCGTCAAAAATCACGCCACAGATACAGTCTGAGCGCAAACTGCCCTCCAGCCTGATGCCAAGATCCGAGCGTCAGACCTATTCGAAAGGAAGTTCCCATGAAATCAGTCTTCAAACCTCTTCTGCTTGCTTGCATTCTTGCGTCCGTGGGCGTTAACGCTTTTTCACAGGCTCCCGGCATGGGGCCGGGGGCTCCCATGATGGGCTCTGGTGGCCCGATGCATGAGGGCATGGGCCATCCGGGAATGGGCCGGACGGACCCGGCACGAATGCAGGCCAGGATGGAAAGACGTCAGGCCGTACTTAAGGCCGAACTCAAGTTAACGCCGGCTCAGGAAGGCGCGTGGGCCGCGTTCACTGCAGCCCTGAAACCACCGACCGGCCTGATGGGCAAGCGCCCAGACATCGTCGAGCTGGCCAAACTGACGACGCCCCAACGCATTGACCAAATGAAGGCCCTGCACACTCAACACCAGAGCGAAATGAATACCGTGATGGACAAGCGTGCCGAGGCCACCAAGGTCTTTTATGGCGCTTTGACGGCTGAACAGCAAAAGGTCTTCGATGCCGCCACGATTCATCTTTTTGCCCGAGCCGGGCACGTGGGGGGTCCTCGGGATGCAAGAGGTCCGACCTGACCCTTCGCCTTAATTTAGCAGTTTCTTCAACTCGCCCTGCTTGATCAGGGCGATCAAATCATCGGCACCGCCAATCAGCACACCCTTCACAAACACCATGGGTAGGGTCGGCCAACCAGTCCAGAGCTTGAGCGCGTTTCGCTCACGCCAGCTGTTGAAGTAGTTTCCATATTCCAGGTATTGGTAAGGCACACCGGCAGTGTCCAGTGCTTTACGTGCTTTTTTAGGGAAAGGGTTCATGCCCATTCCGACCACTACCACGGCATGTTTTGCAATGACGGCTTGGACTGCACGCACAATGACTTGTTCGTGATTGGCGATCTTTTCCCGAATGGCCGGGTGAATATGGGATTCTTCAAGTATGGGGCGGGGCATGGCAATGTCCTTTTGAGCGCAAGGCAAGCATTATGCTTCGCCTGTCTGCAAATCCCTTACAAAGCCACCTCCGGGTTTCAATGGATGCCACTCATGCACACAACACCGCCAAAGGATTTCGCCGCAGCCGGCTCCAGCCCTGTCCCCTGCGTGCGCAGCGTTGCCCTGACGCAGCCGCTGCAGTGGCTTGTTGCGGGCTGGCATGACATGCATCGCTGCGGCTGGGTCAGCCTGGCACATGGGACGGCGCTTGCCTTCTGCGGTGCCGTCATCGTGTTTGTTGCCCGGGACCGCTTTTGGTTGTTGGCTGGCGCCATCTCGGGATTTCTGGTCGTGGCACCGGTGTTGGCCACCAGTCTGTATGCCTTGAGTCGCGCCCTTGAACGGGGTAAGCCGGCGGGCGTTAATGTGGTGCTGAAAACCTGGTTGAACTGGCAGGGCCAGCATCAGAATAAATTTGGCAACGAGTACTGGTGCCTGGTTCAGTTCGGCACACTCCTGGCGCTGGCCGCCACCGGCTGGGTGATAACCTCGGCTGCTTTGATCACGCTATTGGCTCCAGTGCAGATTGCCACACCGGTGGAATTTGTCAAGCACGTGGTGATGGCCAAAGAGGGGTTCCTGTTTGAGATCTGGCTGGGGCTGGGCGGATTGCTGGCGGCGCCCATCTTTGCCTCGACGGCGACGGCCATTCCCTTGCTGCTGGATCGCCGCGTGACGCTGATGCAGGCGGTTCTGACCAGTTGGGAAGTTGTTCTAGCCAACCCATTGCCAATGGCCTTGTGGGCAGCAATGATCATGAGCATCACCTTGTTCGGACTTGGCACGGCGCTACTCGGGCTGATCGTGACGATTCCGATCCTGGGCCACGCCAGCTGGCACGCTTATCGGGATCTGGTGGACGCGTCGGCATTGCCGCTGCAGGAGCCAGACTGATGTTCGGCTATACGGAAGAGCAGATCGCTGCCTTTGGCCTGACTTTCGGTGTTGGCGGTTTCATGCTCTACATGCTGTTCATCATCGGACATCTGGCCTGGGAATCGAAGGCCGGAAAATTCGGTACTTTTGTCCTTTTCCTGGGTTTGGCTTTCGGGATGACAGGCTTTGCAGCGAAATACCTGATTCAGTGGACGATCAACGTCAAGTAAGGGACAAAGAGATCAGCCCAGCGGCCGCACGCCGATCAGCCAGCCATGCAACCACAGCGCAAAAACGACCCATCCAATGAGGCCCACAATCACGGTGATCGCCGTGGCACCGGCTCGGCCTGGCGCGTAGCTGGCGGCGGCGGCGCGGTCACGCCTGCGCGCGGCGCTGAAATCCAGAATGGCCCACAGCAGAAACGAGCCAAACAACAGTACGTGCGCCAAACTGCCGTTGGCCAGCAAATGGGCCAGCGCCCATACCTTGGCAGCCAGCACCATCGGGTGGTGCAATTTTGCCTTGATGCTGTTGTCCGGCACGTAGGCAGCGGCCAGCAAGACGAAAGAAACAAGTGTCAGCAGCGCTGCCAGATGACGCATGGCCAACGGCGGGCCCCACAACTGAACCGGCTCTTGCCGCGCCAAACCAAAGCCCCAAACCAGCAGGGCAAGACCGATCAATGACGCGACCGAATAGATGCCTTTCCAGGGCATAAGGCCCAAGCGCTCGATGGTCTTCGTGCGCCAGTCATCGGCCACGATGCGCACCGAATGCACGCCAAGAAAAAGTATCAAACCTACAATCAGATAGCTCATAAGGTTCCTAAACAAGATCAAATATACCCTGCGACTATAGTCCGGGTGCGCCGTTCGCGTTTCGACTCAGGGTGCTCCTGTTGCGTTACCGGACAATTTGTTTACACTGCATGCCAATGTCAACCAACAAGTTGGAGCTTCGATGAAACCCGTTCATGAATTGTTAAAAGGCCGTGATTCAACGGTTTTCCAGGTGAGCCCTTCAATCACTGTTTTTGAGGCGCTGCGGCTGTTGGCCGAGCACGAGGTCGGCGCCATGATCGTCATGGACCAGGGCAAACTGGTGGGCGTCGTGTCGGAGCGCGACTACACCCGCAAAGTTGCACTGCAGGGCAGAAACTCCAAAGAAACCCTAGTCGCCGACATCATGACGCGCGACGTGGTCACGGTCGCGCCCGGCACTGGCACGCGCACCTGCATGACACTGATGAGCCAGAAGAGGATCCGCCATTTGCCGGTGGTCGATGGCGCCAACGTGCTGGGCATGATCTCGATCCGCGACATATTGAACGACATCATTGCCGGTCATGAGCAAACCATTTCGCAACTGACCAGCTACATCAGCAGCTAGCAGCCTGTCGGAAGACGCCAGGGCGCCACGAAGCGTTTGCGGGATTGGACCGAAGGTGTCCCGGATGAAGCGCTGTTTCGCTGTCAGTGCACGTAGAGCCGGCTGAAGCTCGCCGTTGACGCCAGCACAGCGAAGCCGGCGCCCAGCGCGAGCGCCACAGTAGAGCCGTGCGAACCTGACAGTCCAAAACACAGCGCCACCAATGCCGCTCCGGTAGTTTGACCCAGCAAGCGGGCCATTGCGATCACACCGCTGGCGCCACCGCTTCGCTCGGGTGGCGCGCTGGCCATCAGAGCCTTCAGGTTGGGGGCTTGGAACAATCCAAAGCCACCGCCGCAGATCGCCATGCGCAGCACAATCGCCAGCGCACCCGGATCGGCGGGCAGCCACGCAAGCGACGCCAAACCGGCGCCAAGAATGGCCAGGCCAATACCGCCCAGCAAGCCCGGTGAGTAGCGCTGGTCTGACAGTCGTCCAGCAATCGGCGCGGCCAGCGCCACGATGATGGGCCAGGGCGTCATCAGGAAGCCGGTATCGACCGGGTTGCGGTGCAAGACCTGTTCGAAGTAGAAAGGCAGCGCGACGAACGCCAGGCCTTGGGCCGTGAATGAGGCCATCGAAGTTAGCGCCGAGAGCGCAAACAAGGGTCGCCGCAGCAGATCGACCGGAAGCATGGGCGCCGGGTGGCCGGCTTGGCGCCGCAATAGCAGGAAACCTGCGCAGAACGCTGTTGCCAGCGGGTAGCCGACCAGCCAAATCGGCGTGCGCTGCGCGAGCGCGCCCAGTCCGAAGATCAAGGCGGCAAAGCAGGTTGCAGTCATCAAAGCCGCGATCCAATCAAATGGATGATCGCGCGCTGCGGTTCGAGGAAGCGCCGGCACGGCCAGGCCCAGCGCGACCATGCCCAGGGGCACGTTGATGGCAAACAACCAGGGCCAGGAGGCAACGGACAGCACCAGCGAGGCCAGCGTCGGCCCCAGGGCAAACGAGACGCCCACCACCAGCGCGTTAAGCCCAACGCCGCGGCCCAGCCGAGATGCCGGGAAGATCAGGCGAATCAGTGCAATATTGACGCTCATGACGCCGCTGGCGCCTATGCCCTGCAGGGCCCGCGCTCCAGCCAGCAGCGCCAGCGTATCGGCGCCAGCGCACGCCAGCGAGGCAACGGTAAAGACAGCAAGGCCACCCAGAAAGACGCGTCGCGGCCCGACCCGGTCACCGAGCGCGGCAAACGGCAACAAAGTGGCCACGATCGCGAGCTGGTAGGCATTGATGACCCAGATCGACGCGGCCGGCGAAGCCTGCAGCACAGTCGCGATAGTGGGAAGCGCCGTGTTGGCAATTGCCGTATCGAGCGATCCCAGTGCCACGCCGAGGAGGATCGCCGCCAGTGCGCGCAAGTCAAGATCGTCAAGGGAGTGCAACGGTTGCATCGAATCAGCAGGTGGGTGGGGCGGTTTTGCCATACACCCCACTGTAGCTGCTTGAGGGCGCAAGAAGTCAACCTGCATTGCAAGGTCTCCTCAGTCGCCGCTCCGCCCAACAGGACCGGCATCTTGCCCTTGAATCACTGCGGCTCTATGCCTGCCTTCTTGACCAATGCCCCATAGCGGGTCAGCTCGGAGCGAAACACTATTTGCGCCTGCTCCGGGCTGCTTATCTTGATGGTGTTGCCCTGCTTGGCCATAGCCTCTTTGACTGCTGGATCGCTGAAGGCGACATCAAGGGCGTCGTGAACCTTTCTCACATTGGCAGTGCTCATGCCTTTGGGTCCGATGACCGCGAACCATGCCTCCATGGTATAGCCCGTCAGGCCCTGTTCGACGAAGGTCGGAATTTCGGGTGCTGCGGATGTACGCTTGTCATCACACATGCCGATGGCACGCAGCGTGCCCAATTTGATGTGTTGCTGAACACTGGGCAAGGCCACCACTGCAAAGTCAATTTGACCCCCTATCAGGTCGGTCACCATGGGTCCAACGCCCTTATAGGGAATGTGCCTGGCCTCGACTTTGGCTTCCTCAAGGAACATTTCGGCTGCCAGATGAAGAATGGTGCCCGAGCCGCCCGATCCAAAGGTGTATTCATTCGGCTTGGCCTTGAGGGTTGAAATCAGCTCTCGGCTATTGGTGGTAGTCACCTTGCGCGGATTTACAACCAAAACCATGGGCGTGTTCCCCACCACCGCAATTGGGGTGAAGTCCCCAGGCATATCAAACGGCAGATTCTTGATTACGCTCGGGAAGATCACCACATTGTTGGAGACCACCGACAAAGTAAAACCGTCCGGTGGATTCTTGGCCAAGGCCTGCAGCCCGATCACACCACTGGCACCGGCCTGGTTGTCCACGACGACGCTTGCCGAAAACGCCTTCGACAGGGCTGGCGCTGCAGCGCGTGTGATCGTGTCGATACCAGAGCCCGGAGCATTGGGCAAGATGAACTTGACCGGTCGATCGACCTGGGCACTGACGGTAAAGGGGATTGGGCCTAGAGACGCAGATGCCGATGTGGCGACAATCCATGACAGCGCACGGCGCCGACTGGGAAGGTTCTTCATGCTTTGCCCCTCTTTTCTTAATGGTCGGCTTGCTCAACGCTGGAGCTTGGTCCTTTGGATGAGTGCATCGACAACTCGAAGTGCCTGAACGTCCCCCTTGGCCATTTCTGGTGAAGTCGCATACCTGCCGTTGACCACCAATGTCGGAACACCTTCGATCTGATAACTCTTGGCCTGCTGGTTGGCTATCCCCAGTTTTGATGACACTGAGAATCCTTTCATGGCTTCGGCGAGCTTGACCCTGTCAACTCCAATCGCCGTTGCGAATGTCGCTAAGGCGGCCTCACTTCCTAGAGGCAAATGCTGCTCGTGAACGGCCTTGAATACTCTCTGATGGATATCAATGCTCGCGCCCATGGCCTCCAGGGCGTAGAAGAGCTTCTGGTACGGGATGTGCCCATCCTGCCAAGCCACTGGAATGCGCCTGAAATTCACAGAAGCAGGCAATGCTTTCACCCACGGCTCCAGCTTGGGTTCCAATTCATTGCAATGAGGACACCAGTATCCAAAGAACTCGATCACTTCGATCTTGCCCGCAACGGCCACCGGCATTGGTGTCGGTAATTCCAGGTAATCCTTGCCTTGAACCACCTCGGTCGCCGCGTGGACGAATTTGGCCATGAGGGGGGTGACCGCCATGGCGATGGCAAAGTGGCGACGATTCATTTTCTTTCCTTTTGCAATTGCAGTTGGGACTCAAGGCAGCGCAGTTGAATCAACGCAGAATTCTACATAGCCATACACACGGTGCCGGGGTTCCGATTGCGACAGCTGGGGCCGGTTCAAATGGCAGGCAAGCAACTGCACTTCGCCTGGCGATGCGTTTAGAGTCCCCCGTAGGGGATCCGTAAACCCCTCGCCTTTAGGCGACCGGGCTAAGATTGTGGGATGAAGGACTACAAGTCGGCAAGTCACAGTGTATGGGACTGCAAGTACCACCTGGTGTGGATCACGAAGTACCGGT
>CAIVLG010000288.1 GCA_903906695.1 uncultured beta proteobacterium | reverse complement strand
GCGCGCACTGTGCCCGACAGCTATCCGCTGACCCTGAATTCGCTGCTGCTGGGCTGCAACCAGAAGACCAGCCGCGATCCGCCGATGGAACTCGATGAAGCGCAGGTCGCCAGTGCGCTCGACACGCTCATCAGCGCCGGTCTGGTGCGCAGCGTCAGTGGCGGACGCGGCGCACGCTATGAGCACAATTTCCAGCGTGGCATTGGCGTCTTCGAACAGGCAGCCGTGCTGCTCGGGCTGTTGATGTTGCGCGGTCCGCAAACTGCCGGCGAGTTGCGCTTGAACACTGAGCGCTGGTACAAGTTTGCCGATATCTCATCAGTCGAAGGATTCCTTGAAGAACTACAGGACCGACCGATGGAGAAAGGCGGTCCGCTGGTGATCAAACTGGCGCGGGCCACCGGCGCACGCGAGCAACGCTGGGCGCACCTGCTGTGCGGCGAGCTTGACAGCAGTCGAATTAACGAGTCGCCAGTCGTCGCCAGCGGCAGCAATGCCGAGCGCCTGGCGCGACTGGAAACCGAAGTCGCTGAACTGCGCGCAACGGTGAATAAGCTTTGCCTGGAATTGGGCGTGTCACCACCTGGACAGACATAATCGAACGACCGTGCTAAAAACACGGAATCTTTGGAGACCCCGTTATGGATTTGGCATTTACCCCTGAAGAGCAGAAGTTTCGAGCTGACATTCGCGCCTGGGTGGCGGAAAGCCTGCCGAAAGACATCTCACACAAGGTGCACAACGCACTGCGGCTGAAGCGCGAGGACATGCAGCGCTGGGCCAGGATTCTGGGCAAGAAAGGCTGGCTCGGCCACGCCTGGCCCAAGGCCTTCGGCGGTCCTGGCTGGAACTCTGTTCAGAAGCATTTGTTCGAAGAAGAATGCGCGCTGGCCGGAGCACCGCGCGTCGTGCCTTTCGGTCCGGTCATGGTGGCGCCCGTCATCATGGCTTTTGGCAACGCCGAACAACAACAGCGTTTCCTGCCAGGCATCGCCAGCGGCGAAGTCTGGTGGAGCCAGGGCTATAGCGAACCGGGCTCGGGCTCCGATCTGGCTTCGGTCAAGTGCCGTGCCGAACGCCAGGGCAACAAGTACCTCGTCAATGGCCAGAAGGCCTGGACCACACTCGGCCAATATGGCGAATGGATTTTTTGCCTGGTGCGCACCAGCAACGAGGGCAAGCCGCAAACCGGCATCAGCTTTTTGCTGATCGACATGAAGTCGCCCGGCGTGACGGTGCGCCCAGTGGTTCTGCTGGACGGCGAACCCGAAGTCAACGAAGTTTTTTTTGACAATGTCGAAGTCCCGGTCGAGAACCTGATCGGCGAAGAGAACAAGGGCTGGACCTACGCCAAGCACCTGCTCAGTCATGAGCGCACCAACATCGCAGACGTCAACCGCACCAAGCGCGAACTGGAGCGTTTGAAACGCATCGCGAAAGCCGAAGGCGTCTATGCAGACTCCCGATTCCGTGACGAAGTGGCCAAGCTCGAAGTCGACGTCGTCGCCCTTGAAATGCTGGTGCTGCGCGTGCTGGCCGCGGAAAAATCGGGCAAGCAGTCGCTCGACATCGCCGGCCTGCTGAAGATTCGCGGCAGCGAGATCCAGCAACGCTATAGCGAGTTGATGATGCTGGCCGCTGGACCCTATGCCCTACCCCTGATCCACGAGGCCATGGAGGCCGGCTGGCAAGGTGATGCAATAGGCGCAGCGCATTGCGCGCCACTCGCATCGACCTACTTCAATCTGCGCAAGACCACCATCTACGGCGGCAGCAACGAGGTGCAGCGCACCATCGTCGCTCAGACCGTTCTCGGCTGACGCCGTCGAACGGTGCACGCGATGCGTGACAAAACCACTCCCCCGTGCCCCCTCCAGGAGGGGGTTCTATCTAGATGAATGCAGGTGACCAATATGGACTTTGACTTTTCAGATGACCAGGAACAGTTGCGCGACGCGGTTCGCAAATGGGTTGACAAGGGCTATACCTTCGAGCGTTACCGCGCGACCGTCAAGGCCGGTGGCTTTTCACCAGAGGCCTATCAGGAGCTGGCTGAACTCGGCCTGTGTGGACTGTACATTCCGGAAGGCCATGAGGGCATGGGCATGGGTCCGGTCGAAGGCATGATCGTGATGGAAGAGCTCGGGCGCGGCATCGTGCTCGAGCCGCTCAAACAAAGCCTGATCGCCGGGGCTGTGCTCAGCGGCTACGCACCTGAGGCACTCAAGTCACAATGGCTGCCGCAAATTGCCGGCGGCCAGGCCCTGGTCGTGCTGGCCTATCAGGAGCGCGCAGCGCGTTACCGGCTCGACCTGTGCCAGACCATCGCAGCGCAGACAGCCAGCGGCTGGAACCTGACCGGAAGCAAGAGTATCGTGCCGGCCGGCGACCATGCCAGCGCTTTCCTGGTCCCCGCCGCAGTTGGGGGCAAAGTCGCCCTGTTCCTGGTGGAACGCTCGGGCGCCGGCGTGAGCACTCGCGCTTACGGCACGCAGGATGGCAGCCGGGCCGCTGAGCTCGCACTGCAAAATGCAGGCGCCAGCCTGATCACGCTCGACGGCCTGACTGCGCTTGAGCACGCGGTGGATATTGGCATCGCCGCCACCTGCGCCGAGGCGATCGGCGTGCTCGACAAAACCATGGCAATCACAACCGAATACATGAACACGCGCAAACAGTTCGGCGTCTTGATCAGTAGTTTCCAGGCCTTGCGGCATCGCGTTGCCGACATGAAGATGCAGCTCGAACTGGCGCGCTCAATGAGCTATTACGCCGCGCTGAAACTCAACGCGCCAGCGGCTGAGCGCCGCGCCGCCATGGCGCGGGCCAAGTACCAGCTTGGAAATTCCATGCGCTTCGTCGGCCAGCAGGCAGTGCAGTTGCACGGCGGCATCGGTGTCACCGACGAATACATCGTCAGCCACTACTTCAAGAAGCTCACACAGATGGAAATGACTTTCGGCGACACCCTGCATCAGCTCGGTGAAGTCGCCAACCGCATGCAGGACACGGCCGGCGTATTTGCCTGACGGACACGGACGGTCAGTGACTCTTACGGGCCAGCCAATATGGTGATGTTCAGCGACCCCAACAAGTAACCGCCGTTGGCGACGGTGTCCGATCTGATCGAGAAGAGTTGGGTGCCTGCCACGCCGCTTGGCGTGCATTGCACGGTGAAGCCGGTGCTGGAGCGATTGGTCGGTGTCAGGCAGGTCCCGTTGGCCAGCGAGGCATAAGCCGTCAAAGGGAAATTCGTACCGGTGATGGTAAAAATCGTCGGCTGGCCCAGCATCGTAGCTGTCGGCGAGAAGCCCGTAAATGTGGGCGCTGGTGGTACCGGGGTGGTCGACACCGTGATATTCAAGGTACCTAACAAGTAGCCACCATTGGCGACGGTGTCCGATCGGATCGTGAAGATTTGGATGCCAGCCACACCACCCGGCGTGCACTGAACGGTGAAACCAGTACTGCTGCGATTGGTCGGCGTCAGGCAGGTCGCGTTAGCCAATGTGCCATAGGCTGTCAGCGGGAAATTTGCGCCAGTGACGGTAAAGGTCGTCGCCTGACCCAACGTGGCGGCCAGAGGCGAGAAGCCCGAGAAGGTCGGCGCCGGCGGCACCGGTGTGGTCGATACCGTGATGCTTGGGGTACCCAACACGTAGCCACCATTGGCGACGGTGTCTGATCGAATCGTGAAGATCTGAGCGCCGGCGACGCCGCCCGGCGTGCATTGCACGGTGAAGCCG
>CAIVLG010000287.1 GCA_903906695.1 uncultured beta proteobacterium | reverse complement strand
GAGGACCTGATTCTCTCCAATGACGGTGCGTTGCGCATCGGTGCGGTACCGAAAAGACTGGGTCTGATTGGCGCTGGCGTCATCGGGCTGGAGATGGGTTCGGTCTGGTGTCGCCTGGGTGCGCAAGTCACCATCCTGGAGGGTCTGCCAGTCTTCCTGGGCGTGGTGGACGAGCAGGTCGCCAAAGAGGCGCACAAGGTGTTCGTCAAGCAGGGGTTGAAGATCGAACTTGGCGTGAAGGTGGGCGAGATCAAGTCGGGCACGATGGGCGTTTCGGTTGCCTACAGCAACGCCAAAGGCGAGGCACAGACGCTGGACGTGGACAAGCTGATTGTCTCCATTGGGCGTGTCCCCAACACCACCGGATTGAACGCCGACGCCGTTGGTCTGAAACTCGATGCGCGTGGTGCAGTGGAGGTCGATGCCGAATGCAGGACCAATTTGCCTGGCGTATGGGCGGTGGGCGATGTCGTGCGTGGCCCGATGTTGGCGCACAAGGCCGAAGATGAAGGTGTGGCGGTGGCAGAACGGATTGCCGGCCAGCATCCCCATGTCAATTTCAATACCATTCCGTGGGTGATCTACACCAGTCCCGAGATCGCCTGGGTCGGTCAAACCGAGCAACAGCTGAAAGAATCCGGTCGTGCTTACCGGGCGGGAGTATTTCCGTTCCTGGCGAATGGTCGGGCCCGGGCGCTGGGTGATACCACCGGCATGGTCAAGATGCTGGCCGACTCGGCGACCGATGAAGTTCTGGGCGTTCACATTGTGGGACCGATGGCCAGCGAATTGATCGCCGAGTGCGTCATGGCGATGGAATTCAAGGCCAGCAGCGAAGACGTCGCGCGCATCTGCCACGCCCATCCGTCCTTGAGCGAGGCGACCAAGGAAGCGGCACTGGCGGTGGACAAGCGCGCGCTGAATTTTTGATTTTTGTGTGCGTTCACGAGGCCTATCAAGCCGAATTGGTGAGGCGTGGCTACCACGCCGATCCGGCCCAATTGCATGCGGTGGAGGCGCTGCAGCGCTGCGCTGCAGAGTGGGCGCAGTTCAAGCGAAAGCGTTCCAACGCCTTCAAGAAGATGATCAACCGTCCCGACATTCCGCGTGGCATCTACCTCTATGGCGGGGTCGGGCGCGGCAAGAGTTTCCTGATGGACTGTTTCTTTTCGTCGGTACCTCTGAAGCGCAAGACCCGGCTTCACTTTCATGAATTCATGCGTGAGGTGCATCGTGAACTGGTCGCGCTTCAGGGAACAGCCGACCCGCTCGATCTGCTGGCCAAGCAAGTTGCCCAGAAATACCGACTGCTGTGCTTCGACGAATTTCATGTTGCAGACGTCACCGACGCGATGATTCTGCATCGCTTGCTGCGTGCCTTGTTCAACAACGGGGTCGGCTTTGTGACGACTTCAAATTTCAAGCCCGACGAGCTTTACCCGAATGGCCTGCATCGGGAACGCATTCTTCCAGCGATAGCCCTTTTGAATCAAAGCCTCGAAGTCATCCATGTCGACAACGGGACCGACTACCGCGGACGCATGCCAGACCAAGTCACGCGATACCACACGCCGCTTGACGCGAATGCACAGGCCGCCTTGTCGGATGCCTTTGATGGCCTGGCCACTACACCCGATGAAGACCCACATCTGCATATCGAGGGACGTACGATGCAGGCGCGCAGAAAGGCGGGCGGCGTGGTCTGGTTTGATTTCAAGAAGCTGTGTGGCGGACCACGATCGCAAAACGATTACCTTGAACTTGCATCAAAGTTTCACACGCTGCTGTTGAGTGATGTACCCGTGATGTCGCAACGCTTGGCGTCTGAGGCACGCCGTTTTACCTGGCTTATCGATGTGCTGTACGACCGGCGCGTCAAGCTCATCGTGTCAGCGGCGGTGGCGGCGCACGAGTTGTACGTCGCGGGTCCGCTGGTGCACGAGTTCGGTCGCACGGTTTCCCGTCTGTATGAAATGCAATCGGACGACTACCTGTCGCTTGGGCGGCGCGTCGTCGACACGCGGCTGACGGTCAGGCCTCCAGATCATCGAGTTTGACCACTACCAGCGACAGATTGTCACCGCCGCCGCGGCCTCTGGATCTGGCCTTTTCAATCAGGAATTGGGTCGCTTCCCGCGCCGGCAGCGTGGCCAGAACAGAGCCGATTTCAGATTGGTTGAAGTAATGCCATACACCGTCGCTGCAGGCCATCAAGATGTCGCCGGCGCGCAACTGAGGGATGAAATGGACGTCAACCGGAGGCTCTTTTTCTGTTCCCAGGCAGCCCATCAGAATATTTGACTTGGGATGAACGCTGGCCTGTTCTTCGGTGAGTTCGCCGCGGCTGACCAGCGTCTGAACGTAAGAATGATCGATTGACCGTTTGACAAACTTGCTGCCGTGGTAGTGGTAGATCCGCGAATCGCCGGAATGTGCCCAATAGCAATCACCGCCGGGATTGATCAGGAACGCTGCCAGTGTTGCGTGCGGTTCTTCCTCAGAGGAGATGGCGGTTAACTTGATGACCGTGTGTGCTTCTCTTGCCAATTGCATCAGCAAGGCTGCGGCATCGTCGGTCTCGGGTGCGTAGCGCTCGAACAATTGCTTGCCAGTCATCATGACTTGATCGGAGGCCTTGCGGCCACCGCTACGGCCGCCCATGCCATCGGCCAGAACCGCCAGCACACAGCCCGGCACGCGCTTGTGACTCAGCAAGATCACCTGATCCTGTTGATATTCGCGGTCACCCTTGTGGATGCCGGTCGACGCGCTCAGTCGGTAGCCTTTGGACATGTGGAGCAGCTAATGAGGGGTGATATCCAACAATACGTGGGGCAATTTAGTCGTATTATCGGCCCACACAAGAACAGATCCCTATCGATTGATCCGAGTAATCTTTACTAACCGAAGCGAAAAAGTGGACTCTAACCTGCATTCTCCCGAACGTCGGCTGATCGACTTGCGCATTGAGCATGGAGATCTTGATGCGATGATAGACCGCGCCAGCGACGAGACACCGCTGGATGAACTCCTGATGCGAAGACTCAAAAAAAAGCGACTGAGTTTGCGCGACGAAATCGCTCGTCTTGAGCGGATCGTGAATCCCGACGAGCCGGCCTGAGCAATGAATCTGCAAGACCTGGTGCGCGAGACTTTCGCGCCCGGGGGGGTGCTGTCGCGTGCCGTCGAGGAGTTCAAGTCCAGAGACGGACAAACCGATATGGCGGTATCGATTGCGCGGACCATCGACACCGGAGGGGTGCTTGTCGTCGAAGCCGGGACCGGTATTGGAAAGACCTTCGCCTACCTGGTGCCGGTGTTGCTCAGCGGCACCCGGGCATTGCTATCGACCGCCACCAAGACGCTTCAGGATCAGTTGTTTGGCCGTGACCTTCCTCTTTTGATCAAGGCCCTCGGCCTGCCGCTGCGCACTGCCCTGCTCAAGGGGCGTGCCAGTTACCTGTGTTTGCAGCGCCTTGAAGTGGCGCGCCAGAATGGGAATCTTGGGGGTCATGGGGTACTGCGAACCTTGGCCCGGATTGAGTCCTGGGCACAACTGACGCGAACTGGCGATCTGGCGGAATTGCCCGGCCTGGATGAGCGTTCGCCGGTGATCCCGTGGGTGACATCGTCGCGCGACAATTGTCTCGGAGCTCAATGCCCCCAGTTTCGCGCCTGTCACGTCAATCAGGCGCGGCGCGAGGCACTGGCTGCGGATCTGGTGGTCATCAATCATCACCTGTTCTTCGCCGATCTGGCGGTTCGCGAATCGGGCATGGCTGAGTTGTTGCCATCGGTACGAACAGTGATCTTCGACGAGGCCCATCAGCTCAATGAAACCGGCGTACAGTTTCTTGGCAAGCAGTTGACGACCGGCCAGTTGCTTGACTTTGCCCGTGACCTGCTGGCCACCGGTTTGCAGCAGGCGCGCGGACTGGCTGACTGGCAGGCGCTGGCAGGCGACATCGAGCGCTCCGCGCGTGACTTGCGTTTGCTGGTTGGCAAGCCCGTCTCTGGCGCCAAGCTGCGCTGGGTTGATCTGGTTCCGGCGCAATTGAATGGCGTGGACTGGCAGGACGGACTGGCCGGCTTGCAGGCGGCGTGCCGTCGAGCCGTGAAGGCACTGGCCAGCGTCAGTGAAGCGGCGCCTGATCTTGCGCGACTGCTCGAACGCTCCAGCGCCTTTGTCGATGGCATTGATTTCTTTTCTAAGCCTTGTGCCACTGACTCTGTGCGCTGGCTCGATGTGGGAATCCAGTTGAGTCTGGTCGAATCGCCGCTCGATATTGCGCAAACGGTGCGTACCCGACTGCTTGCGCCGGCATCACAGGATGGGCCGCAGCGCTCATGGATTTTCACGTCGGCGACGCTTGGAGCAGATGCCGGCCTTAACTGGTTTACCGAGTCGTGCGGCCTGACCGACGCGGAGATATCGCAGGTCAAGAGTCCGTTTGACTATTCGGTTCAAGCAGCGCTCTACGTGCCATTGAGTCTGTCCAAACCGAGTGATCCGGGTCACAGTCTGCAGGTCGCTGATTTCGCTGCCAGGACGGCTGCCACCATTGGTGGACGAACCCTGGTTTTGACCACTACGTTGCGCGCACTGCTGACGATCAGTGAGGCACTGCAGAGCCGGTTCGCGGACTGCGGAGAGTTGGAGATCCTGGTTCAGGGACGCCAACCCAAGCGGCAGTTGATGGAAAGATTTCGACTCGGCGATCAGGGTGGAGGTCCGGGCTGTGTTCTGGTGGCCTCGGCATCGTTCTGGGAGGGCTTTGATGTGCCGGGCGAAGCACTGCAATTGGTGATCATCGACAAGCTGCCGTTTCCGCCGCCCAACGATCCCTTGGTGGAGGCGCGTTCCAAACGCCTGGAGGCCAACGGACGCAGCGTTTTCAACGAGTACTATGTGCCTGAGGCTTCAATCGCCCTCAAGCAGGGTGCAGGGCGGCTGATTCGACGCGAGACGGATCGCGGTATCCTGATTGTTTGTGACACGCGACTGGCTTTGATGGGCTACGGCAAGAGACTACGCTCCGCATTGCCGCCGATGCGAGAACTTTCTTCAGAGTACGAATTGATGCAGGAGCTGCTTGCGCTCACCAGAGCTTCCACCACGGATTCGAAGTGCTCTTAAAACCCTGGCTCAGGTATTGCGTGTTGGGATAGTTCTTCTCGAGCACCCGTCTGGCATCGTCACGCAGTTGTTCCATGCCCAACGCGTCATAGGCCTTGAAGATAATGAACAGAGCTTCTTCCAGTGCGGGTACTTCCTGATAGTCCGTCAACGCCAGTTGCGCTCTGTTGATTGCTGCAACGTAGGCACCACGGCTGAAGTAATAACGCGCCACATGCAATTCGTAGTTGGCCAGCGAATTCACGATGTAAGTCATGCGAAGGCGCGAATCCGGCGCGTAGCGCGAGTCCGGGAACCGGGTCACGAGTTCTTTGAACGACTCGAACGATTCCTTGGCAGCTTTCTGATCGCGCTCTGCCAGATCCTGGCGCGCAATGGACGACAGAAAACCGAGGTCGTCATTGAAGTTGATCAGGCCCTTGAGGTACAGGGCGTAATCCAGCGCCGGACTGGCCGGATGCAGTTTCATGAAGCGATCAATGGTGGCAATCGCTTGTGCCGTCTCACCGGACTTGTACTGGGAATAGGCCTTTTCCAACTGGGCCTGCTGTGCCAGTGGCGTACCGGCAGCTCGACCTTCGAGCTTTTCAAGAAGCGGTATGGCCTTCTCATAGCCACCCGAATTCATTTCGTCCTTGGCCTCTGAATAGAGCTTGTTGGCGCTCCAGTTGGCCGACTTGTCCTCTGCAATCGACGAACACCCGGCCAGCAGCACCAAGGTGGCACTTGCCAGCCAGCAGGCGCAGACAACCGATAATTTGGATCGAAGCATGTAGGACATCTTTCTTGAAGAACTCCAGATTCATTATATCGAGCGGCCTTGACGGCGAAGATCTGGATGATCGAGCCGACCCGGTCCCGGATGTCGAGTTGCGCCAGCTGATTTTCGGCAAATCCCAGCATGGCCTGCGTCTCGATCAGGCCTTGGTTGGGTTGGTGCCGGAGTTCTCTCGCAGCTATTTGCAGCAGTTGATCGGTGCCGGGGCTGTCACCGTCAATCGGCTGCCAAGTTGCAAGGCGTCGACGCGTGTCACTGCGGCCGATCTTGGGATGATCGAGTTGCGACCCACACCGCAAAGCGAGGCCTTCAAGGCAGAGGCTATGGCATTGGACATCATCTATCAGGATGCGC
Source organism: uncultured beta proteobacterium (assembly GCA_903906695.1). Classification (GTDB taxonomy): domain Bacteria; phylum Pseudomonadota; class Gammaproteobacteria; order Burkholderiales; family Burkholderiaceae_C; genus Rhodoferax. Next base: position 11,138 of record CAIVLG010000287.1, on the reverse strand, counting down.
ATTTGCTGGTGCTCAACAAGCCTGCTGGTCTGGTGGTTCATCCGGCGCCGGGCAACTGGAGTGGCACCTTGTTGAATGGCCTGCTGGCGCATGACGCTGGCGTCGCGAATTTGCCGCGTGCCGGAATTGTTCACCGGCTCGACAAGGACACCAGTGGTTTGATGGTGGTGGCGCGCACGCGTCCCGCGATGGACGCCTTGATTCGGGCCATCGCTGCGCGGGAGATCGGCCGACAGTATCTGGCACTGGCTCATCACCCCTGGAGCGGTGCCAGTCAGCGTCAGGTCGATCAGCCGATCGGTCGTGATCCGCGCAATCGCTTGCGCATGGCGGTGGTCGATATGGGCAAGCATCCTGGGAAACTGGCGAAAACCGATATTGCGCTGCTTCAGAATTGCGAACAGGGGTGTTTGCTGCGGTGCACGCTGCACACCGGTCGAACCCATCAAATCCGGGTTCATCTGGCATGGCTGGGCCATCCCTTGCTCTCCGATGAACTCTATGGCGGTGCGGCGGCGGCGGGTCTGCAACGGCAGGCCTTGCATGCACGGCAACTCAAATTCATTCACCCCGTCACGCAGGAGGCGATGCTGTTTCGGTCAGAACTGCCGGCAGACTTCTGTCATGCTCTGCGTCTGTGGGGCCTCAGTTACAATGACGCGTAATGGCGTGAGAGCCAGTGCCCCGGACAGCATTTGGGGCAAGCCGCTGCAGATTTGTCAATCTGCCCGCCGCAACCCGACGAATCACACTGATTTTGCACCCTGGTGGTGCCCTTCCCGGAAATTGCAAGACCATGGACATGGTGGATGCCAAGCGCGTACTAGAAACTGCCTTGATTTGCTCGCAGCAGCCCTTGCTGATGCAGGACTTGGGCTTGCTGTTCCACGACTCCTTGAGTGTCGACAGCGTCAACACCCTGTTGCTCGAACTGCAGCAGGATTGGGCGCCTCGCGGCGTCGAACTGGTGGAGGTGGCGAACGGCTGGCGTTTCCAGAGCCGTCCTGAAATGCGCGACTATCTGGATCGTTTGCATCCCGAGAAGCCACCTCGCTACAGCAGGGCGACGCTGGAAACTCTGGCCATCATCGCTTACCGGCAGCCAGTCACACGCGGTGACATCGAGGACATACGCGGCGTGACCGTCAATTCCCTTTTGCTCAAGCAACTGGAAGACCGGGGCTGGATTGAAGTGATAGGCCACCGAAGCACCGTCGGGCGACCCGCACTGTTCGCCACGACCAAGCACTTTTTGAGCGACCTGGGTCTTGCGTCACTGGATCAACTGCCACCGATGGGGACCCCTGGGCGCCAGGCCGATGTCATAGAGAGTCTGGGCACGATGCAGCATGCGGCCCACATTGAATTCGATGCCTCTGCCGCTGACGCACCAGACCTTCTGAGTGGCATCCCGACGGTAGCCGCGGTCGCTCACAGTGAGCCCGGATCTGGCGCCGATCTTTCTTGATGGGGACCCAATATGATCATCAATAGCAGTGAGACCTCGACCCCATCGGGAACAATTTCTGAACTGCCCGCGGTTGCGCTCGCGCCCGCCTCAATCGAGGTGGTTAGCGTGGCGTCGCCGCAGGAACAACGCGCCGAACCGAGGGCCCCGGGAAGTCGCTTCGACGAGGTGGTGTCTGGTCAATTCGACTCCGACCAGGAGGGTGTTGAACAACTGCCTTTTAAACGCGTGCTGGCGCCCATGGCAGAGACCCCCAAATTGCACAAGGTGCTGGCACAGGCCGGCATGGGGTCGCGTCTTGAAATGGAACAGATGATCATGGAAGGCCGTATCACGGTCAACAATGAGCCGGCTCACATTGGTCAGCGCATCCAGTTTGGTGACCACGTCAAAGTCAATGGAAAACCAATCCGGTTTCGAATCGAAGCACCACCACCACGGGTGATCGCCTATCACAAACCCGTCGGTGAGGTGGTCACGCACGATGACCCACAAAATCGTCCGACCGTGTTTCGCCGACTGCCGAAACTGTTTCAAGGCAAGTGGCAATCAATCGGACGGCTCGACCTCAACACCGAAGGCTTGCTCTTGTTTACCAGTTCGGGCCAGTTGGCGAACAGCCTGATGCATCCACGCTTCGGTCTGGAGCGCGAATATGCGGTAAGGGTACTGGGAAGCTTGAGCAAGGAAGAGAAGCAGCGACTGATTGAAGGCGTGAAACTCGATGATGGCATCGCCCAATTCAGTTCGATTGATGAGGGCGGCGGAGAGGGCGCCAACTGCTGGTACCGTGTCACGATCAGTGAAGGTCGTAATCGCGAAGTGCGCCGCATGTTCGAGTCGGTTGGTCATGCGGTGAGCCGCCTGATCCGCATCCGTTATGGCGCCATGGTGCTGCCGCGCGGCCTGCGCCGCGGTGCCTGGATGGAACTTGACGCCAGCGATATCGGCTCGTTGACGAGGGCAGCCGGGACCCAAGGTTCACGCCCTCTGGGTGGTGAAGCCGGACCGGCAGCAACAGATCAGCCCGGGCGTGAGGACACAGCGCAACCCGGATCACGAAATCGACGTCGGGGCATGCGTGGCAGCGGCTCGCGCAAGCCCGGTAATGGCCCGCGTCGGTCGGTGCCCGGCGAGGCCAAGGACAATAGACAAGGTTTTTCTACCGGGACCGGTCGCGGCGAAGCGGCTGACCGGCCAGGCGGCGGCGCGCAGCCGGATCCCATGAAGACCTCGTTTGGTTATATTGGCGCCGACAGTTTCAACCGGCAACGACAGGACCAGGGACAGCGCCGCGGTGGCGGCAGCCCGGGTGGCGGACCACGCAGGGGCGGAAGAAGCCGTTGACAATCAAGATAAAATTCACCGCTTTGCCCGACTGGCGAAGATTAGAAATATCAAGCTCAGGAAACATCTATGACTATCGAACGTACTCTCTCCATCATCAAGCCCGACGCAGTTGCCAAGAACGTCATCGGCCAAATCTATGCACGTTTTGAGGCGGCCGGTTTGAAAATTGCGGCAGCCAAGATGGTTCGCTTGGCGCGTTCCGAAGCCGAAGCTTTTTACGCCGTGCACAAGGAACGTCCTTTTTTCAAGGATCTGGTCGAGTTCATGATCTCCGGCCCCGTCATGATCCAGGTTCTTGAGGGCGAGAACGCGGTTTTGAAAAATCGTGACCTGATGGGCGCAACCGATCCGAAAAAAGCGGCCGCAGGCACCATACGCGCTAGTTTTGCTGACAGCATCGACGCCAATGCTGTGCACGGGTCCGATGCGCCAGAGACCGCGGCCGTGGAAGTGAGCTTCTTCTTCCCTGGCATGAATGTGTATTCGAGATAGTTACGGCCCGTCGTTCCAATGACGACCAACCTGCTCGATTTCGACCTCGAGGGTTTGGCTCGGTTTTGTGAGCGCCTGGGTGAAAAACGCTACCGCGCTGTCCAGTTGTTTCGCTGGGTCCATCAAAAAGGGGCGTCCGATTTCGAGGCCATGAGCGATCTTGCAAAATCCTTGCGCGAGAAACTCAAGGCGGCCGCCCATGTGAGGGCTCCCGACGTCATTTCCGAACATATTTCGGCCGATGGCACGATCAAATGGTTGTTTGATGTGGGTGAGGGTAACGCGGTCGAGTCGGTTTTTATTCCTGAGGTGGATCGAGGAACACTGTGCATTTCGTCGCAGGCCGGATGCGCGATGGGTTGTCGCTTTTGTTCGACTGGACACCAGGGGTTTAGCCGAAACCTCAGGACCGGAGAAATCATCGCACAACTCTGGTTTGCGGAGCATTTTCTGAGAAAGCACCTGCAGCGCACGGAGCGCGTGATCTCGAATGTGGTGCTGATGGGAATGGGCGAGCCGCTGCAGAACTACGCTGAACTGCTGCCGGCACTTCGCACCATGCTCGATGACCATGGTTATGGCTTGTCGCGCCGCCGGGTCACCGTTTCCACAGTGGGCATTGTGCCGAAGATGGACCTGCTGGCTGAGCAATGCCCGGTCGCTTTGGCGGTTTCCCTGCATGCTCCGAATGATGCCCTGCGCGACAAACTGGTACCGCTGAATCGAAAATATCCGCTGGTCGAACTGCTGGCGGCCTGCGAACGTTACTTGGCCTTCGCACCGCGTGATTTCATTACTTTCGAATATTGCATGCTCGACGGTGTCAACGATCAGCCGGAACATGCGCGTGAACTGGTGGCTTTGCTCAGCGGCCATTCAAACCGGAGCGGCTGGTGCAAATTGAATTTAATTCCTTTCAATCCGTTTCCAGAGTCGGGTTTGCACCGAACTTCGTCAGAACAGATCGTCGCCTTTGCCAGTATCCTCACCGATGCCGGAATTGTGACGACCATCCGCAAAACGCGCGGCGATGACATTGACGCTGCCTGTGGTCAATTGGCAGGCGATGTGATGGACCGGACCCGGGTTGGTGAGCGAATTGCGCGCCAGCGCAGTGTCACGCTCATACCTGCGGCAGCGCTTGACCAGACGCTCGAAGAGGCTTGATACATGGCTAACAATGCGCGGCCCGACGTGAAGCTCCGGCACTGGCTGTTTTGTGCCTGTCTGCTGGCAGTCGGTTTGACGAGTCTGTCCGGTTGTGCGTCAAAACTGAATGCCCCGCAAGGTGGCAGCGACGGCGAAATCGTGACCGATTCTGACGAGCCCGAGGCGCGCAAGCGAGCACGCATCCGGCTTGACCTGGCAGTCGGCTATTTTGAACAAGGTCAGACCACCATCGCCCTGGACGAACTCAAACAGTCGCTGGCGGCCGATCCGAATTACGCTGAAGCCTATAGCTTGCGCGGTCTGATCTACTTGCGACTCAATGATTTTCGTTTGTCGGAGGAGAGTTTCAAGAAGGCGCTGGCCATCGGTCCGCGCGATTCAAACATCATGCACAACCTGGGCTGGCTCTATTGTCAGCAGGCCCGCTTCCCTGAGGCGATGCAACTTTTTTCAGAGGCCCTTGCCAATCCCCAGTATGGAGAACGTGCCAAGACCTTCAGGGCTCAGGGTCTGTGTCAGGTTAAGGCCGGACAGCTTGCCGATGCTGAACAAAGTCTTTTGAAGTCCTATGAGTTTGATGCCCGCAACCCGATTACGGCTTACAACCTGGCGACCTTGCTTTTCCAGCGCGGCGATTTTGTCCGCGCGCAGTTTTATGTGCGGCGCTTGAACAACAGCGAACTGGCCAATGCGGAGTCGCTGTGGCTGGGCATCAAGATTGAGCGACGCTTGCAAAATCGTGACGCCATGCTGCAGCTTGCAGCACCGTTATTGAAACGTTTTCCAAAGTCCCGCGAGCTGGAATCCTACCAACGGGGTGCTTTCGATGAGTGACCCCAATGTGGCGGGCGCCGAGCGTCAAGCGCCGGTCACGGCGAGTGCGCCTGTGCTAACCAGCGGTGCGCAGTTGCGCCAGGCGCGCGAAGCGCAGGGCTTGCACATCGCTGCGTTGGCTGTTTCGCTCAAGGTTCCGGTGAAAAAGCTGGAAGCGCTGGAGGCAGACCGATTTGACTTGCTGCCAGATACCGTTTTTGTGCGTGCGCTGGCATCCAGTGTGTGTCGGTCCCTGAAGATCGATCCAGGTCCGATACTGGACAAACTGCCCCATGCCGCGGCGCTGCCACTGAAGGCTTATGGATCTGGCGTCAACGTTCCGTTTCGATCGACCGGCGGTCATTTGCCAGCCTTTTTTAAGGATCAGATGTCCAGGCCTTTGGTGTGGGTCGTGTCGGCACTGGTGGCCGGCGCTTGCGCACTGCTGTTGCTTCCACTTTCGCAACGCACAGAAGTTGTCGCTGTCCAACCGTCTGCGACCGGTGATACCACGCCGGCACCCGTGTCGCTGGCGCCGGTCGGCGGGGCCGGCAACGGAACAGCGGTGTCACAGGTTGTGCCCACCGCCAGTGCCGCTGGATCAGCAGAACTGGTTGCAGGTTCGGGTGCAGTGACGGGCGTCGTCGTCTTTAGGGCACAGGCCTTGTCCTGGGTTGAAGTGGTGGATGCCAGCGGCGTGGTTCAGGTGCGCAAGAATTTGGCAACTGGTGAAATCGTGGGCGCCTCCGGCGTCCTGCCCTTGACCGTGGTGGTCGGGCGGGCCGACACCACCGCGGTCGAGGTTCATGGCAAACCATTCGACGTGTTGTCGATTGCCAAAGACAATGTTGCCCATTTTGAGGTGAATTAGTGAAAGCTCCGGTGCCGATAGATCCGGCAGTGCCCAAGAGGCACCTCACTCGGCAGGCTCGCGTGACCTGGGGTACACGGCTCGTGACGATTGGTGGCGATGCACCGGTTCGAGTCCAGTCGATGACCAATACCGATACCGTCGATGTCATTGCGACGGCGATCCAGATCAAGGAATTGGCAATCGCCGGATCGGAGTTGGTGCGCCTGACGGTGAACACGCCGCAAGCCGCTGCGGCCGTACCTTTTGTCCGGGAGCAACTCGACAGAATGGGCATCGACGTCCCCTTGATCGGCGATTTTCATTACAACGGCCATCGCCTGCTGGCCGATTTTCCGGCCTGCGCGCAAGCCCTCTCCAAATACCGGATCAATCCCGGCAATGTGGGCAAAGGCGACAAGCACGACCGGCAATTCGGTCTGATGATAGAGGCCGCAATGCGTTGGGAAAAACCGGTTCGCATCGGCGTCAACTGGGGTAGTCTGGATCAGGAATTGCTGGCGGGCTTGATGGATGAAAACAGCCGGCGTGCATCGCCGTGGCATGTCAAACAGGTGATGTACGAGGCGCTGATCAGTTCTGCATTGGAGTCGGCGCGCTGCGCAGCCGCCCTCGGCATGAGAGAGAACCAGATCATTCTGTCGTGCAAGGTCAGTGGCGTTCAGGACCTGATTGCGGTTTATCGCGAACTGGCCAAGCGCTGCGACTACCCGCTCCATTTGGGCTTGACCGAAGCCGGTATGGGAAGCAAAGGCACCGTGGCCTCGGCGAGCGCGCTGTCTATCCTGTTGCAGGAAGGTATTGGCGACACGATTCGAGTCTCATTGACGCCGCAGCCGGGGGAATCTCGAAGCCAAGAAGTGCTGGTTGCCTGTGAAATCCTGCAGGCTCTGGAACTCAGGTCCTTTGTGCCGAGCGTTACCGCTTGCCCAGGATGCGGCCGCACCACCAGCACAACTTTTCAGGAGCTGACCCAGAAGATCGAAGATTTTCTGCGCTCGCAAATGCCGATTTGGCGAGAAAAATATCCGGGCGTAGAAAAGTTGAAGGTCGCAGTCATGGGTTGCATCGTCAATGGACCGGGTGAAAGCAAGCATGCCGATATTGGTATTAGCCTGCCTGGCACCGGAGAGGCGCCTGCTGCGCCGGTTTTTATTGACGGGGAAAAGCGCATGACCTTGCGCGGCGACGCAATTGCGCAGGAGTTTCAGCAGGTCGTCGAGAACTACGTTGCAATGCGCTTTGGGACGCGTTCCGCCATGGTTGAATCCGGCATTGATACATGAGTGAAAAAGAAGTTATTTTGAAGCCCGAGAAACTGGCGGCCGTCAAAGGCATGAACGACATTGTGCCGCCCGATTCGGCGCGCTGGGAATGGCTGGAGGACCGGGTGCGAAGCCTGATGGGACGCTACGCCTATCGCAATATCCGCACGCCGATTGTTGAACCGACGGCCTTGTTCGTGCGTGGCACGGGCGAGACGACCGACATTGTTGAAAAGGAGATGTACTCCTTCGAAGACAAACTTAATGGTGAAGCGTTGACCCTGCGCCCCGAGAATACACCGGGCGTGGTGCGCGCTGCCATTGAACACAACCTGACCTACGACGGCGGCAAGCGCTTGTACTACATGGGTCCGATGTTCCGTCACGAGCGTCCTCAGCGCGGTCGCTACCGTCAGTTCTATCAACTCGGGGCCGAAGCGCTCGGGTTTTCCGGACCTGAGGTCGATGTCGAACTGATGCTGCTGGTGCATGACTTGTTCGCCGAGTTGGGCCTTCGCAATGTGGTGGTTGAGTTGAACAGCCTTGGTGTGCCGGCCGAGCGCCAGGCGCACCGCGCCGCCCTGATCGCTTACTTTGAACAGCATCTTGAACAGCTCGATACCGAAGCGCGGCGCCGGCTGCATAGCAACCCACTGCGCATCCTGGATACCAAGAATCCAGCCATGCAGGCCCTGGTGCAGGATGCGCCGCAGTTGCTGGACTACCTGGGGGATGCCTCGCTGAAACACTTTGAAACGGTCAAGACCCTGCTGTCCTGCTGCGGTGTTCGCTGGACGGTCAATCCCCGCATGGTGCGCGGTCTGGATTATTACAGTCATACCGTGTTCGAATTTGTGACATCCGAGCTTGGTGCTCAAGGCACGCTGTGTGGTGGTGGCCGCTACGATGGCTTGTTTGCGCTGCTGGGTGGCAAGCCAACACCAGCGGTCGGCTGGGGCATGGGGCTGGAGCGTGTTCTGGAACTGCTGGCGCAGCAGGGGCAGGCGCCGGTTGCTGCTGCCCCAGACGCTTATGCCGTCATCCCCGACGCTGCGGCGCTGCCGCGCGCCATGCAGACGATTCAGGCTTTGCGCTCGGCCGGCGTCGCAGTGCAAATGCACGCCGGTTTGGCTGAGGGCTCGCACAGCATGAAGTCGCAGTTCAAGAAGGCCGATGGCAGCGGTGCCCGCTACGCGCTGATCTTTGGCGGCGATGAACTGGCGCAGAACTCCGTGACGGTCAAGGCCTTGCGCGATGTCACGGCAGTCCAGTCAAGACAATCGTTGTCGGATGTCGCGGCCTGGGCAGCGACCCTACAATCATCCCCCTGAAGGTGTGATGGACAGGGGCTTGGCTCTGTCCCCACCTGACCTAAGAATCATCATGGCAAATCAACTCGATCTTGAAGAACAAGAGCAACTCGATCAGCTCAAGCATTTTTGGAAGCAATACGGTAACGCTATCAGCTGGGCGCTGATCGTGATCCTGGGTGCTTTTGCGAGCTGGAATTTTTACCAGTACTGGCAACGTGGCCAGGCGGCGCAGGCGGCTGCCATGTACGACGAAGTTGAACGCGTGGTGCAATCTGCCGATGCGAGCAAGATTGATCGCGTGTTCGAGGACATCAAGGACCGCTTTGCCTCAAGCGCCTATGCGCAACAGGCCGGCCTGCTGGTTGCCAAGCAGCACTATGGCGCCGGCAATATCGATGGCGCCAAGAAGGCGCTGACCTGGGTGGCGGAGAAGGCGACTGACCCTGGTTATCAGGCGCTTGCAAGGCTGCGCTTGGCTGGCGTCCTGATGGACTCGAAAGCCTATGACGAAGCACTCAAGCAGTTGAGCACTTCGTTCCCGGCCAATTTTGACGGGTTAGTGGCCGACCGCAAAGGCGACATCCTGTTGTTGCAGGGTAAGAAGCCCGAGGCGGTTGCGGAGTATCGAAAGGCCTACAAGAGTTTCGATGAGCGCACCGAATATCGGCGTTTGGTGGAGGTGAAACTGAACTCGCTGGGAGTCGATCCACAGGGCGGCGAGGCGGCGGCGGAAGGGAAAAAGTGAAGCTCGCATTTGGTTCCAACGTGGCCAGCAGGCTGGCCCTTGTTTTTGTTGTGCTTGGCTTGCTGGCGTGTTCCAGCGGGCCTGAGAAGATAAAGCCGGCCGAGTTGGCCGCCAACCCTGGTTTGTTGGGCGTGCGCCTCGCCTGGACTGCCAACATTGGAGCCGTTGACTTTCCCCTTGACATCAAAGTCAATGCCAGCACGGTGACGGTCGCTGCAGCAGATGGAACGTTGGCGACCCTTGATGCGCTGACCGGTGTCGAGCGCTGGCGCACTCGTCTGGCTGATCGAATTGCTGCCGGTGTCGGTAGCGATGGGCGTTTCTCGGCCGTGGTGACGCGAGCCAATGAACTGGTGACCCTGGATGGCGGGCGCGAAATATGGCGTGAGAGACTGCCGGCGCCGTCCTTTACCGCGCCATTGGTCGCCGGGGGGCGTGTTTTCCTGCTTGCCGCAGATCGTTCTGTGATGGCCTTTGATGGCAGTTCCGGGCGCAAGCTCTGGAATCAGCAGCGTCCCGGTGAAGCGCTGGTGCTGCGTCAGTCTGGCGTCTTGCTGGCGGTCGGGGATACGTTGGTGGCGGGCATGGGCGGGCGTCTGGTCGGGATCAATCCGTCCAATGGTTCGATTCGCTGGGAAGCCGCCATCGCGTCGCCACGCGGGACCAACGATATCGAACGACTGGTTGATTTGGTCGGTCGCGTCAGCCGTGACGGTGGCGTTGTTTGCGCCCGCGCTTTTCAGGCCAACGTGGGTTGTGTTGACACGGCCAGCGGTAGCCTGATCTGGAGCAAGCCGGCGATCGGATCAGTCGGCGTGCATGGGGATGACAAATATGTCTTTGGCGTTGAGAGCGACAGCAAGATCATCGCCTGGCGCCGCGCTGACGGCGAACGTGCCTGGGTCTCCGAGAGTCTTCGCTACCGCGGCCTGACGGCGCCACTGGTACTCGGGCGTTCGATCGTGGTCGGCGACGAGAGCGGTCTGGTGCACTGGCTGTCGCGTGAGGATGGTTCCTTGCTGACGCGCGCCCCAACTGACGCTTCAGCGCTAGTGGCCTCACCGGTGCTGGCCGACGGCACACTGGTCGTGGTGACCCGCAACGGTGGCATATTTGGTTTCCGACCCGAGTAAGCGCTAGACGTTCGCGAATGAAGCCTGTTTTGGCCCTGGTCGGCCGTCCTAACGTTGGTAAATCGACGCTTTTCAATCGGCTGACCAAGTCCCGCGACGCCATCGTTGCGGATTACGCGGGGTTGACCCGGGACCGTCATTATGGCGACGGCAAACTGGGCAAGCACGAATTCATTGTCATCGATACCGGCGGCTTCGAGCCCGATGCCGCCAGCGGAATTTTCAAGGAGATGGCGAAACAGACGCGCCAAGCCGTTGCCGAAGCGGATGTCGTTGTCTTTGTGGTCGATGCGCGCGAAGGTATTTCTGCGCAGGACCACGAGATCGCCAAATACCTGCGTCGCCTTGGCAAGCCTTGTGTGCTGGTCGCCAACAAGGCAGAGGGTATGCTGGCAGGGGCCCAACTGCTCGATTTTTTCGAATTGGGTTTGGGTTCGGTGCATGCAATTTCAGCCGCTCATGGCCAGGGTATCCAGGACCTGCTGGACCTGGCGATGGCACCATTGCAGATGCAGGAG
>CAIVLG010000286.1 GCA_903906695.1 uncultured beta proteobacterium | reverse complement strand
CTCCAGTTGTGAAGCCACCACTCATGCGCCCGTCCAGAAATTATGTAAAGTTAACAGCCTGCCAAATTCGGTTGTTCAGGGGGGAATGCAGCCATTGCTGACGCGAAACTGTTCATAACTGGGAACTGTGCATAAGTGTCTCTTGCGGGTGCTCGATGCGATCTATTCGAATGTCTGGTTCGAGGTGTGGTGCCGATCTTTGTGCGGCAATCCTTTCTTAAAGAAAGCATTGGGGCAGGTAGACTTGGATTCACGAGAATTCTCTGAACCCTTGCCAATGCCGTCAAAACAAACCCCAACCGAACGATGCTGTCGAAATTGCGCCATGAAGATGGCGGCGGAAAGCACAACCATCGGCCTGCGTTGTGGCAAGCAGTATTTCGACTTGCCTCCAGCTGAGCGCAAGCCGAAGGCGTTGAGCCACTACCCCGAGACCCTGTCGACCAACACTTGCGACAGTTGGACTGAACATCTACCAAGCTTTAGAGACTCGCAGAGAAACTAAACCAAGCCCCCAAGCCCTCGATAAATACAGCTATTGAAAGGGGATTGCTATGAGACTTGAAGAGATAAAACAGACCGACCCTGCCACCATGCGCGTTGACCGCTTGAAGGCAAATGCCAAGTCGGCCAAAGATAGAGCGAAGCAGTTGAAGACCACTGCTGACATGAACGCCGAACAGTTGAAGATGAAACAGTCACGGCAGAAGTTGTCGCAGCTACACAGTTCAACAGTGGCAACACCTATCAAACCCTACCACTGAACCTGTCAATTTACCGAGAGAGGACCATGGTGGACGCAGTGTTATTCTGTCGTCCTCAAAATTCAAAAAATTCCTGAACTGCGTCCACAAAAATAGCGAAGTGTTTGCTCACGTTGCTTACACAGTTTGCTACACACCATGGCTTAGCCACGCGCTAACCCGCATAAAAGCTAGGTTCCAAAAAGGAATCTTTCCTGAAAAGATGCCAGTTGGACACCAGCACACGCCCCTTGGCGAGATCGGGTCGCAGTGCCGTGGGCACCAGGTCGAATTTGTCAAAGTAGTTCTGCGCGTCGCCCGGCCGCAGCACCGACAGTCGATCCCGGATCGTCAGGTTCGGACACACAATCAGCGCCCGGCGCGGGTAGCGCGCATCCGACGGCGTGCGCCCGCGGTTGCAAAAAGCCCAGGCCAACAGCAAAGCCATCAGCACCGTCTTGCCGCTGCCGGTGGCCATCTTGCAGGCGTAGCGCGTCAATGCGCGAGCACCCGCCTCATTGGGCATATCAACCAGTTTCGGATGCTGTGCCACGCGCGCCCGCCACTCTGCGGGACGCGGGTTTTGCCCTTGCATCAGCGCCGCATGGTCGGCCAGTGTGAGTTGCGGCTTGAAGCGCGGCAGGCGTCCTTGTGCCAGCATTTCGCGCAGATAGATCAGGGTTTCAGCCGCCTCCAGTTGGCAAAAGAACAGGCGGCGCGGGCGGTCTTCGCGCCACCAGTGGCGCAGCAGCGCCTTGGTCGTCTCGCTGGCACCGGTCCAGCCGGCGTCATGCCAGCGTCGCACGTCCTCGCGCAAGGCGTTCACCAGGGGCAAGTCGTCGCGGTCTTCTTCGGCCATAAAGCCAAGCTGCTGTTGCGCACTGCCGGTGCGCTCGGTCCTGTACCAGTAACTGGCCGGTCGCCGTCCTGCCGTGCGGGTCGGGATGCCGGTAGCCTGGTCATAGACCCAATGCAAGTCAGGCTCGACGTAAGGCGAACAGAGAATCGGTTTATCGACCGGCTGAATCGGCAACTGCCCTTGTCCGGTCGGTATCGTGGGTGCTTGTATGCGTGTGGCCATCGCACTCACCATGAGGGAGGTTTGTAGATGTTCGCGTTGGGGATCACGCTGGGCAATTGGCACGCCGCCAGAACCGACCGGCTCAACCGCCGCACAAAATGCGCATGCCGACTCAACTCATAAGAGGGATTGCCGCCACTGTGCCGCGCGAACACCAGACCGAGCTTCTTGGAGGGATGGTGCAGTCGAACCAACTTCATGGCCTCGGCCAGATCGGAATCGTTGGAGACGATCACCGCACAATCATAGGTATCCAGCCAGGCATCGTTGAGCAAATGCACTGCCAGATTGACGTCGGAGCCCTTCTCCTCGGTGTTGAGCACGGCCACCGTGCGTTGCCCCGGTGTGGGCTGCGCCAGCGCCCGGCGCACGACATGGGTGAGAAAGCTGCCCTCATGAATCTGCAACTCGGGCGAGGTGGCTTTGAGCGCGCGCCAATACACCTGTTGGCGCAGCGGCTGTTGCGGATCACGGTGACCTGTCACCCGCGCGGTGAAATACTTGATGCAATCGAGCTGGTGTGGCGGCTTGAGCAACATCCGAAATGTCGCCCCAAAGTCCAGCCATTTGTACGGCGTGTCCTTGACGGCGGCGTAGTAGAAGTTGAAGCCGTCGATGTAGATGGTGGTCCTCATGCGACCCCCTGGGCAGGCGCCATTACCGGACGCAGAAAAAACAGAGGGCACCGCAGCTTACGCCTTGGTGCCCTCGCGCCCGGGGTCGAAACCGCCGGTGGAATATGGGTCGGAGTATAGCAGCAGATGCAAGCCTCGACCTGGGCCGAACTCGCCGTGTCGACAAAGTGGGTGCCGCTCATGATGTCTGCGCCATCGTGATGACACGCAGGCCCTCGTTGCCACGCGGGTCAATCATCTTCACCGCCACACGCCAGGGCCGCCCTGCCACCAGCGTGGGTGGGCGGGCAAAGGTCAGCGTGCGGTAGCCGGTGAGCTCGTCAAAGCGCGATTCATCAATCACGCCCTTGTCGCCCAAGGCGCGCGCCAGTTTGTCCCACTTCTTGCGGTCCGGAAAAAACGCCTGACAAATGCAGAAGGTGCGCCCGTCGTAGTCGGTATCGACAAACCAGGCAGCAATGCGCTCGCGGCTGGTGGGGTAGAGCGCGCCGCTGACCGGGTCATACACGTCCATGCCTTCAACTTCGATCACCCACTGCCCGTCCGACAGGCGCTCAGGCGGCCTGACCCGCGGCGCGCTGAACACCATGAAAAGCTGACTGCCCGGCTGCGTCTTCAGCAACTCACCCATGGCCACATCGGGACGTATCAGCGCCATGTGCAGACGCAACTGGCTCATGCTGCCTTCGTCAATCACCGCCTGAGCGGCAGCATCAAAGCCGTAGCCGGCGAACACCAGTTCGTCGTAGCCGGCGCGGTTCGCACTGCGCACCGCGTCTTCCACCTGCCACGCCGTCACATTGCCGACCTCGGGACCCACCGACACCGCCAAGCGCTTGTCGTCGGCGCCCAGCCACGCGCCCTCGGCGTGCAACATGCCGCTGCTGGTGGCTGGCTCCAGCCGCGCAAAGCGCTGGTTGCGGTTGCCGGCAAAGTCCACGCCAGCGGCTTTGAGTAGACGCAAGATCTTGTCCAGATGAGCTTCGGCATTGGTGCTGGCCATCACGCCCGCATCGCCAGCCGCATCCGCATCAAAAGCGGGCAATTCATCCGGTGTGCCGCCAATCGGCGACGTGGCCGCAGCCGCATCGTCTGGCCCTTGCTCACGCGCAATCACGCCTTCCATGGTGAAGGGCCCGGCGACTCGCACCACGCCGGGTGCGTTCAGGGGCTGGTCCACCAGTTCTTCCATTTCGGCATTGGCTTCAATCGCGGCGTTCACCTCATCCATCTTGGCGCGCCAGGCGGCGCGGTAAGCCGTGAGTGCTTCTTGCAGTGCTTGTGGCCAGTCGGCATCGACATCAAACGGCACCTGCCAGGCTTGCCAGTGTGACGCCGGAATGGCAGCGCGGTAGGCCGTGGCCTGCTTGGCGGTCAGCGCCTTCAAAGGCTTGGCCGCCTTGAACTCGCGGATCAGCCCACCCTGTGCGCCGGGCAACAGCCAGCGCCGCTGGTCGGCCTCGGTCACCAAGCTGGCGCCTTCCACGCGGTGCTTGTGCACCAGTTTTTCAATCATCTTGTCTTTCAACGCTGGCTTCACGCGCGCCAGTTCGGCATTGAGCGCGGTCAGCTTGTTGGCCAAGATCGGCTCATGCCGGGCAAAGATGGGGTCGAGTGCCGTGTTGCGTGCAATGCTCTTGAGCGTGATGTGCGGCACCGTCTTGCAGGCAAAGGTCTTGGGCTCGGCCGTGCCATTCTTGAGCCAGGCGCCACGCGGGTTGCGCAGCACGTCCTCGGGCGTGAGAGAGCGCAACTGGAAATGCTCGAAGCTGGCGGTCATCAAGCGCTGCCTGGCCAGTGCCAGTGCCACGCGGCTGGTGTCGATGGTGATCCAGCGCCGGCCCCACTTCTCGGCGACAAAAGCGCTGGTACCGCTGCCGCAGGTCGGGTCCAGCACGAGGTCACCGGGATCGGTGGTCATCAACATGCAGCGTTCGATGACCGATGGACTTGTCTGCACAACATAAACTTTCTGGTCAGCGAAACCAGAGATCACCGTGTCCTCCCAAAAGTTTGAAAGCTGGAACACGGGGAAGTCATTCAAATACCGCACATAGCGGAGAGTGCTTCCCAAGGCCATCAGTCGCTCTGCACTGGCAAGGTGCCGAAGCCCCGGACCATCGGTCTTGAAGGTTCCTTTCCCAGGTGTGAATGAACGACCTTCAAATTCAAACGCGTTTACGTCATTACCCTGAGCTGGCCGTTGGCTTGTTATGTTGTCATGCACGAACACACTGGCAGACGGGGGAATTTCGTTACTTGCGCTTGCACCCAAATTGATTTGGCTGCCATCCGTATATTGAAGCCACGAATACTGCGAGGCACCATCCGTTCCTACACGCTTCTCAAGAAAGACTTCACGATATCGAAGCTGTTTGGCATCCCGCGCATACCAAACCAAGTAGTCGCAAACACTTGCAAGCAAATCACCGGATGCGGTGGTGGTCTTTTTGAACTGGACGATTCGCACAAAATTCTCCGCCCCAAACACCTCATCCATCACGCTGCGCACCCGATGCAGGTTCTCGTCTGAAATCTGCACAAACACGCTGCCGCTGTCGGTCAGTAGTTCGCGCGCCATCGCCAGCCGGTCGCGCAAGTAGGCCAGATAGGAATGGATGCCCAGCGTCCAGGTGTCGCGGTAGGCTTTGACCATCTCGGGCTCGCGCGTGAGGTCCTGCACCTTGTCTTTCACATCGCGCTGGCCGAGCTGCGGCTGAAAGTTGCTCTTGAAGCTGATGCCATACGGCGGGTCGATGTAGATCATCTGCACCTTCGCCGCAAGGTCTTCGCGCCGCGCCAGGCTGGCCATCACCGCCAGACTGTCGCCCAGAATCATGCGGTTGCTCCAGTCCACGTCGTGCTTGTAAAACTGCACGGCCTGGGCGTAGCTCTGCTGCGGGTCGGCAAACAGGTCGCGGTTCACGTCTTCGCGTGCCAGCACGCGCAGCATGGCCTGCGTGCTCACGCGGTCGTGAATGTGCAAGGCCGGTGGCTCGACCTCAAACCACGGGCGTTCGCGCTTGCCGGCCCACTCCAGCCAAGGTTCGTGGCGACGCAGGGCAGCGGCCAACTCCTGCGCCTCGTCTTCGGTGAGGGCACGCTCGCGGGCCGTTTGCAGCAATAACGGCAGTCGGTCGGCTGCGGCAGGATCGTCGGAATAGCGCAGGCGCGGCGGCAAGTGCGGGTTGTACTCAAAGCGAACGCGCGCTGCTTCCTGCACCTGGCCCTGGGCCTCGATACCCGCGGGCGGAATGTTCTTGCGTCGGGCGTTGTGTTTGACGGATTGGATCGCTTCGGTCGCGCTGGGCACGGGTTCTTGCAGTGCCGATTGGGATGGCGAAGACACTACAGGGCCGACGCCACTTGAAGCTGTCCGTGGTTTGCGCGTTACCATGAAGCGTCCCCTTTTGATTGTGTCGATCTTGTCAGCAGAGTCTAAGCCATCCGGAAGCCCCCAACCATGCAAATCAAACCAGGCGCCGACCCCACCCGTTGCCCGCTGTGCGGGCAGCCCAATCGGTGCGCTATGGAAGTCGAGCGCGAAACCGGCGTCAAGCAGCCACCCTGCTGGTGCACCAAGGTCACGTTCGATGCGGCATTGTTGTCAAGCGTTCCCGAGGCGGCGCAAGGCACGGCCTGCATTTGTGCGGCGTGTGCCACGGATAGGCACCTCCCGCGCTGACGGTGTAAATTACGCCTTAACGTGAATTCGGAGAAAACGCTATGCAAGTCAATGAAATCGTACAGGAAGCGCTTCGATTGCCGGCAACAGCGCGGTTTGAGATCATGGATTTGCTCAGACAAAGTCTGGACAAACCTGACCCGGAAATTGATCGCATCTGGGGCGAAGAAGCGGTTCGACGGCTGGCTGCGTACGATGCAGGACGGAGCAAGACCTATTCGATGGAAGAAGTACTGGGCAGTGAGTGATGCAGGTTCGGTTTGACGAATGGAGTCGACGCGAATTTGACGAGGCCCGCGCCTGGTACAACGACATACACCTTGAGTTGGGTCGGCGTTTTGCAGCCGAAGTGCGTGAGGCGGGCCAGCGAATTGCGCGGCATCCATTGATGTACCCGCTGGAAACAGGTGATGTTCGCAAGTGCGTTATGAAGCAGTTTCCGTACATCTTGCGCTATGCAGTACGAAGAGAATTGGTTCTTATCGTTGCCGTGTCACATCAGCATCGAAATCCAGATTATTGGGTAGCGCGAACCACTGGAAATTGACGGTCCAGCAAATGCTGATCCAGGGCTTCGGTCTCATCCCACATTGCGAACCACCTGCCCCTCGCGCGCCGCCACCCCCGCGCGAACCAGATCGGCGATCAGTTCATCGACCCACTGCGCAAAGTCAAGTCCTGAAAAATGCTGCTGGTAAATCGCCAGAAAGTAGGGTGTGGTCTGCGCCCAGGCCAGGAAGTCGGCGACCGCTACGCTTTGCAGTTCCAGCAGTTTGAACTTCAGCAGGACTTTGACCGCGTGCTTGATGTGCTTGTCGGGCTTGGCCACAAAGCCGCGCAGACGATCACGGGCGAAGGCAATCGCGGCCTCTACATCCGAAAAAAGCGGACCATGACCCGGAATCACCAGCGCAGGTTTGAGTACTTCGATCAGATCAATGGTGGCGCCCACCGCGTCGAATGCATCGACGCCTTCCAGTTCGGGAAAAACCACACCAAAGCCGCGCTCCCACAGGGCGTCGGCCGAGACCAGCACCCGCGAGGCCGGCTCGAACAGGATCACCGAGTGCGGGTCATGGCCGGGCGCCGCGTGCACCTGCCAGTCGCTGTCGCCGAGCCTGATCTCGGTGCCCGGTTGCAGCACCTCGTTGAAGTCAAACTGCGGGCAGTTCTGTCCGGTCGGCGTGTATGTCAGCGCCTGCGGGTCCCATTGACTCACGTGCTGAGACTGACCGGGTGGAATCAGCGTGCTCAACGCCGGGTAGCGCCCTTGCAGCGCCGCGTTGCCGCCGCAGTGGTCACTGTGCAAATGGGTGTTGACCAGCAGATCGAGTGCTCGCCCACCCAGGGCTGATTCGACCAGCGCCAGGGTTTGCGGTGCGTGCGTGACGTAGCCGCTGTCGATCAGCGCCGTGCTGTCGTTCCCGACGATCAAGATGTTATTGGAGGAGAGCCAGCCGCGCTGGAAAACGGTAAGTTCTTTCGGGAGCATGGTGTGCAGTGGTTCCATTGATTCAGTCAGACCTGCGGCAACAAAAAGCGCCGCTCCCAGGCGCTGATCTCGCGCAGATAGCTTTCGTATTCGATCGCCTTGACGGCGCAAAAGCCGGTGACAAAGATGTCGCCCAGCAGGCGCCGGGCCGCTGCGCTGCGCTCCATTTGTTCCAGCGCCGGCAGAAAGCTGCGCGCCAGTGCATGACTCTGATCGTAGGCGCTGTCGCTGACCAAAATCGGCGCAGTCGCCGTCAGGGCTTCATCCATGCCGGCCAGACCAGCGGCCAGTGAGGCGGCGATAGCCAGATAGGGGTTGGCGTCGGCGCCGGCAATGCGGTTTTCCACGCGACGGGCATCGGCGGGGCTGACCGGAATGCGCAGGCCGGTGGTGCGGTTGTCGTAACCCCAGAGCAGATTGACCGGCGCCTGGCTGTTCCTGACAAAGCGCCGGTAGGAGTTGACGTGCGGCGCAAAGATCAGCATCAGGTCGGGCGCGTACGCTTGCAGCCCGCCGATGAATTGGCGAAAACGCTCGCTCTCGCTACCGTCCTCATTGCTGAAGATGTTGCGCCCTTGTGAGTCCAGCACGCTCTGATGCAGGTGCATCGAGCTGCCGGCCGCGCCGGCCATCGGCTTGGCCATGAAAACGGCGTTCAGGCCGTGGCGGATCGCGATTTCCTTGGCCGCGTACTTGAACAGAAAAGCCTGATCGGCCGCCGCCAGCGCGTCGCCGTGCACCAGGTTGATTTCAAACTGGGTCGGTCCGACCTCATGGATCCAGGTATCGACCTTGACACCCAGCGTGTCCAGCGCGCTGCGGAAATCATCCCAGAATGGCGCCAGCTCGTTGAGCATGTTCAGGCTGAAGGCCGATTGCCCGACCTCGGCGCTGCCATTGCGCGCCGCCGGCGCCACCAGCACCAGGTTCGGGTCGGTACTGGGCGCCGTCAGATAGAACTCGATCTCGGGCGCCACCACCGGCTGCAAGCCCTGCGCCGCGTAACGCGCCAGCACGGTCTTCAGGAGTGACCGCGCGGCAAAGGCACAGAGCTCGCCATTGAGCTCGACACAGTCATGAATCACCACCGCACGCGGTGTGATCGACCAGGGCGAGACCTTGAGCGTGGCGTAATCGGGGCGCAGGCGCACGTCGGGATCGGAATCCGGAAAGATCGGATCATAGGAATAGTCGCCGGTCACAGCCTGCATCGCAATCGCCTGCGCGATGCGCAACTCGGCACCGGCCGCAAAGCTGTGCGCCGGCATCAGCTTGCCGCGCGGGTAGCCCGAGATGTCGGCAAAAATGCACTCGACATCGCGGATGCCGTGCTGGTAGAAGAAGGCGTCGCGTTCGCTTGTTGTACTGGATGGCTGCATGGGTCTATTTTGAAGCATCCGGCCTTGCCGCTGCCCATGCTGTTCGATCTGCGCACCGATCCGGGCGAAGCCTACAACCTGGCCCAGAGGTATCCAGACCAGGTCATCCGCTCGGCGAATTCATTTCCCGCAACTCGCGCTTGAGCACCTTGCCAATCGCGCTGCGCGGCAGTTCAGGCAGCAAATGCAATCGGGCCAACCGCTGCGTTTTGCCGACGCGCTGGTTGACCCATTGCAGCAATTCATCGGCCGTCACCGCAACACCCTGCTGGCAAACGACAAAGGCGACCGGCGTCTCGCCCCACTGCGCTGAGGGCACGCCAATCACCGCTGCTTCTGCCACCGCAGGGTGTGGGCGCAGCACCTGCTCCAGATCGCTCGGATAGATGTTGAAGCCGCCCGAGATGATCATGTCTTTTTTGCGGTCCAGCAGAGTCAAGAAGCCGTCCGCGTCGAAGCGTGCAATGTCACCGGTGCGGATGAAGCGCTTGCCAGTCGGGTCAAACCACTCAGCCTCGCGCGTTTTAGCACTCTGGCGGTGGTAGCCCAGCATCATTCCCGGCGAATGACCAACCACTTCACCGGCTTCGCCTGCCGGCAACTCCACGCCGTTGTCGTCGATCAGACGGATGTCATGGCCCTCAGCGGGCTTGCCGACCGTGTGCAACTTGTCAGGAAAACGATGGGCCTCAAGAATGCAGGTGCCGCCGCCCTCGGTCATGCCATAGAACTCCACCAAAGCACCGGGCCAGCGCCTGAGGACGTCGGCCTTCAAACTGGCAGAAAACGGCGCGCTAGTGGAAAACTTGACCTCGAAGCCCGACAGATCGAAGGCATCAAAATCAATGCGCGCCATCAATCGCGGATATTGCACCGGCACCAGCTTGGTGTGACTGACACGATGTCGCTGGGCCAGCTCCAGGTACTCCAGCGCATTGAACTTCGGCATCAACACGACCGTACCACCAAAGGCCAGGGTT
>CAIVLG010000285.1 GCA_903906695.1 uncultured beta proteobacterium | reverse complement strand
TAAAGCAGACTGAAACGCTGTCAAAGCACTGAGCAATACGGCGCGCCTCAAGAAAGATGCTGCCCCCACGCTCGCCACTTTGTGTGCTTCGCTGCCTCCCGTGGGGGCCGTGGTCGCCTTGGGGCGGCCCGGCGGCGCCCGTTTTACCCTCGGCTAGCTCTGCCTGCGCGACCGCGGCATTGAACAGGCGAGCGCCATCCAGATGCCGCGCCAGGCCTTTGCTCCTGGCCAGTTCAGTTGCTTGCTGCACATAGTCGAATGGCAGCAGCTTTCCGCCAAAGGTATTTTCCAGCGCCAGCAGTCGGGTTCGTGCACAGTGCTCGTCGTCGGGCTTGATGGCAGCGTCGATGTCGGCCAGCAGCAAACTGCCATCGCTCTGGTGACTCAAGGGTTGCGGTTGCACGCTGCCTAGAACCGCGGCGCCGCCACCCTCCCAGCGGTAACAATGCGCCATCTGACCAACGAGATACTCGTCGCCGCGCTGGCAATGGGTCAAAACGGCACATAGATTGCTCTGGGTCCCGGTCGGCATAAACAGGGCCGCTTCAAAGCCCAGCAGTGCCGCAATCTTTTCCTGCAAGGCGTTCACACTCGGATCGTCGGCATACACATCGTCACCCAGCGACGCCGTCATCATGGCGCTGAGCATGCCTGGCGTCGGCTGCGTGACCGTATCGCTGCGCAAGTCGACTTTCATCATCGGTTGGTCTTCAGGAAGTTTGCGAGCATTTGATGGCCGTGTTCGGTCAATACGCTTTCCGGGTGAAACTGCACACCCTCGACGTCCAGCGTGCTGTGCCTGACGCCCATGATTTCACCGTCATCGGTCCACGCTGTAACCTTCAGGCAGGCTGGGCAACCGGCGCGCTCAATCGCCAGCGAGTGGTAACGGTTCACTGTGAACTTTGGCGGCAATCCTGCAAACACACCCTCTTGCGTGTTGCTGACTAAGCTGGTCTTGCCATGCATCAGCTGTTGCGCACGAACGATCGTTGCGCCGAACGCCGCTCCGATCGCCTGATGGCCCAGACAGACCCCGAGCATCGGCAGCTCGCCGGCAAAACGCTGGATTGCGGCCACCGAAATGCCAGCCTCGGCCGGTGAGCACGGGCCCGGTGAAATCACGAGTCGATCGAGCCGACCCGACCGCAGCCGCGCATCGATCTCGTCCAGTGTGATTTCGTCATTGCGAACGACCTCGACCTCGGCCTCCAATTCGCCCATGTACTGCACAATGTTGTAGGTAAAGCTGTCGTAGTTGTCGATCATCAGAACCTTGATTTTTTGGTCCATGATTCACTCCAGTCCTTCTTCGACCAGCTCACTGGCTCTGAGCAAGGCACGCGCCTTGGCTTCGGTCTCGCGCCATTCCAGTTCCGGAACCGAATCGGCAACCACGCCTGCCGCCGCCTGCACGTACAGCATCTGATCCTTGACGATGCCGGTGCGGATGGCAATCGCCACGTCCATATCGCCTGCGTAGCTGAGGTAGCCGCAGGCACCGCCGTAAAGACCGCGCTTGCTCGGCTCCAACTGATCAATCACTTCCATCGCATGCACCTTGGGTGCGCCGGTCAGCGTGCCTGCCGGGAAGGTGGCTTTGAGCACATCCATGCTGGTCATTCCGTCATTGAGCGCGCCTTCGACATTGCTCACAATGTGCATCACATGGCTGTAACGCTCGACGCAAAAGGCCTCGGTCACCTTGACGCTGCCGATCTTGGCAATACGGCCGATGTCGTTGCGCGCCAGATCAATCAGCATCACATGCTCAGCGCGTTCTTTCGGATCTGCCAGCAACTCCAGTTCAGCCGCTTTGTCTCTTTCTGCCGTTGCCCCCCGGGGACGGGTTCCGGCCAGTGGCCGAATGGTGATTTTCTGCTCCGACTGCCCGTCCACAGCGATCTGTTCCTGGCGCACCAATATCTCGGGTGAAGCCCCGACCACGTGGAAATCACCAAAATGGTAGTAATACATATAAGGACTGGGGTTGAGCGAGCGCAGCGCCCGATACAGGCTCAGCGGCGACTCGGTGTAACGCTTCTTGATGCGCTGGCCGACCTGCACCTGCATGAAGTCGCCACCGACAATCAGTTCCTTGGCGCGCTCCACCGCAGCGATGTAATCGGCCTTGGCGAACTCCCTCTCACTGGGGTAGCTCTGCGTCGGTTTCACCAGCGGCGCACTGACCGAATATTTGAGTTGCTCGCGCAACTCGCGCAGGCGTTTCTTGGCGTTGGCATAGGCCTCGCCTCGCGCCGGATCGGCGTAGACAATCAAATATAGCTTGCCCGAAAGGTTGTCGATCACCGCCAGTTCTTCGCATTGCAGCAACAGAATGTCGGGGCAGCCCAGCGTGTCGGGCGGGCACGAGGCTTCAAGCTTTTTCTCGATGTAGCGCACGGTGTCGTAACCGAAGTAGCCCGCCAGTCCGCCACAAAAACGCGGCAGACCCGGTCGCAGGGCCACTTTGAAACGTTTCTGATAGTCAGCGATGAAGTCGAGCGGGTTGGCGCTTGATGTCTCCACCACTGCGCCGTCGGTCACCACCTCAGTGCGCGCGGCGGCGCCAAAGCCGCTGCTGCGCAACAGGGTGCGCGCCGGCAGCCCAATGAAGCTGTAGCGGCCAAAGCGCTCACCGCCGACCACTGATTCGAGCAGAAAGCTGTGCTTGCCGCCGTCTCTGGAATGCGCAAGTTTGAGGTACAGCGATAGCGGCGTTTCGAGATCGGCAAAAGCTTCTGCCAGCAGCGGAATGCGGTTATAGCCTTGAGCGCTCAGGCTTTTGAATTCGAGTTCAGAGATCACGGGATTGCATCTTTCAAATCAGGGCCAAACCTGGTGTGCGTGACGGGTTTGGCTCACAGCCCGACCGGCTGCAGTTCGTTCAACGGGCAAACAGAACGCTGTCAGGTTTGACCCGACAAAGTTTGTTGCGAACGCCAGGGCCATGCTCCCCGGTCGCTACAACCCGTGATCCAGATGCGGTGAATGAACATGCTGGCAGTGTATCAAACTCGATCCATTGGCAACTGCGGTTGGAGCAGCTGTGGAAACAGCTGCTCCAACGAATCCACAAACGCATCGGCATCGGCAGTCCGTATCGGCTCGCCATGGTTGTAGCCGTAAGTGACGAGCAGCACCGGGCAACCGGCGGCACGCGCAGCCAACGCGTCGTTGCTGGAGTCGCCAATCATCAGGGTACGCGCTGGCGTCGTCTTCAAGGCCTGGCAGGTTTTCAGCAGCGGCAGCGGATCGGGCTTCTTGCGTTCGAAGGCATCGCCACCAAAGGTGAACTCGAAGAATCCGGCCAGCCCCTTGGTCCTGAGCAGTGGCAAGGCAAACGCAGTCGGCTTGTTGGTCAGGCAGGCCAGCTTCAGGCCATGCTCCCTCAATTGCCGCAAGCCTGCAACCACACCCGGATAGATGGTCGCGTGTTGGCCATTGATAACCATGTAATGGCGCTGGTAACTTGACCATGCAAGGCTATAAAGATCTTCGGACAGACCGACACGGACCTGTCCCAGAACGCTAGTGATCAGGTGTTCAGAACCTTTGCCCACCAGCGTGGCCACGGTCTCATGGCTGACTCGATGGTCTCGGTAGGGAGTCGGCAAGTCGGCCAGCATCAGGTTGAGCGCCAACACAAAGTCGTTCAGGGTATCGACCAAGGTACCGTCCAGGTCGATGACGGCCGCATCAAGGTCAAAGGGTTTCAAGTGTCAACTTCATAATTTCGTGACTGGTTCACGCGTTGCGCAAAGTGTAATCGGGCAGATGCAACAGTTGACCCACCGCAAGTTGCCGGAGCCTGAGCTGGCAAACAATGCGATGCGGGCCTTCTCAGGCCGCTACCAAGGAAACCAACATGAGCCATTTCCCAATCTCGCCCATTGGCAGGAATAGAGACCCGCGCATCGATCCCTTGCCAGGTGCCGTCTCCCGCCGTCACATGTTGCGCGTGGTCGGCGTGTCCGGCCTCAGCATGGCTGCGCCAAACCTGCTGGGAGCCTGTGGCAGCAGTTCCAGACAACGCTATGACGCCACCATTGCCGATGCCCGCGCCGCCATCGCCACGGCCCTGAGTGCGACCGATACACCGTCGATCTCGGTCGCTCTGATCGACCGGGAGCGGCTGATCTGGGCCGAGGCCTTTGGCATCATCGACAAGGACAGCAAAGCAGCGCCTACCGTCGATACCCTTTTTTGCATCGGCTCCTGCAGCAAGATGCTTGCCGTGATTGCGACCATGATCCTGGTCGAGCGCGGCCAGGTGAACCTGGACCAACCCCTGCAACGCTACCTGAGCGCCTTTAAAATGGCATCGCCCGAGTTTGCACAGGTCACGGTGCGTATGCTGCTAAGCCACTCCTCGGGCTTTCCCGGCAGCGATTACCGGGGCATCTTCAGCACTTCAGCCCGAGACGGCTACGCAGCGCAGGTGATGCAAACGCTGGCCACAGCGCGGCTGAAGCACTTACCCGGCGAGATGTCGGTGTATTGCAACGACGGGTTCACGATGATCGAACCCCTGGTCCAGGCTCTGACGGGAACGACTTACGCACAGTTTGTCGCCAACGAGATCCTGACACCACTGGGCATGCCGCGCAGCCGCTTTGCTCTTACGGCGTTTGCCGACGGCAGTTTCGCGCCGGGGTTTTCGGGCAGCACCAAGCAGAGCCAGGAATTCACGCTGGCCTACGCTTCCGGCGGCCTCTATTCGACGCCCTCCGAAATGGCCCGCCTAGCGCGCATGCTGCTCAACGGCGGGCAGCTTGACAGCACGCGCATCCTGCAGCCAGCGTCGGTGGCCGAGATGGCGCGCGACCAGACACTGACCCAAGCGCTGCGGCCAGTAATGAATCAGGACGCTTACGGGCTCGGCTGGGATGGTGTGCGCCAAGGCGGTCTGGCCGCCGTGGGCGTGACCGCCTGGCACAAGAACGGCGGCACCAGCGTCTATGGCAGCGATTTCTTCGTCGCACCGGACGAGGGCTTGGCGCTGATGATCACCGGCAGCTCGACCGGCTATGGATCTGGCGTTCTGGCCGAGCGCATTCTTCTGAATGCTCTGCTGGAGCGCAGCCGCATCAGTGCGCTGCCAGCTGCCGTGCCATCGACACCAAAACCCGAGGCACTCGCCAGCGCTGCCCAACTCAACACTATGGCAGGCGTGTACGCTCACTACAAGGGCTTGGTGCGCCTGCAAGTCCAGGCGGACCGCACACTTGCCATCTCAAAGTACGCCTCGGGCGCCTGGGTCGCATCCCCGGCGAGCCTGAAGCTGCGCAGCGACGGAACGTTTTCCAGCGATGACAGTCCCAATAACGCCTACTGGACAGCAGCGACGCAGGGTCAGAGCTACCTGTTGGCAAGGATTCCGTCTGGCATGGGTCACGTCCTGTTCGAGCTACCCTACGCGCAGCGGATGGTGCCCAAGAAAGAACTGTCAGCCGCCTGGCAAGCCCGGCTCGGACGCAAGTGGCTGGCCGTCAACGACAGATTTGATTCACTGGGAATGGTGGAAGGCGGTGTTGTCTTCACCCTGGCTGGCGTACCTGATTTGCCGGGTTACGTGCTGGCCAGCGCCGACCCCATTGACAAGCATGACCAGATTGCCGATGCCTCTGGCAGCGACAACGTGGCTCAAATGTGTCTGAAGATACCGGTGGCGCAGGGGCGCGACCTGGACGACGTGCTGATCGAGACCCGCACTGGCGAAGAGTGGGTGCGCGTCGGCAGCAGTCTGTTCCGCCCTTTGCTGAACGTGCCGGCACTGGGTGTGGGCACCCATTCGGTCTTGATCGGTGCGGAAGGTTATTCCGAGTGGCGCCAGCTGCCAGTCGAAGGCTCGGTGACACTCAGCGGCGGCACGGCCTGGAAGCTCTATGACCAGGACTTTGCTCCAGTGAACTCCGGCTCCGGCAGCGGCACCTGCCCATTGCCGGGGCATGGCAACACGGC
This sequence comes from uncultured beta proteobacterium, assembly GCA_903906695.1. GTDB lineage: Bacteria > Pseudomonadota > Gammaproteobacteria > Burkholderiales > Burkholderiaceae_C > Rhodoferax. Next base: position 38,675 of record CAIVLG010000285.1, on the reverse strand, counting down.
CTACTTGTTGCTCTTTGGCACGGTCGATGCCGACATCGGCGTAACGGTGGCGTGAGTGGGACTGCCGCGGGAGTTATTTCAGACGCGTCACTTGACCAACTGATTGAGCTGGATGATGGGCAGCAGCACGGCCAGCACGATGAGCATCACGATCACGCCCATGGCCACGATCAGCAATGGCTCCAGCAGGGTGGCAAGTTGCATGGCACGTCGCGTCACCTCAGCACTCAACTGCCGGGCAGCACGCTGCAACATCAGCGGCAACTGACCGGTCTGTTCCCCCAGACGCGCGAACATCGCCAGCAGCGCGGGAAAGCGCTTCTTCTGCGCCAGGGCCGAAGCCAGCGGAGCACCCTCGCGCACCAGTATCAATGCATCAAGCGCATCGGTTCGCATGGCGCTGTTCGAAAGCGTGTCGGCGGCAGCCTGCAGTGCCTTGAGAATGGGCACGCCGGCAGCGGCCAGCATCGCCAGCGTGCTGGCAAAACGCGCCGTGTTGTAGCTGCGCGCCAGTTTTCCCAGGATCGGCAGCTTCAGCCAAGCCGCATCAAATTGCTCTCGAAACAGCACGTTTGCCAGGGCCAGCCGGGCGGCGAAGGCAGCGCCCACCAGAATGATCAGCAGTATCCAGCCATAGGAGCGCACAAAGTTGCTGATGCCTATCATGATCACCGTCAGAATCGGCAAGGCCCGCTTGCTGCTGGCAAAAACATGCGCCACCTGCGGCACCACATAGGTCACCAGAAACAGCACGATCACGATCGCCACCAGAGTCACGATCGCTGGATAGAGCGCGGCGCCCAGCAGTTTGGACTTGAGCGTCTGCTGTTCCTCGATGTCGTCGGCGAGTCGCTCCAGCACCTGTCCCAGATTACCGCTTTGCTCGCCGGCGCCGATCACGGCGATAAAGATGCTTGAGAACTCCTGCGGATGTTGTGCCAGCGCTCGAGCGAAGGTGGAGCCGCCGTTGACCTCGGCGCGCAATGTTGCAAGCAGATGGTGTTCGTTCTCCCGTTCAGCCTCGTCCGACAGTGAACTCAGGGCGCGCTCCAGCGGCAGTCCGGACGAAACAAGTCCGGCCAGCTGGCGCGTCCAGACGCCAAGGGCATTGGCATTGAAGACGCGCCGCTGCAGCCGTCTGCCACTTTGCGCCAGGCCGTCCTTGCCAACCACATGGCCGGCATCGGCACCCACCACTTCAAGCTTGATCGGCACCAGCGACTGGCCCCGTAACATGCCGCGCGCGGCCTTGGCCGAATCAGCATCGATCACGCCCTTGCGGGTTTGTCCCTCGGCCGTCAGCGCCTCGAATGAGTAAACCGGCATAACGAAGCTCTTGACTATCCTGCAAGCCGGCCGCCGCGCCGGGCCGCCCCAAGCAAGGCCAGCCCCCCCGGGGCTGGAGCCTGCGGCTCTGAGCCGGCTTGAGCTGGATCGGACAGGCGACAGAGGCGAAGCGTCTCGCGAGCCGCGGCCTGCAAGGCCTCGCGCAGTACACAAAGTGACAAGCGTGGGGGCACCATATCAGTCCCGCGTCACACGCACCAGCTCTTCACGCGAAGTCAGCCCCAGCTGTACCAGGCGCTCGCCGTCGTCGCGCATCAGCATCATGCCAGCGGCCAGCGCCGCGGCACGTATATCGGCTTCGGAGGCCTTGCTGTGAATCTGGGCCCGAATCGCATCATCGGTGATCAGCAATTCGAAGACGCCGGAGCGCCCGGCGTAGCCGGTCTGACCGCATTGCTCGCAACCGGCGCCATGGCAGGAGCGGCACAGCTTGCGCAGCAGGCGCTGTGCCAGCACGCCCAGCAGCGACGAACTCAGCAGGAAGGGTTCGACCCCCATGTCGGTCAGCCGCGTGACGGCACTGGCGGCGTCGTTCGTATGCAGGGTCGCCAATACCAGATGGCCGGTCAGCGAAGCCTGAATGGCGATTTGTGCAGTCTCGAAATCGCGGATTTCACCGATCATGATGACATCCGGGTCCTGGCGCAGGATGGCGCGCAGGGCCTTGGCAAAAGTGAGCTCGATCTTCGCGTTGACCTGCGTCTGGCCGACGCCCGGCAATTCGTATTCGATCGGGTCTTCGACGGTCATGATGTTGCTGCGACCGGCGTCAAGCCGACTGAGCGCGGCATAAAGCGTGGTGGTCTTGCCGGAACCTGTCGGACCGGTGACCAGCACGATGCCATGTGGCTGCGTCACCAGGTGCTCGAAGCGCCTCAAGACATCGCCCTGCATGCCGAGCGCTTCCAGGCTCAAGCGCCCTTCCGATTTATCAAGCAGACGCAGCACCGCGCGCTCACCATGGGCACTGGGCAGCGTGCTGACGCGCACATCCACGGCCCGCGTGCCAATACGCAACGAGATGCGGCCATCCTGCGGCAGACGGCGCTCGGCAATATCCAGGTCGGCCATGATCTTCAGGCGCGAAATCAAGGCCGCATGCAGGGCACGGTTCGGTTGCACCACCTCTCGCAAGGTGCCATCGACGCGAAAGCGTACGCTGGAGTGGCGCTCGTAGGGTTCGATGTGGATGTCGCTGGCGCCATCGCGTGCGGCCTGCGTCAGCAGCGCATTGAGCATGCGGATGATGGGTGCGTCGTCCGACGTTTCCAGCAGGTCTTCGATGGCCGGCAAGTCCTGCATCATGCGTGACAGGTCGGCGTCGCTCTCGACCTCACTGACCACTGCCGCCGCGCTCGACTCCCCCTGCGCATAAGCCGCGCTGATGCGCTGGATCAGCGCCGGCGCGGCCAGCGCCTCAATCTGGCGCACCGGGTACTTGCGCATGATCTCGCTCATGCCGCTGGCACCGGACTCGCCATGCAGGCACAGCGTCAGGTGACCGGACTCATCCTCCTGCAGCAACAACTGATTCGTGCGGGCGAACGCGTAAGGCAGCGGGTAGCGCATGGCGGTCTGATCCTCGCCTCATGGCCCGGTGTTGGCTGCGGGCGCGGTTGGTGCTGGCCTGCTCCCGGGGCCGCCACCCCAAGTATCCGACAGGGCCGGTGCCAACATGGGCGCCGGTACCGGCCGCGCGCTGGCCGGTTTGGGCAGGGCGCTCATCACCGGCGCCTCGTTGACCGGCACTGTGATGCTCTCGGCCGGTTGCGCAAGCTTCTGCACGCCTCGCATCAGGTCATAGCGATCCAATGACAGTGCGTCAACGTCGGCACTGCTGCGCACCACGACCGGGCGCAGGAAAACCATCAGATTGGTCTTCTTTCGCTCGCGCGTGTCGGTCCTGAACAAGGCGCCAACCCCGGGCATGTCCCCGAGCATCGGGATCTTTTGCTCGTTGCCGGAATACTCGTCCTGCAACAGACCCCCCAGCACCACGAGGTTGCCGTCATCCACGACGACAGTGGACTCAATCGATCTTTTGTTGGTCGTGGGGCCATTTTGGTTATTCAGGGTGCCAGCCGCAATGGAGGACACCTCCTGGTAGATAACCATCTTGACAGTGCCGTTTTCGCTGATCTGCGGTCTGACCTTGAGCGTCAGACCGACGTCTTTGCGATCGACTGTTGTGAACGGGTTGACGGTGCCGGTACTGGCACTTGAGCCGGTGTTCGTGTACGAGCCGGTAGGGAATGGCACATTCTGGCCAATCACAATCTTGGCTTCTTCATTGTCCAGCGTCAACAGCGTCGGCGTTGACAACACGTTTCCGTCACCGGTCGTTTGAAGCAGATTGGCTATGGCGCCGAGAACAAACAGATCATTGATCTTGTGGCCGAAGACCAAGTTTCCGCCCGCCGAGGTTGCCGGAATACTGGGTGTGCTGCTTTGAATGGCTCCAGCCAGAGTGAAAATATTCGTCGTTCCAGGGGGCAAGAAATTGGTGCCCATGACTCCGAGATTGGCGCTGCCGGCCCCAAGTAGCGCCTGCCACTGAATGCCAAACTGTGCCGCTTTGTCGGTGCTGACCTCGGCAATCAGGCTCTCCACCAACACCTGGGCACGGCGGGAATCGAGCTTGTCAATGACCGCACGTAACTGGCGATATTGGGGCTCGGGTGCCGTAATAATGAGCGAATTGGTGGCCGCGTCGGCCTGGATCTGTCCACCGGTTGCAGAGATGGTTGCCGGTGCCGCTGCCGCTGCGCCGCCAGCGGCAGGCGCAGCGGCAGCCGGGGCCTGGCCGGTCATGGCGGCGCGCAGGGTGGCAGCCAGTTTGGTGGCGTCGGCATTCTTCAGATAGACCACATAGATGTTGCCGGCGGCGCCGTTGCTGGCTGGCGCCACCGGTTGATCGAGCTTGTCCACCAGCGAACGCACCAGCGCCACCCGGGCCGGGTTGGCAGCGCGCAGCAGCAGCGTGTTGGAGCGCGGCTCGGCAATCAGCGTGGTCTTGAACGAGGTGTCGCCGCCGACCGTAGCAGTACCCGCAGACTCGAGCAGACGCAGCACCAGCGGCGCCAGATCAGCCGCAATCGCGTGCTTGAGCGGCAGTATTTCGACGCCGGTGGCGTTGGCCACATCCATCGCGGCAATGATGCGTGCCAGGCGGCGCAGATTGTCCGAATAGTCCGTGATTACCAGCGAATTGTTGCCCGGGTTGGCGTTGATGGTGTTGTTCGGGCTGATCAAGGGGCGCAGCACCGTGACCAAATTATTGGCGGATTCAAAGTTGAGCTTGAAGATCTGCGTGCTGATCTGGTTGCCAGCCGCCAGGTCAGTGCCAGCCGGGGTATTGTCACTGACCGACACGCCGCCACTTTGCAGTTTGGCGTCAGCCTCCGGGATCACCTTATAAAGGCCAGCTGACTCCACCATCGTGAAGCCCTGCAGGCGCAGTGCGGCCAGAAACTGGTTCATCGCCGCGCCGCGGCTGATCGGCTTCTCGGTGACCAGTGTCAGCGTACCTTTGACCCTTGGATCAACCACCACATTGAAACCCGTGATGCTGGCCATGGTGCGTGCCACCGCCTCGATTTCGGCATTGCTGAAATTCAGCGTGACCGGCTCACCGGCCTTGGCGGCAGCCGTCGTCTGGGCTGCCAGATCGAAAGCAAACAAGCTGATCGATGCGGCCAGCAAGGTGTTGATGGCCGCTGCACAAACGATGCTGGAGGGACGCTGCAAGACCGCAAATTTCATACCGATTCAACCCACTTTGATGATGGCACGTGCGCCGTCACGGCGCCCGATGATGTTCAGAAGATTGGACAAAGCCTCAATGCGCTCTGGCGCAGCGCTGGCAACACCCTCGAATCTGAACCTTGAGCCGACCCATTGGCCATTGCCGGATAATTGTAGACTGCCCTCCAGCGTCTCGATCGCGATGCTGGGCGTCGCGCCGCCGAGCAGCGCAATGCGGTAGCTGCCCATCGGTTTGAGCGTCGACAGGCGCGAAGAAATCTGCGCCGCATCGACTTGCGCCCGTCCGGCCAGAAGCAATCGCCCCCAGGCCCATTGCAGCGACAGCGCCTGTGTCGAAAGCGTAAGCGAGCCCTCCAACTGCACTGTGTTCCATGGCGTGCCCAGGCCGGTCAAGCACTGCGCCGGCCACTGCGACAGGCTGTCAGCCAGAGCCAGGCTGGCGCCACCCCAGCGCGGCTGCGCACTGAGTCGCCAGGCCTGCTGCATGCAGCAGTCGGCCAGCAGCTCGACCTGCAAGCCTGACCAGGCCGGCCGGATCACCCAGCTCAAGCGCCCGGGCAAACTGGCCGCATCGTTGCTGCCAGCACCGCCGGTCAGTCCCAGACGGGCCGAACCGTTCCAGAGCGTGCCGCGTGCATCATCAAAGACGACCCGGTCATCGAGTGCAATCTGCAAAGGCAGAGTCAGCCAGTGCGCCGGCGCGCCTAGCAGGGTGGCAACAAGCAAGCCAAGCACCGCCCCGGCTGCCGCCCACGACCACGCAGATGTCGTTTGCCGCATCACTTGAGGTTCAGAGTCAGGGTGCCATCCCAGCTGCCATTGGCGCTGCGCAGCAGGCGCGCCTCGCTCGGCACGGTACGTGCATTTAGACGCACCAACACCAGCCATTGCGCCAGCGCGTCAGCCGAAGCTCCCTTGAGGCTGACGGTGGCGCGTTCGCCGGCCACGCTCAACTGCGCCGTCGCTCCCAGCGGCTTGACCGACGCCTCCAGCAAACGCCGCGCCTCGTCGGCAGTGATCCTGGGCTGCGCCTGCAGCGCCTTGGCCTCGGCCTGAAGACTGCGCATCTGCTGCAGTTGTGCATCGAGCAGCAGGCGTTGACTCTCGGCCGAGCGCAGCGTGGCGAGCGCCGGTGCCACACCAAGCCACCACAGCAGGGCCGCAAGCACCAGTGTCAGTGCCGCCAGCACCAGCTGGCGCTCGCGCCCCGTGACCGCCTGCCAGCGCTGCACCAGAAGTGACAAGGTCGTCATGGCGCTGTCACCTGCTTCATGACCAGGCTGTCAGCCTCGGCGCTCAGCGCATAAGCCTGGGGTTTGAGCTTGAAGCTGATCGCGGCGATCTCCTCGGGCTTGAGTCTGAGTCCCTTCAGACGCAGTTCGCCGGTGGCGTATTCAATCGCCGTTGGTGTCGTATTGGCCCCAGCGGCAAGCCCGAACGCGGCCATCATGACCTCCAGATCGCGCGCACTGGCGGCACCGCTGGTGCGTTGCAGGGCGGCCACCTCCTTGCTCATCTGAATCGGCGCATCAACCACCACCCGCACATTGGGAAAGGTGCTGGTCAGCACTTCACTGATCTCGGCACGCCTGGCCTGGGTCCTGGCTTGCTCACGCCAGGCCCAGGCGTTCAGCCCGACCAGATTGACCAGCAACAGCGTCAGCAGTGCCAGCCGCGCGGCACGCCAGCGCGGCGCGCGCAACAGGCTGACAAAGGACTCCGACACACGCTTTCGGGTTCTGGCACCGGACGAGTTGGCCAGATCGAATTGGGCCAGATCCCAGGCTGACTGCAGCGCCTGCAAACGTCGCTGGCCGACTTGCTGCAAAGTGACGCTGCGCGTGAACAATTGCTCGGCCAGAGTGGCCACTGCCGGTTCGGCCACGACGGCGCGCGCCTCGGGCCAATTCAGCAGCAGCACCGAGGCCTTGGACAGGGGCCACAGCGTGACACCCCCACCGTTGCCAAAAACAATTCTGGGCTGATCCGCCGCACCGGTCGCGTAGAGCGCATCGCCCAGCGCGTCCGGCGCGAACTCGGGTACGACCCGGCTGACCGATCGCCCGGACTGCTCCAGCGCCTGCAACGAACTGCGCAACCAGTCACGGTCACAGACGGCAACCCAAACCGGGGCATTGGCGCTGGCGCCGGGTTCGATCGCAAAGTGCAGTTGAGCGGTCTCGTCAAGCAACTGGTCTTCCAGCAACCCGTCCAGCACGGCACGCAGCCGCGGCGCGCCTGCCTCCTGGAAAAAGCGCCGATCCAGACTTCCCTTGGGCAACTGCACCCGATGCCAGGACAGTTTTTCGACCGGCACCAGCACAACCACTTCGGTGGCGTTGTCCAGCGCTGGCAGCAATGCCAGCGGCACACGCGACTGTTCGCCAATGCTGACGCCATCCGGACTCAACAGGTAGTCGTACAGCGCCGCCGCGTCCGCCGACTCTGAAGAAAGGGTAACGATTAGGGTGGTCATGCGCAGGTCTCGGCGGTCATTGTACGGGGCTGCCTGACGCTGTCACACCGCGCTTTCGCCACAAGGTTTTCACGTCGAGGCCGTCGCGCTGCACCACTGATCGCTCCAGCACCGTGGTCTGATCGACCTGCAGATTACCGCGCACTTCGAAGAACCGGGTCGCCACGCTGTGTTGCCCTTCCACAAAGCGCGCTGCCGCATTGCCCGAGACTTTGGTCGCATCCGCCAGCGAGGTCAGAGGCGAAGCACCACGCTCGCGCACCAGGCGGCTGGCATCAGCCATCTCAAAGGCTTCGACACAGGCGTAAATCACCTCGACCGCAGCGGTATTGAGATTGACCGGCGTGGGCATCGGCAAGATCGTGATGAAGGGGCGCAGGCTGGCAATGGTCGACGGCGACAAGCCCAGCCAGGTCAACTCGTCGGGGTCGCGCGGCAACAGGGGCAGCGTCATATTGGCCAGCGCCTGGGCGCTGCCGTCCTGGATCAGACGCAAATTTGCGATCATGGCCATGAGTTCGCTAGCCGGCAGGTTCAACTGATCGAAGAGTCGGCTGAAAGCAATCCGGCTCGGTTCGTCAATCTTTCCGTTCTGCGCCAGATTGGTGATATTGAGTCGGGCCTGCAGGTCGACGATCTGCCCCGACAAGAAAGCGTCCTGCGCTTCGTCGGCAGCCAGCGTGTCACTTCGATCAGTGGCCAGAAAAGTCGACAAGCGTGCCTGCTCCAGCGGCACCGCCCAAGGCTCGCCAAGATGATCGGTGCCGCCCTTGCGGGCATCCTCGCGCAGGATCAGCCGCGCCCAATCGAGCGCGCCGTTGAGCACCCATACCGACTGTGCTCGACTGCGCTCGGCGGCCTCGATTTCAACCGCGCGCCATTGCTGCCAAAGCGTGCTGGCAGCCAGCGTCGCCACCAGCACGACGGTCAGCATCGCGGTCAGGATGGCGGCGCCGCGCTGCTTGGCGCGCTTCACTTGCCACCTCCCACGCCCGGACGCAGCCAGTCACGCGTAACAGTCCCGCTGATGGCTTGACCCGGTGCCAGCGTCAGCACCAGGCGCACCGAGTCTGGAATCGCAGCGGTGTCGTTGGCTGCCTTGGCGTCGCCGGGGTTTCCGGCGCTGGACAGAGGATTGCTCCAGGCATCGCTGCGGTAGTAGTAGATTTGCCATTGGTCGAGCGCCGCAATGCGGACCTCGCGCCGACGATCATCTTCAGAGGGGCTCTGTGCCCACAACGCCGCGTTTTGCCATGCCTGTTGCAAGGCGCCGCGCGTTTGCAGCGGCGCTGACTGCCAGCGCATCCATTGACCCTGGCCATCGACACTGCGACGCGACCAGGCCACCACGCTCAGACCCTCGCCCGGCGTTGCCGAACTGCGGCGCAAAATGCGCAAGGCCCGCCCGTCCCAATCGAGACTCTGGGTATTGGGTTGCAGCGCCAGCGCATCGAGATCGGCGCCCCACTGCGCCAGCCCCGCCTGCAGCGCGTAGACCTCGTCGGAATGCTGGCGCATCTGAGCCTGCGAGCGCGTCATGCCATCGAGGCCACGCCAGCTCAAGGCCGCCATCAGTGCCAACAGACCGATCGCCACCAGCAGTTCGATCAGCGTAAAGCCACGCTGGCAGCGCATCAGTAACGCCCCACCACGGTCGACAGATGCAGCACCGGCGCTTCCTCCTTGCTGACCTGGGCATCGACACGCAAGAAGTTCGGGTTGGGTGTGGGACGAACGGCCAGCGCCACGACAAAGACCGTCCCGGCTTGTTCACACGGAACGCTGCTGTCCCCGACGCCGGGCATCTGTTTGGCCAGACGCACCTTGATGAGCTCGTTTTCAGCACAGGTCTGCGCCAGCAGGATGTCCGACTGACGCTGCGCATTGCGGGTCAGCGCGGCGCTGGCCTGCAAACCGGCCGTCAGTGCGATCGCCACAATGCCCAAGGCAACCAGCACCTCAACCAGGGTAAAACCGCGCTGCCGCCTGAACATGCTCACTGCAACGCCGCTTGTACCGAAAAAGGACGCAGCCCATCGGTTGCCAAGCGCACGCTTCTTGCCGCTGCGCTGCGTGAGACCAAGGTCAACTCCTGCGGCCCAATGACGGGCTCCGGGCCGAGCAAGAGTGTCACCGGGCCAGCCGTCTCTGCCACACCGGTATCCGGGTCCAGCCATTGCTGCGGCAACTCTGATGCGCCCAGGCCCTCAAAACGAAATCCTTCTGCGCTGGCCTGCCAGCGCACCGGAACACCACTGACCCGGGACCTGGCTCGCGCCGACTCCAGCAGCGCGCTCAAACGCTCGGCGTCGCGCTCAAGCGCCACCATCGACGAGTCGCGCATCGAAAAACCGACGCCGACTGACACCAGGGCGATGATTGCAACCACCACCAACAATTCGAGCAGCGTGAAGCCGGCGCACCCGCGTGCAAAGTCCGACAGGCTCCTAGGGTTGCCAGCTGCCAATATCCGCATTCTTGCCTTCACCGCCGGGCTGGCCGTCGGCGCCAAAGGACATCACGTCGACTTCGCCCTTGACGCCGGGATTGAGGTAGACATAGGGCTTGCCCCAAGGGTCGTTGGGCAACAGGTCGAGATAGGGCTTCCAGTTCGGCGGTACCGGTGCTGCGGTCGGCTTGGTCAGCAAGGCCTGCAAACCTTGCTCAGCCGTTGGATAGCGCTGGTTGTCCAGCCTGTAAAGCTTGAGCGCCTGCATCAGGTTGTTAACGTCGGTCTTGGCGGCAGTCACGCGCGCGTCGTCGGCACGGTCCAGCACGTTGGGCACAATCAGGGCGGCCAGAACACCGATGATGAGCAGCACCACCATCAATTCGATCAGCGTAAAGCCATCCTGAATTCGGCGGCGCAGTAGGACGGGATATGCTTTCATGGACTTGCATCACTTTCAAAACTTTGGCGCTTCTATGATAATCGTTCCATGAAGAGTCAAACACCGGGCATCTGGCGACTGCGCATTGCCACCTTTTTGGTCGCCGCCCTGGCCGCTGCCAGTACCGCCTATTGGGTGCTGAAGTGGAGCGCCAGCGCCGCTGCGAACCCCGTGCTGCCTGCTGCGCCCGCTTTTTCCCGAGTCGACCAGACTGACCCGCAAGTGGTGGCACGCCTGCTCGGCGGCGGGCAAAAAGCGGCTACCGTGGCACTGGCCGACAGCGCGGCCAGTCACTTCAAATTGATGGGTGTGCTAGCCACCGGAGCTAACCGTGGCTACGCCTTGATTTCGGTCGACGGCAAGCCCGCCAGACCTTACCAGGTGGGTGCGGCCGTCAACGACAACCTGGTGCTACGCTCGCTGGCACCGCGCAGCGCAGCGCTGGCGCCCAGTGCCGAGGCGCCAGCGTCTTTTTCGCTCGAACTGCCCATGCTGGCCCCAAGTGAAGGCAAGCCGGTCCCGTTGGTGGAAGCGAAAACAGCCCCGGCTGAAGAAAGGCCAACTCCCGGTGCGGCAAGGCCTGCCAGGGTCAGAGCCAGAGCCGGATCAAGTTCTGAATAAAGGGTCTGCCACGACGGCGACTCTAGCTGGTCAGCGCGGCCCGCATCGCGCTGACCACAGAGCGGTAATCGGGTTTGCCAAAGATGGCGCTACCGGCGACAAAGGTATCGGCGCCGGCATCGGCAACGCGGCGGATGTTGTCGACCTTGATGCCGCCGTCAACTTCCAGGCGAATGTCCTTGCCACTGGCCGTGATGCGCCGACGCACCTCCTCGATCTTGCGCAAAGCAGAGTCTATGAATCCCTGCCCACCAAAGCCCGGGTTGACGCTCATGACCAGAATCAGATCCAGATCTTCGATAACCCAGTCCAGCACATCCAGCGGCTGGGCCGGATTGAACACGAGTCCGACCTTGCAGCCCTGACCCTGGATCGCCTGGATGCTGCGGTGCACGTGGCTGACCGCATCCGGGTGAAAACTGATCAGGTCGGCTCCGGCCTCCACAAAGGCACCGGCCAGCGCATCGACCGGTTGCACCATCAGGTGCACATCGATCGGCACCGCGACACCGGCTGCCGTCTTGGCGTGTGGTTTGAGCGCACTGCAAATCATCGGGCCGAAGGTGAGATTGGGAACGTAATGGTTGTCCATCACGTCGAAGTGAATCCAGTCGCAGCCGGCAGCAATGACGTTTTTGATTTCATCACCCAGACGTGCAAAGTCGGCGGCGAGAATGGAAGGGGCGATGCGGTAGCTCATGACCGGAGTTTAAACAGGATAGGATGACGCCATGCCCAAGTACCAGTTTCGAGTTGAGGTGATGCCCCGCTATCTGGCCGACCAGTCGGATCCGCGGCAGGGTCTGTATGCGTTTTCGTATACCGTCACGATCAGCAATGTGGGTGAAGTGGCTGCGCAGCTGATCTCGCGCAGTTGGAACATCAATGACGCCAATGGCCATACCGAGCGTGTCCGCGGACTCGGCGTGGTCGGGCATCAACCCCTGCTGCAACCCGGGCAGAGGTTTCAGTACACCAGCGGCACCCGCCTGCGCACCCCGACCGGCACGATGCACGGCAGCTTTTTTTGCGTCGCTGAAGACGGTGAAAAGTTCGACACCGACGTGCCGATGTTTGTCCTCGACGCACTGAGCGCCGACGATGGCCGGCGCACCCTGCACTAAGCGATGGGTGAATTTGACCTGATCGCTCGCTACTTCCAGCGTCCGGTGCAACGCGCGGCGCTTGGCGTCGGCGATGACTGTGCCTTGCTACAGCCGGGGCCTGGCATGCAGTTGGCTATCTCCAGCGACATGCTGCTCGAAGGCCGACACTTCCTCAGCACCGTCGATCCGCGCAAACTCGGCCACAAGGCGCTAGCCGTGAATCTGAGCGACCTCGCCGCCTGCGGTGCCAAACCTCTCGCCTTTACCCTGGCGCTGGCGCTGCCACGCGTTGACGAGAACTGGCTGGCCGAGTTTGCCGAGGGCTTGCTGGCACTGGCAAACGCGCACGGCTGCGAACTCATTGGCGGCGACACGACCCAAGGGCCGCTGAATATCTGCATCACGGTGTTGGGTGAAGTACCGGTCGTGGACGGACGCTCGCTTGCCTTGCTGCGCAACGGCGCGTGCGCCGGTGACGACCTTTACGTCAGTGGCACGCTCGGCGATGCGCGGCTGGCGCTGGAAGTATTTCGTGGCACCGTGTCGGTGCCGGCACCGGTGTTTGAAGCAGCTCGTGCTCGCATGGAGCAGCCCACACCCCGAGTTGCACTGGGACTGGCCTTGCGTGGTATTGCCACGGCAGCGATTGATGTCAGCGACGGCCTGCTCGGTGATCTGGGCCACATCCTGCAGCAATCCGGCGTGGGCGCCACCGTCGAGGCCGATCTGGCGGCAAGCCTGGTCGCCGCCCGTGCTTTATGCGCAGCTACCACGCCACGGCCAGGCAGCGAAATTGCGCAGAACCATTGGCGCAGTTGGGCGCTGGCCGGCGGTGACGATTACGAACTGTTGTTCACGGCACCGCCCGCCGCCCGCGCCCGGGTGGCCAACGCGGCCAGCAGCAGCCAGACCGCAGTCACCCGGATCGGGCAGATCGAGCAGCAAAGCGGCCTGCGTTTGGTCGACAGCGAGGGCCGGGAGCTACCTAACAAGTACAGCTCGTTTGATCACTTTGCCTGAGTTTTATACAATACGAATATCATTTATTCAATTTGTATGACTTTATTTCCCCGAGACGTATCCATTGCGCTGCAACGCATGGCAATGCAGTTTCCCGTCGTGGCCGTCACAGGTCCCAGGCAATCGGGCAAGACCACATTGGTGCGGCAGGTGTTTGGCGCCAAACCCTATGTGTCCCTGGAGGACCCGGTAGAACTCAGCTTTGCCCAAACTGACCCGCGCGGGTTTTTGCAACGATTTGCGCGAGGCGCCATCTTCGACGAGGCCCAGCGCTGGCCAGACCTGTTTTCTCACTTGCAAGGGATGGTGGATGCCGACCGCGCGCCAGGTCGCTTTATTCTGACCGGATCGCAACAGTTCGGGCTTATGACGGGTATCACGCAGTCGCTGGCCGGGCGCGTTGGGCTCGCTCGCTTATTGCCCTTGGCCTTATCGGAGATCAAACTGGGGATCAGCGATGACCTTCACACCCATCTTTGGCGGGGCGCGTATCCGGCACTTTGGCAAAACCAGTGCACCGCCATGGACGCTAACGACTGGTTTGGCTCCTACGTCCTCACCTACATTGAACGCGACGTGCGCCAGCTCCTGCAGGTACAAAATCTCACTACTTTTCAACGCTTTGTACGCCTGTGTGCGGGGCGCAGCGGCACCTTGCTGAACCTGGTGTCACTGGCCACGGATGCCGGCGTCAGTCACACCACAGCGCGGCAATGGCTCTCGGTACTGGAATCCAGCGACCTACTCTTTTTGCTACCCCCCTACCACCGCAATTTCGGCAAACGCCTGGTCAAAACACCCAAGCTGTACTTTACCGACGCCGGCCTGGCCGCCTGGCTGGTCGGCATCCGAGACCCACAGTTGTTGGCACTACACCCGATGCGGGGTGCCCTTTTCGAGACCTGGGTGCTGAACGAATTTCGCAAGTTTCGTCTGAACCGGGGCTTGCCCACCGACCTCTATTTCTGGCGCGACAACAACGGCTTGGAAGCCGATCTGGTGTTCGAAACCGAACACGGACTGCAATGCGTGGAGATCAAATCCAGCCAGACCATCACGCCAGACCTGGTGCGCGCCGGTCAACGCGCCTCACGCTTTGTGACCGAACCGGCACCCGCACCCTGGCTGATTCACGGCGCACCAGAGAACTACACCCGCGACGGCGTGCGCTGCATCAGTTGGCAGCGCTTTGCCGAGCCGCAGCAGGGGTAAGATGCTCTGCCCTCGGCGCTTACACGACAGCTTGGCATCGCGCCATGCCTGAAAACGCTGTGACTCCAACCCCGGTGGCACTTGGGCCGGTGCGACCCGGCGCCCGCTTCATGCTGGAGCAACCCGCGCACTTCATCGCGCTGGGTTTTGGCTCCGGCTTGAGCCCGCTTGCCCCCGGTACCGTCGGCACCTTGTGGGCCTGGTTGGCGTTCTGGATCTTGCAACCGTGGATGAATGACCTGCGCTGGGCTTGGCTGATCGCCGCTTCGATGCCACTGGGCTGGTGGGCCTGCAGCGTCACTGCCAGGAATATGCGCCAGCTCGACCCCGGCAGCGTGGTGTGGGATGAAATTGCGGCGTTCTGGCTGGTGCTGTGGCTGGTCTCACCCGCCGGTTTCTGGGGCCAGTTCGTCGCATTCGGCCTGTTCCGCTTTTTCGATGCCATCAAGCCGGGACCGGTCGGCTGGGCCGACGAACTGTTCCATGATGTCGATACGACGAGCGACCCCGGCGCCTGGCGCAAGGCCGGCTTTGGCATCATGTTCGACGACCTGGTGGCAGCCGGCTGCACCCTGTTCGTTATTGCAGCCTGGAGGTTTCTTCTATGACACCGTCCTCGGCAAAAACCGGACTGTCAAGGCCCGAGCTGTTGGCTTCGCTGGCCCAACTGCTCATTGAAAAGGAGCTCAAACTGGTCACTGCCGAGAGCTGTACCGGCGGCTTGATTGCCGCGGCCTGCACCGACCTGGCCGGATCGAGTGCCTGGTTTGAGCGTGGCTTTGTCACCTACTCTAACGATGCCAAGATGGAACTGCTGGGCGTCCAAGAGCGCCTGCTACGCCGCGCCGGTGCCGTCTGTGAAGGCGTGGCACGCGCCATGGTGACAGGCGCGCTGGCTCACTCGCATGCCCAGGTGGCGGTCGCCGTCACCGGTGTTGCCGGTCCGGCCGGTGGCAGTCCGGCGAAACCAGTCGGAACGGTCTGGTTCGGCTTTGCCGTGCCGGGACAGCTTGTCACCGAAAAATGCTGCTTCAGCGGTGACCGCGCTGAGGTGCGGGCTGCCACCGTACAGCACGCGTTGACGCAGCTGGCCAAACTGCTCAGCGAGGTCTGACTCGCCTCAATCGTCACGCCTGAACTCGTCCGTTGAAATTCGCAGCCGACGCAGCTTGTCGTACAAGGTCTGCTTGGGCAGACCCAATGCCTTGGTCGTCTGCGCCACGTCGCCGTGATGGCGTTTTAGTTCTTCCGTAATCAGGGTGCGCTCAAAGTGCTCGACTTGCTCCGGCAGGCTGTTCGACAAGGCGTTCGCCTGCAGCGTCAGGTTCAGGCGCTCCCCCAACAAGCCGAGTACGAAACGGTCTGCCACATTGCGCAGTTCACGCACATTGCCAGGCCATGCATGCGCCATCAGTTCGGCTAACTGCGAGCTGCTCAGTGTGGGCGTGCCACGCTCATAGCGGCGCGCGGCCAGCAACGTGAAGTGTTCGAACAGCAGCGGTATATCCTCACGCCGCTCGCGCAAGGGCGGCAACTCAACAAACGCAACGCCAATGCGGTAGTACAAATCGGCGCGGAATTTTTGCTTGTCGCTGAGAGCTTTCAAGTCTTGCTTGGCGGCGGCAATCACGCGGCAATCAATCGCTATCGCATTGTTGGAGCCGATGCGCTCGATGCTGCGCTCTTGCAAGGCGCGCAGGAACTTGATCTGCACGGTCATCGGCATGCTTTCGATTTCGTCCAGGAACAGGGTGCCGCCGTTGGCATGCTCAAACTTGCCGACGCGAACCCGCGTGGCGCCGGTGAAGGCGCCCACTTCGTGCCCAAACAATTCGCTCTCGGCCAAGGCCTCGGACATGCCACCGCAATTCAAGGGCACATAATTGGCGCGGCGCCGGTCACTGTGATCATGCAGACAGCGTGCCACCAGGTCCTTGCCGGTTCCAGTCTCGCCATAAACGACGACATCGGCCGACGTAGCCGCCAGGGTCAGTACCGTGCGGCGCACCTGCTGCATCTGTGCCGAACGCCCCAACAGTACGGCTTCGATGCCATGCCAGTTCTCCAGTTGTTCGCGCAGCGCCTGCACCTGCAGCGTCAGATACCGCTTTTCAGCGGCGCGACGCACGACCGCGACCAGTTGTTCCGAGGGGAAAGGTTTCTCGAGAAAGTCGTAGGCGCCTTGACGCATCGCGTCCACGGCCATGGCAATGTCGCCGTGGCCGGTAACCAAAATCACCGGCAGCTCGGCATCAATGGCGCGGATCTCGCCCAGCCATTCGGTACCCGTCATCCCAGGCAACCTGACGTCGCTCAGAACCACGGCGGGCACACCGGCTCGAATGCGCGAGCGCGCTTCTTCAACCGAGGCAAAACTGTCGACAGTGAGCCCAGCCAGCGCCAGCGCCTGTGCGCTTCCCATGCGTACATCGGCGTCGTCTTCAACGAAGATCACCCGGATTGCCTGTGCGTCACCCATCGATTTCAGTCCTCTGTGTCTTTGCCCGCGGCAACTCGATTTCAAAGCAGGCGCCCGCGCCGTCCATTTGGCATGCCCGAAGGCTGCCACCAAACTCGCGCACAATGTGCGCCGAGATCATCAAGCCCAGCCCCAAACCGGCGCCGGCCGGTTTGCTGGTGATGAAAGGCTCAAACAGTCGGGGCAGGATATCGGCGCGAACGCCGGGGCCGGTGTCGCTGACCTGAATCAGGCAATGATCCAAGGCCGCGCCGACTGCACTGGCCTCTACCCGCAGGCGTCGCGGCGGCGAGGCCTGCATGGCGTCAATGGCGTTGCCCAGCAGATTGACCAAAACCTGTTCCAGCCGTGCCTCGTCGGCCAATGCGGCCAGACCGGCCGGCTGCACCTGCACCACCAATTCCACGCCGTTGTCGCGAAGCCGCTGGGACACCAGAAACTGCGCATTGGCAATGACCTGCTGCAAATCCACAGGCACGCGCTGGGAACCGGCTTTATGGGCAAACGCCTTGAGTTGGTAGGTCAGGCGTCCGAGGCGATCCACCAGGTGCGCAATGCGCAGCAGATTGCCACGCACGTCACTCAGCCGGTCCTGCTCAAGCAGCACGCAGGCGTTGTCGGACAGCGTGCGCAAGGCGCCCAGCGGCTGGTTGAGCTCGTGCACTACACCAGCCGACATTTGTCCCAGCGTCGCCATTTTCCCGGCATGCACGAGTTCGCTCTGCGTGGCCCGCAGATCGGCCTCCACCGCCTTGCGCACCTCCACCTCATCGCCCAACAAAGCTACGGCGCTGCGTAATTCGGCAGTGCGCGCCGCAACCTTGACTTCCAGGTCGTCGTGTGCCGCCTGCAGGGCCGTTCGGCTGGCGAGCTTCTGACGCACCGCGCGCTGACGTTGCCACAGCAACAGCGCCAGCAATAGCAGCACCGCCGCGCCCAGCGCAGTGGTAACGGCAAGATTGCGTGCCGCGGCGCGCACCGGTGCCACATCGTCCAGCACCAACAAGCGCCAACCGGACTGGCGCAAAGGCCGCGCCGAGGTCAGGTAGCCAACGCCGTCCAGGATGACCACCGTCGCGTCGCCAACCTGGCCGTCCGTCACGCGCCAGTCCAGTGCCGCCAGCTTGGCTTCGCCGTAGGGCCGCGTGCTGGCAATATCCGCCAGCGCCTGCGCTGCCAAAGGTGCCAACGGCCTGAATTTCCACTCCTCGCGCGAAGACAATATCACCACGCCGCGCTCATCGACCAGCAGCACATTGCCAGGGAGTTTCTTCCAAGCCGTTTCGGCCTCTTCAAGATTGATCTTCACTGTGGCTACACCGAGTTGCCGGCCCTGCTGGCGCAAGGCGTAAGACAGGTAGTAGCCAGCGCGCTTGCTGGTGATGCCAATGCCGTAAAAGTGGCCACGGCCATAGGCTAACGCCTCCTTCACATAAGGTCGAAACGAAAAATCGGTGCCCACCGGCGTGCCGGGATCGTTCCAGTCGGAAGCGGCCAGGGCCAGGCCGGTAAGGTCCATCACATACAGATTGGAAACCCCGACCGTGGCATTGATGCCCTGCAGGTAACGATTGACCTCATTGCGCAGGCTAGGGTTGTCCGGATCAGCGAGCAGGGCGAAAACGCCGGGTGTCATCTCCAGCAGCGAAGGCAGGTACTCGAAACGCGCCAGATCGCTCTCCAGGCCGGCACCCACCATGTCGAGCCGGTGCCCGGCCGCCTCGCGCAGTCGCTCCAGCCCGGAGCGCATGGCAAGTGCATGGCCGGCCAGCACGAAAGCCGTGACAATCACCAAAGCGGCAAGCCACCCCAACGGGCGTTTCGTCGTCTGTGGCATACGGGTCCAAAACTCGGTAAGTGGCATCCGCTCAGTGTGCCACGAAGCGTGCCCAGTGGAATCAGGGTAATCAGCCCTTTGCCGGTACCGGCATGTGCTGCTCGATCTGGTCGAGCACTTCCTCCGGCTCCTCGGCTTCGGCGTCGGTTTCGTTGTTCAACTGCCGCCGCAAGCGCTTGACGTCAAGATCGCCGGTCCACTTGGCAACCACGATGGTCGCCACACCGTTGCCAATCAGGTTGGTCAAGGCGCGCGCCTCCGACATGAAGCGGTCGATGCCCAGGATCAGCGCCAGCCCCGCCACCGGTACCCCGCCGACCGCCGACAGTGTCGCCGCCAGCACAATGAAGCCGCTGCCGGTCACCCCGGCCGCGCCCTTGGAGGTCAGCAACAACACGCCCAGCAAGGTAATTTGCTGCATCAACGTCATCGGCGTATTGGTGGCCTGGGCAATAAACACAGCGGCCATCGTGAGGTAGATCGAGGTGCCGTCAAGATTGAACGAATAGCCGGTCGGTATCACCAGGCCGACCACCGACTTCTTGGCGCCGAGGTTTTCCATCTTGACCATCATGCGCGGCAACACCGACTCGCTGCTGGAGGTACCCAGAACGATCAGCAACTCCTCCTTGATGTACTTGATGAATTTCCACACCGAGAAACCGTGGAACCTGGCGACAAGGCCGAGCACCACAAAGATGAAGAACAGGCAAGTGGCATAAAACGTACCCATCAACTTGCCCAGCGACAGCAGCGAACCGACACCGTATTTGCCGATGGTGAAGGCCATGGCACCGAAGGCGCCGATGGGCGCAACTTTCATGATGAAGCCAACGATCGAGAACAGCACATGCGAGCCCTTCTCGATAATGTCGAACACTAGAGTGCCGCGGCCACCAAACTTGTGCAGGGCAAAACCGAACATCACAGAAAACAACAGTACCTGCAGGATCTCACCCTTGGCAAAAGCATCGACCACAGTGCTTGGGATGACGTTGAGCAGGAAGTCCACCGTTCCAGTCATCTTGCCCGGCCCGGTGTAGGCCGCGAGACCTTTGGTGTCGAGCGAGGCGGGATCGATATTCATGCCCGCGCCTGGCTGCACCAGGTTGATAATCACCAGCCCGACCAGCAGCGCCACACTGCTGACGACCTCGAAGTACAACAGCGCAAGGCCACCCGTCTTGCCGACCTTTTTCATGTCCTCCATGCCGGCGATTCCCACCACCACAGTGCAAAAGATGATGGGTGCGATGATCATCTTGATCAGCTTGATGAAGCCGTCGCCGAACGGCTTCATCGCGACGCCGGTCTCGGGGTAAAAGTGACCCAGCAAGACGCCGATGACGATCGCCGTGATGACCTGGAAATAGAGCGACTTATAAAGCGGCTTGTGGGTGGGGTCTTTGTCCATGAATTGCTCCGTCAGTTGTTTGTGATCGTTGTCTGCCGCTCAACGCTGCCGGCATCGACCGCCGCCAACGCCGTCATGTTGACAATGCGGCGTACCGTGGCCGAGGGCGTCAGGATGTGTACCGGCCGGGCCGCGCCAAGCAGAATGCCACCGATGGTGATGCCACCGCCAGCGGCAATACGCAGCAGGTTGTACGAAATGTTGGCGGCGTCGACGTTGGGCATCACCAGTACGTTGGCCTCGCCGGACAGGTTGGAGTCGGGGAATTCTCGGTCAAGAATGTCCTTCGACAAGGCCGCGTCGCCACGCATCTCGCCATCGACCGCCAGCTTGGGGTCGCGCGCCTGCAGCAGCGCCAGCGCGTCGCGCATCTTCACCGCGGCAGGTGCGTCCGAACCACCAAAACTCGAATGCGACAGCAGTGCCACGCTCGGTGTGATACCGAAACGCCGCACCTCTTCGGCTGCCAGTAGCGTGATCTCGACGATCTGCTCGGCCGTCGGATCGACGTTGACATGCGTATCGCAGATGAACAGTTGGCGCCCGGGCAACATCAGCATCTGCATCGCAGCAAAGGTGTTGCTTCCCCGGCGCAAGCCAATCACTTCGCGCACATAGCGCAGATGGTCAGCATAGCCACCCACAGCGCCGCACAGCATGGCATCGGCTTTACCAAGGCGAACCAGTGTCGCGCCCAGCAATGTGCCCCGGCTGCGCATTTCAGCCCGCGCGGTGGCGCGCGAGACACCCCGGCGCCGGCTGAGCTGGTAATAGGCATCCGCCGCTTCTCCATAGACCGCCGGGTCAAGCAGGTTGACGCACTCGCAATCACCGTCAGTGGCGCCCGCCAGCGTCAAGCGCAAACCAAACTGCGCAATGCGCTCGGCAATCACCTCAGGTCGCCCCACCAGAAGCGGGCGGGCCAAGCCCTCGTCGACCACCACCTGGGCTGCACGCAGCACGCGCTCATCTTCACCTTCGGCGTAGACGACGCGCTTGAGGGCCTTCTGGGATAGGCGCTTGGCAGCTGCGAAGACCGGCTGCATGGCGCTGCCGGTCTGGTAGACGAACTGGCTCAGGCGCAGCCGGTAGGCCGGCATGTCCTGGATCGGCCGCGTGGCCACACCACTGTCCATCGCCGCCTGGGCCACGGCTGGCGCCACGACCTCGATCAGGCGTGGGTCAAAAGGCTTGGGGATCAGGTAATGCGCACCGAAGCGCAAGCCCACTGCACCATAAGCCTGGGCCACGACCTCGGGAATCTCGGCGTGCGCCAGTTCGGCAATGGCACGCACGGCGGCGAGCTTCATCGCCTCGTTGATGGTGGTAGCGCCGACATCGAGCGCACCGCGGAAGATAAACGGAAAACACAGGACGTTGTTGACCTGGTTCGGATAGTCCGATCGACCGGTCCCGAGAATTGCATCGGGGCGCGCTGCCAGCGCTTCTTCTGGCGTGATCTCGGGCGTCGGGTTGGCCATCGCCAGGATGACCGGGTCGCGCGCCATGCGCTTGACCATCTCAGGCTTGAGCACGCCGCCGGCCGACAGGCCAAGAAAGATATCGGCAGCGTCAATGACATCGGCCAGCGTGCGAGCCGAGGTGTCTTGCGCGTAGCGCGCTTTGTTCGGGTCCATCAACTCCTTGCGGCCAACGTAGACCACGCCCTCGATGTCCGACACGAACACATTGCGCAGCGGCAGCCCGAGGCTGACGATCAGGTCGAGGCAGGCCAAGGCTGCTGCACCAGCCCCTGAGACTACCAGTTTGACCTCTTTGATGTCCTTGCCGACGTGCCTGAGCGCGTTCAGGATGGCGGCGGCGGCGACGATGGCCGTGCCGTGCTGGTCGTCATGGAAGACCGGGATCTTCATGCGCTCTCGAAGTTTCTTCTCGATGTAGAAACATTCGGGCGCCTTGATGTCCTCCAGGTTGATGCCGCCAAAAGTGGGCTCCATGCGCGCAATGGTGTCTATCAGTTTGTCCGGATCGAGCTCATCGAGTTCGATGTCGAACACGTCGATGTCGGCGAACTTCTTGAACAGGCAACCCTTGCCCTCCATCACTGGCTTGCCCGCCAGTGGACCGATATTGCCCAGGCCCAGTACTGCGGTGCCGTTGGTAATGACCGCCACCAGATTGTTGCGGGCGGTCAGGTTGCCGGCCTCGCGCGGGTCGTCAACGATCGCCAGACAGGCCTCGGCCACCCCAGGTGAGTAGGCCAGCCCAAGGTCGCGCTGGGTCGCCATGGCCTTGGTCGGATGGACCGATATTTTGCCCGCCTTCGGGTACCGGTGGTAGTCAAGCGCGGCTTCGCGCAAATTGTCTGACATTTTTGTCTCCAGCGATTCTGCAGCCTGCCAGCGCGCTTCTTGCTTCGTCTTTTGCGGCAGCCGGTCGATGCATGGTTTAGATTTCTTCCGGCACCATCTTGATGGCGCCGCAGGGACACTCGGCCACGCAGATGCCGCAGCCCTTGCAGTAGTCGTAGTTGAACTGGAAGCGCTTGCCTGGACCCAGCTTGATCACCGAGTTGTCAGGGCAGACCCCGTAACAGTTGTCGCACTCAAAGCAATTGCCGCAGGACAGGCAGCGACGCGCTTCAAACAGGGCATTGGTCTCGTCCAGTCCACCCTGCACTTCATCGAAGGTGCTTTGCCTGCGAATGATGTCCAGCGTCGGCCGCACGGTCTTGGGTGCGTCGGTGTAGTACCAGGTGTTGAGCTTCTCAAAACTCGCCAATTCATGCTTGGCGGCGGGCTTGTGCTCGTCGCCGCGCAGCCAGGCGTCGATATTGCGCGCCGCTTTTTTTCCATGACCGATGGCCACCGTCACGTTGCGTTCCGCCGGCACCATGTCGCCGCCCGCGAAGATGCCGGGATGACCCGTCATCATGTTTGCGCCGACCCTGACTACGCCGCCGGCAATCTCCAGTCCAGGCACCTTGTCTAGCAGGGACAGGTCCACCTCCTGGCCCAGAGCCAGCACCAACGAGTCGGCTTCCAACTCTTCTATTTCGCCGGTCGGTTGCGGCTGGCCGTTTGCATCGAGTTCCATCTTCTCGATCAGCGTCTTGCCGCCGTCGGTGTGCTTGATGGTGGAGAGCCACTTCATCATCACGCCTTCCTCTATGGCTTCTTCGACCTCAAAGTCGTGCGCCGGCATTTTGTCGCGCGTGCGGCGATAGACGATGATCGGTTCTGCCCCCAGGCGTTTGGCGGTGCGCGCCACGTCGATGGCGGTGTTGCCGCCACCGTAGACGATCACGCGCCGGCCCAGCATGGGTTTGTCCTCGCCTTCCATGGAGCGCAGAACGGCCACCGCATCCATGACGTGCGAGGCATCGCCCGATGGAATGAAGGCGCGCTTGGCGATGTGGGCGCCGACCGCCAGAAAGGCGGCGTCAAACCTGCCTTCCTGCATGCTGGCCATGATGTCGTCTACCTTGGTGTTGAGCTTGACGGTCACACCGATGTCGGTAATGCGCTTCATCTCGGCGTCCATCACCTCGCGCGGCAGACGATATTTGGGAATACCAAAGCGCATCATGCCGCCCACCTTCGGTCCCGCCTCGGCAACCGTGACCTTGTGGCCAAGGCAGCGCAAGTGGTAGGCAGCGGACATGCCCGATGGCCCGGCGCCGACCACCAGCACGTGTTTGCCAGTTTCCCTCAATGGCGCCTGAAAGGCCCAGCCTCTCTTCAAGGCCTCGTCGCCCAGAAATCGCTCCACTGAGTTAATGCCCACCGGCAGATCGATCTTGCCGCGATTGCAGGCGCCTTCGCAGGTGTGGTAACAGGCACGGCCCATGATGGCGGGAAAGGGGTTGTCACGCGTCAGATGGCGCCATGCGCTCTCGTAGTCGCCAGACTCGGCGTGGAACAGCCAGCCCTGGATGTCCTCGCCGGCCGGGCACTGGTTGTTGCAAGGTGGCAGGCGATCCAGGTAGATCGGCCGATGCGTGCGCCAGGAACCGGTCTTGTTGGCAAGCGAAGAGCCGACGTCGAGCGTGATGGCAAAGGGTTTTGTCATGTCAGTTCGCTCCCACTTCGAGCAGTCCGTATTTGCGAATGTTCAGATCGGCCATGGCCTGAATTTTGGCGATCGTCTCTACCATGGGCTTCTTGCCAAACAGGTGGGCATAGCGGCGCTGCGGCTTGAGATAGTCCTCGACCGGCACACGGCGGCGGATCTTCGACACGCCGGTGACCTCGCCATGCTCGGCTTCATAGACCGGGAACATGCCGGTTTCGTGCGCCAGCCGCGCGAGTTTGATGGTGTCTTGCGAGGCCGCACCCCAGCCCAGAGGACAGGGCACGAAAATGTGAATGTAGCGCGCGCCCCGAATCGACATCGCTTTGGTGACTTTGCGCTCCAGATCGCGCAGATCCGCCACGGTGGCGGTGGCAACGTAGGGTATGCCGTGTGCCATGGCGATGCGCGGCACATTCTTACCCTGGCCGAATACATTGCCCGGCTCCGGACCCAGGGGCATGGTGGTGGCGGTACGCGCTGCCGGCGGTGTCGCCGACGAGCGCTGCACGCCGGTGTTCATGTAGGCCTCGTTGTCATAGCAGATATAGAGCACATCATCGTTGCGCTCGAACATGCCTGACAGGCAGCCAAAGCCAATGTCGGTGGTGCCGCCATCGCCTCCTTGTGCAATGACGCGCACGTTCTTGCGGCCCTTGACGCGCATCGCGGCGGCAATGCCGGTGGCAACCGCGGCCGTGTTGCCAAACAGCGAGTGAATCCAGGGGATTTGCCAGGACGTTTCCGGATAGGGTGTGGAGAAAACCTCCAGGCAGCCGGTCGCGTTGACCGCGATCAGTTGGTTGTCGCAGGCTCGCATCGCTGCGTCGATGGCGTAGCGGGCGCCAAGTGCCTCGCCACAGCCCTGGCAGGCACGGTGGCCCGAGTTGAGCGAGTTGGTGCGCGCCATGTCGGCCTGCACCGCGCGTTGCTCGGGCGCCAGCAGACGGTTGCCGACGGTGAAGGTGCCGGTCTGGTAGAACTTGACTTGTTGGTCCATGGTGTTGCTCCTGCCTTCAACCAAACTTGGCCGGCAACCCGCCCAACTCGCGCAGGATGTTCTCGGCGATGGGACCGGTACGACGGGTCTGGCGCTCGCGCTCCAGCACTCGGTTGACGATTGAGATGTCCAGGTCCAGGAAATGCACTGGCTCGATCTGGTCGTGCATGACCTGCCGGATGACCCGGTGCAGGCTGGCTTTAGTGATGGCCCTCCCGCCCAGTCCGGCGATAACAGTTCTGACCTTGATCGGCAAGCCGTCCGTGGCCATGCGCACGTTGGTGGCAACAATGCCGCCAATGCCGACCGCCAGACTCTTCTCCAGCACCACAATGCGCTGCACGTTCTTGACAGCTTCACGGATGGCGGCAAGTGGGAACGGGCGAAACGAGGTGATGCCAAGGACGCCGACCTTGAGCCCGTCATCGCGCATCTCGTCGACCGTGTCCTTGATGGTGCCGAGCACCGAGCCCAGTGCGATCACGACCGTTTCTGCGCCCTCCATGCGGTAAGGGCGTATCAGTCCGCCGGCTTCGTGACCAAATATCTGCAGGTATTCAGCGGAGATGCGCGGGATCAGTTCCAGCGCCTGCAACTGCTTGGCGTGGGCCAGGTAGCGAACCTCGGAAAAAGCCTCCGGTCCGACCATGGCGCCTATCGATACCGGGTCGTCCGGATCCAGCGACTGGCGCGGCACGTAGGGCGGCAGGAAGGCATCAACCTGCGCCTGCGTCGGCATGTCAACCCGCTCGTAGGCATGGGTCAGGATGAAGCCATCCATGCAGACCATGACCGGCAGGGAGAGTTCTTCGGCCAGCTTGAAGGCCTGGATATGTAGGTCCAGCGCTTCCTGGTTGGTCTCGGCAAATATCTGAATCCAGCCGCAATCGCGCTGACTCATTGAGTCGGTGTGATCATTCCAGATATTGATGGGCGCACCGATGGCCCGATTCGCCACCGTCATGACGATCGGCAGACCGAGCCCGGAGGCGTTGTAGACGGCCTCCGCCATGAACAGCAGTCCCTGGCTGGCGGTCGCCGTATAGGTGCGGGCACCGGCGGCGGATGATCCAATGGCGACCGACATGGCGGCGAACTCGGATTCCACGTTGATGAACTCGCAGTTTTTCACCTCGCCGGATTTCACCATTTCACCCAGACCTTCGACGATATGCGTCTGCGGTGAGATCGGGTAGGCGCAGATCACTTCGGGACGGCACAGGGCTACAGCCTCGGCCACGGCATGGGAGCCTTCGCATTGTTTAAGCATGGCTGGCTTCCTTTGCCTTCGTGGCGTCTTTCACCAGGTTGTAGGCTTCGGTGGCGGCGGCGATGTTGCCCTCGGCCACCTTGCCCGAGAATTTGTCCCTGATCGCGGCCACAACGGAAGCCAGCGAAATCAAGCCCGAGGCCGCGGCAAAGCCCCCGAGCAGCGGCACATTGGGCACGGCGCGGCCGACGTGTTTGAGTGAAAGCTCGGTGGCGGGCAAGGCCAGCAGGCGCTCAGCGCGCATGTCCTTGACGAATTCAGCAAGTCCAAGTTGCTCGAACGTCTTGTTGGTGTTGATCAGGATGTAGCCCTCGGGGCGCTTCAAACCCGACAAAACATCCACCTGGTGCAGCAGCGTTGGATCCTGGATGATCAGCGCATCGGGCAGCATGATGGGTTCACGCAGCCGAATCTCCTTGTCGTCGAGTCGGCAGAACGCGACCACCGGTGCACCGGTGCGTTCCGAGCCGAAACTCGGAAAGGCCTGGGCGTAGCGACCCTCCAGAAAGGCCGCGATCGAAAGCATTTCGGCGCCCGTGACCACGCCCTGACCACCGCGCCCATGTATGCGGACTTGAAACATCTTGTCTCCTGTTGTCATCCCGTGTCGCGTCGTCCATCCGACATCGGTTCAACTTAAACATGGCAATGAACGTGCCAACCCGAAAAGGGATTGAGATCGACGTCAAGTCATTGTTTTCAAAGCGTTTTTGCGCGCCCTTGCCGATCGTCGCAAACGAATGGCCAGAATGCTGGCGCCTGCATCGTACGATTTACCGTCCCATCGAATCAGGGTTAGTACCGGGGTCGAATCAACTTCAGCGTTGCATGGCGGGCTTTCCGAAAAGCCCGCAAGCAGTCAGGCGAGCACTGCGGTGCCAGTTCGCGGCATCACTGCCGGCAGCAGCCCCAGATCGGTCAATGCAGCTTGCGCAGCGCTCGCCAGTTCCGTGTGCGGCTCGGGTCCGATCAGGCGCGTGAGTTTGTCATTCGCCAATGCATGCGGCGTGTGCCACAGGTATTGCATCTCCAGCAACTCGCGAAACAGCGGCACCGCCCAGCCAACCGACTTGAACAGCCACCAGGGCATCGCTCCGCGCTTCAGAGATGCTTGCGGTCGCAGCCACCCCTGTTGACGCACAAGCGGCTCCAGCACCGCCACCCAATTGGCTCCACTCAGGTGGTAGCCCTTGAAATGAAAGTCTTCAAACGGCCTGAAACGATGCGGCTCGGCCAAAGCTTGACGCGCCACACGCTCGAAGGTCTGCGCCAAATCCGGCAAGTAGGCCCAGGCGGTGGGCACATCCCAGGCGCCGGGATAAGTCAGCTTGCCCTGGCGCAGATTTTTTGCCAGCGCCAGATCGAACCAACTGCCCTTGCCGCTGCCGAAAAAATCACCGGAACGCACGACCACGGCGCGCAGCGCGCCGGCTGTGCTGGCTTGGCTCATGCGTTGCTCCATTGCGACGCGGATGCGACCTTTTCGCGTGTGCGCCTGTTGCGGCGTGTCCTCCTGCAACACCGACGGCATCCCGGCGCCAAAGTTGTAGACATTGCCAGGTAGCATCAGCAAAGCCTTGAGTTCGGTCGCCAGTTCAATTGCGTTTTCCAACGCCGGCATGGCTTCTTGCTCCCACTGCGGATAAGACGGGTTGACCGCATGCACTATCACTGCCTCGGCACCAGCGGCTGCCGCCAGCGCCGGCGTGTCGCGCAGGTCTGTGCTCAGCCACTCGATGCCCGGCGCTGCCGGCGGGTTGGTGCCAGGTCGCAGCTGCCCGAGCACGCGCCAGCCCGCGTCGCGAAAGGCGCGCGCGGCGGCCAGGCCAAAGCGGCCGCGCCCGCCCAAGATCAGAACAGTCGATTGCATGGTTTTCCTAATAGATTTGGTTTCAGGAGTGATATTGTGAAAACAAGCCGACTGCACCACAATTGCATAAACTTCAATATCAGAAATGCATTTATGAATATGCAACTCAAGCACGGATTTGACTGGGGCCTGGTACGTTCCTTCCTCGCGGCGCTGGACCATGGCACTTTGCTGGGCGCGGCGCGCACGCTGCACACCAGCCAGCCGACAGTCGGTCGGCATATCGCCGAGCTCGAAAGCCAGCTCGGGGTCGCGCTGTTTGAACGCACCGGGCGTGGCCTGATAGCGACTGCGACAGCGCTGCGGCTTGCCGACGCGGCACGCGCCATGGAAGCCGGCGCCCTGCATCTCGCTAGCACGCTTTCCAGCGTGCAGACGCAGACGGCGGGCACGGTGCGTATCACCGCCAGCGTTCCGGTGGCGGTCCACCTGTTGCCGCCGATACTGGCCGCCCTGCGCCAGACCCTGCCCGAGATCCAGATCGAGTTGGTGTCGAGCAACCAGGTCAGCAATCTGCTGCGCCGCGAAGCTGACATCGCGGTGCGCATGGTGCGCCCCGACCAGTCGTCGCTGATCGCGCGCAAGATCGGTACCGTGAGCCTGGGTGCCTACGCCCACGGCAGCTACCTGGCGCGCCGCGCGCCCCTGCGCCAAGCCACCGATCTGCTGCAGCATGAGCTGATCGGCAGCGACACCGATCCGGCGATCCTGCGCGGCTTTGAGGCCATGGGCTACCCGGTGAGGCGCGATGCCTTCGCCTTTCGCAGTGACGACTTCATCGTGCAGTGGCAGGCGGTGCGCGCCGGTTTGGGTATCGGCTTCGTGGCCGACTACAGGGCGCGCACCGACGCCGATGTGGTGCGGGTGCTGCCAGGCCTGCTCAAGATTCCGCCGCTGCCGATGTGGCTGGCGGTGCATCGGGAAATCCGCAGCAGCCAGCGCATTAGGGCGGTGTTCGACTTTCTGGCCGATGCGCTGGCGCACGTGATTTAATAATCTACATTAACCTACAAGCATGAACAACACCATCCGCGGGCATCAAACCACATCATGAGTGACAGCCTTTTGCAAAAAACGCCCAGCGCTGCCAGGTCCGAGGCAGATATCGATACCCGGCTGCTGTACGCCGCCTATGGGCGCAAGCCGCTGAACCTGTTAATGACCCTGGGCGCGACGATCATCATCGCTGGCCTGCTTTGGCACCATTTTCCAACAGCCGCAATGATGATCTGGGTCGTGGCCATTGTGTTCGGAGTCGCAGTCGGTTACGCGGAATGCCAAGCCTTCAAGCGGGTCGGACCGGGAGCGCACGAAGTCACTGGCTGGCAGAAGGTCTTCCTGGCCCAATCGACGCTGGCTGGCGCGACCTGGGCGCTGGGGCCCTGTCTGATGATTCAGGGCGCCACCGGTGCCGAGTTGACGCTGTTCGTCACGATACTGCTGGCCGTCTGCTCGGTGGCCATGATTTCGATGTCCGAACAGCGCACGGGCATGATGGCATTCGTCAGCGCCGTGGCGGCGCCGCCGGCAATCGTTCTCTGGTACACCGGCGCTGAGCTGGAACGCTTGGTGGCGCTGGCATTGGCCTGCGGCATCGGCTTGGCTTTTTTTGTCGGCAGTCGCCTGCACCTGACATTGCGGGAACTTCTCGAAAGCCAGGGCCGCACGCGCGCCATTCTGGACACGGCGCTGGACGCGATCGTTGAGATTGACGCCCAGGGTCGGATCATTGAATGGAACCGGCGCGCCGAAATTGTCTTTGGCTGGAGCCGAGACGAAATGCTTGGATTGGCGCTCGATGAAACCGTCATCCCGCAGCAACATGGCCAGGCGCTCTGGGGAAATCTTGAAAGGCGGAGCGCGACCGGGAATGATTCACTGCTGAATCGACGCACCGAGCAAACCGCGATGCGCAAAGGCGGCACGGAGTTCCCGGTGGAAATGACGATCACGGCACTGCAGATCGGCAATGACTGGCACTTCACTGCCTTCATTGCAGACATTACCGAGCGCAAACTGGCGCAAGCCGAGGTCCAAAACAGCGAGGAACGTTATCGCACATTGATCGATTGGTCACCAGAAGCCATTTCCGTTCATTTTGGTGGAAAACTGGTTTTCGTCAATCCGGCCGCTGTCAGGTTGTTCGGCGCCCGTTCTGCGCAAGACCTGATTGGAATGCCGATCCTTGATCTGGTTCACCCTGACTTTCACCAAACCATCCTGGATCGAGTCAACACGATTGCGAAAACCGGTGGCACTGCGCCGATGATAGAGGCGAAATATCTCAAACTTGATGGCACGGTGATCGACATACAGGTCCAAGCCATATCGATTAATTACGCTGGCGTGACGGCGGTCCTGGGCGTCATGCAGGACATTACCGAACTCAAACGCAGTGAACTCGATCTTGCAACCACCAACAAGCGTCTGAATGCCCTGATCGAGGCCATTCCGGACGCCATCTTTGTCAAGGATCCAGACAGCCGTTGGCAAATTACCAATGAACCTGCCAAGCAGTTGTTTCAATTGCAAGACCTGGCCTGGCAGAACAAGACCGAAATGGAATTGGCCCAGTTGCACCCGGCGTTCCGCTCAGCCCATGAAATTTGCCTGGCGGACGACGAAGAAGCATGGGAGGCAGGTCGCCTCAGCGTATTCTCGGAAACCATCGTCGATGTGGACGGAACGCGACGAGAATTCGAAGTGCGCAAGATGCCGGTGTTCGACCAACAAGGTCAACGTCGGGCCTTGGTGATCATCGGACGCGACATTACACAAAGCAAGCAGGCGGAAGACGCACTGCAGGAAAATCGCGAAAAATACCGCGCCCTGAGCGAGGCTGCGTCGGAAGCCATCTTCATCTCGGAAAAAGGCAGATGCCTGGAGCAGAACAAGCGCGCAGAGGAAATGTTCGGCTATTCCACGGAGCAGGCGCTGGGTCGCATGGGAACGGATTGGATCGCCCCGCAAGATCGTGGCCTGGTGATGAAGCATATGTTGGAGGGCTATGAGCAGCCCTACGAGGTCACCGGCCTGCGCAAGGACGGCTCGACCTTTCCCGCAATTCTGCATGGCAAGATGATGCACTACAAGGGCAAAGTGGTTCGTGTCACCACCATGGGCGATCTGACGGACCGCAAACAGGCCGAAGAGGCGCGACGCATTGCAGCCACCGCTTTCGAGTCACAGCAAGGCATGGTCATCACCAGCACCCAGAGCGTGATTCTGCAGGTCAACAAAGCCTTCACCGAGATTACCGGCTACAGTGCGGCCGAAGTCGTGGGTCAAAATCCGCGCCTGCTCGCCTCTGGCCGTCATGACGCTGCCTTCTATGCTGCCATGTGGACAAGCATCCAGCTGCACGGATTCTGGGAGGGTGAAATCTGGAACCGCCGCAAGAGCGGCGAGGTGTTTCCTGAATGGCTCACCATCAGCGCGGTCAAAGACGCCGATCAAAAGGCGACGCACTACGTCGCCGCTTTCACCGACCTCAGCTTGCGCAAGTCCGCCGAAGACCAGATCCATGCCCTGGCCTTCTACGATCCATTGACCAAATTGCCGAATCGACGCCTGTTGATGGACCGACTGGAACAGGCGCAGGCGTCCGGCGCCAGACGCCACCGTAGCAGTGCATTGCTGTTTATTGACCTGGACAATTTCAAGACCCTCAACGATACGCTTGGGCACTTTCAGGGCGATCTGGTGCTGACGCAGGTGGCCAGGCGTTTACTCAACTGCGTGCGTGAAGGCGACACCGTGGCGCATCTGGGCAGCGATGAATTTGTGGTGATGCTTGACGATCTGAGTACCAGTCCAATGGAAGCAGCGACACAGGCCAGGGGCGTATGCGCGAAGATAGTCGACGCGCTGAGTCTGCCCTACCCGATTGGCGCTGTCGAACATCACAGCACCGCCAGCGTCGGCGTTGCCCTTTATGGAGCCGACCTGCAGGAGAGTGCTGACGCGCCATTGAAGCGTGCCGAACTGGCGATGTTTCAGGCCAAGGCCGCCGGGCGCAACGCCGTGAGTTTCTTTGACCCGCAGATGCAGATCGAAGTCATGAACCGATCTGCGCTGGAGGCGGATTTGCGTGAGGCGATTCAGCTCAATCAATTTCTGTTGCATTACCAGGCTCAGGTCGTTGGCGATGGTCGCCTGACTGGCGTTGAAGCCCTGGTGCGCTGGCAGCATCCCACGCGGGGCCTGGTGCCACCCGCCGACTTCATTCCTCTGGCCGAGGAGACCGGCCTTATTCTGCCGCTGGGCGAATGGGTGCTGGAAACTGCCTGCCGGCAACTGGCGCTGTGGGCGAACCAAGCGCAGACGGCACAGCTCAGCATCGCGGTCAATGTCAGTGCACGTCAATTTCATCACAAGGACTTCTGTGATACCGTGAGAGCGACACTGGCACGCGCGCAGGCCAACCCGAAACGGCTCAAACTGGAGCTGACTGAGAGCATGCTGGTAAAAGACGTGGAAGGCATTATTGCCAAGATGAGCGAGCTCAAGGCCATCGGCGTGACATTCGCACTCGACGATTTTGGCACCGGTTATTCTTCGCTGTCCTACCTCAAGCGCTTGCCGCTGGACCAACTCAAGATTGACCAGGGTTTTGTCCGCAACATCCTGACCGACACCAACGACGCCGCAATTGCCAAAATGGTCGTGGCCCTGGCCGACAGTCTGGGGCTTTCGGTCATTGCCGAAGGCGTCGAAATCGAGGCCCAGAAACACTTTCTGGCACGCGCGGGCTGCCATGCTTATCAGGGTTATTTCTTCAGCCATCCGTTGCCAATCGATGCGTTTGAAGCCTATGCACGAGCGGCTGCACTGCCGTCATGACAATGTCCCACTTCGTACTTGAATCGGCTGCAAAGTTGTCCATCAACATGGCACGCCTTGGCGCTCGCCTGGATGCGCTGGGCAGCGTCGGTGCGATTGCGGGTGGCGGTGTCTGCCGTCTGGCACTCAGCGAAGAAGATCGCATGGGACGTGATCTTGTTGTGCGCTGGATGCGAGAGCTCGGATTGTCAGTGAGCATCGATGCCATCGGCAATGTCATTGGCCTGCGGCCGGGAACCGAGCCGGGGCCACCGGTGATGACCGGCTCACACATCGACACGGTTCGCACCGGAGGCCGCTACGACGGCAACCTGGGTGTGCTGGCGGGGCTCGAAGTGATCCAGGTTCTCAACGAGTCTGGTATCAAGACACGTCGGGCGCTTGCGGTGGCCTTTTTTACCAACGAGGAAGGCGCGCGCTTCAACCCCGACATGATGGGCAGCCTGGTCTATGTGGGTGGACTCAAACTCGAAGACGCACTGGCCACCGTCGGCATCGATGGCGCCACGGTGGGCGACTGTTTGCAGCGCATTGGCTATGCCGGAACTGCTGGCGGCGGTGAGGCCTCGGTGCATGCCTATCTGGAACTGCATGTTGAACAGGGGCCGGTACTCGAAACCGAGGGCTTCACGGTCGGTGCGGTCCAGGGTGTGCAGGGCATCTCGTGGACCGAGTTCACACTGCTGGGCGTCTCCAACCATGCCGGCACGACTCCGATGCGGCTGCGCCACGATGCCGGCTTTGTGGCTTGCGCCATTGCCCAATACGCTCGACAGATCGCAAGCGAGATGGGCGGCAATCAGGTGGCCACGGTGGGCGCTCTGAATCTGTCGCCCAATCTGGTCAACGTGATTGCCAACAAGGCCGTCTTCACGGTCGATTTACGCAACACCGACGAAGCCGCCTTGCAGGAGGCCGAGCGTCGCCTGCATGCCCGCGCCGACGAGCTTGCGGCGGCCGAAGGCGTCAGCCTTTCACATCGAAAGCTGGCGCGTTTCGAGCCAGTCGGCTTTGACCCCGCGAGCGTCGACCTGGTTGAAGAAACTGCGCAGCGACTGGGATTTTCCGTCAAACGGCTGCCCAGCGGCGCCGGACACGATGCCCAGATGCTGGCCCGGATCTGCCCGACCGCCATGATCTTCGTCCCCAGCGCTGGCGGCATCAGCCACAACGTGAAGGAATACACAAAGCCGTCTGACCTGGAAGCCGGCGCCAATGTGCTGCTTCAGACCTTGCTACAGCTGGCTTCGTGACCGGGAGGCCCGCAGCATAACCAGAGTAGCCAGGATCAGCCGATCGCCTCCTTGGGGCGGTAACATCGACACTGGTTTGATCTGTTGGCTTCTTATCGGGGAATTTTCATATGGCGCGTTTCGTCAACATCGCACTCGGTCAGTTGGGCCCGATTCAACGCAGCGACACGCGTGCCGAGGTCGTGCTGCGCTTGTGCCAGCTGATGCGCGAAGCCCACGCCCTGGGTGCCGACCTGATCGTCTACCCCGAACTGGCTCTGACCACTTTTTTTCCCCGCTGGTACATCGAAGACGCCGCGGAAATCAACAGCTTCTTCGAGACGGCCATGCCCAACGCAGCGACCCAGCCGCTGTTCGACTTGGCCCGCCAATTGGGTGTTGGTTTTTGCCTCGGCTACGCGGAACTGGCGCAAGAAAACGGTGAACAAGTGCGCTACAACACTTCCATTCTGGTTGACAAGCAGGCGCGAATCCTGGCCAAGTACCACAAGGTGCATGTACCGGGCCATACCGAACATGAGCCCTGGCGCCGCTTTCAGCACCTGGAGAAGCGCTACTTCAGGCCGGGCCGGCATTTTGGCGTCACGCAGGCTTTCGGCGGCGTCTTTGGCATGGCCTTGTGCAACGACCGACGCTGGGCCGAAACCTATCGCGTCATGGGACTGCAGGGCGTCGAAATGGTGCTGATTGGCTACAACACGCCGGTCCACAATGCGCCAGCGCCGCAACACGACGACCTGTCGCTGTTTCACAACCGTCTGTCGATGCAAGCCGGCGCTTACCAGAACGGCACCTGGGTCGCCGGCGTCGCCAAGGCCGGCATCGAGGAAGGCGTCGACAGCATTGGCGGCAGTTGCCTGATCGCGCCCTCGGGTGAGATCGTTGCCGCCTGCATCACCAAAGCTGACGAGGTCGCGATAGCGCGTTGCGATCTGGATTTTTGTGCCATCTACAAGAAGACGACTTTCAATTTCGACCTGCACCGCCAACCCGCTGCCTATGGCCTGATCGTCGAGCGCAAAGGCGAAACGCTGGCTGCGGACGGTTCGCCGCTGGTGGCCAACAAGGCGCCCGATTCGTCATCATGAAATGGTTCTACCGTTGCCCCGCCTGCGGGGCCGATTACGACATCGCGCCCGGTCGCTACCTGTGCACCACCTGCGCCAAACAACAGCAACAGGACCGCCCACTGGCCGGCGTGCTGGAAGTGGAGTGGGAAGGCGACGCCGACCCCCGCAGCCTGCCACTGCCGATTGAGCCGCAATGGTTTGCACCTATACCGGTCGGGCAGACCCCGCTGTGGGAGCCGCAGCGCCTGCGCGACCAGTTCAACGCACCCAGGCTCTGGCTCAAGGATGACACCTGCAACCCTTCCGGCTCTTTCAAGGACCGGGCCTCCTGGCTGGTCGCGGCCTTCGCCAGAAAGCATGGCATCAAGGAAATCGTCCTTGCCTCCACCGGCAACGCGGCCTCCAGCATGGCCGCCGTCGGCGCTGCGGCCGACCTGCGCATCAAGGTCTTCCTGCCCGCCAAAGCGCCGCTGGCCAAGCGTATCCAGGTACTGCAGTACGGCGCCGAGCTGATTCCGGTGGGCGGCAGCTACGACCAGGCCTTTGACCTGTCGCTGGAATACTCCACGCGCACCGGTTCCATGTCGCGCAACACCGCCTACAACCCGCTCACGATTGAAGGCAAGAAAAGCGTCGCCTTTGAGATCGTCGACGATCTGCTGCGCGCCGGATCGGGCGAGCCCGACCATGTGTTCGTGCCGGTCGGCGACGGTGTCATTCTGGCCGGCGTCTACCGCGGCTTTGAGAACCTGCTCAGGCTCGGTCGGATCAAAAATATCCCGACCATCTGGGCCTGCCAAGCTGAAGGCGCCAGCGCGATCGCACGCGCCCTGGCCTCGCCACTCGATGGCAACGACGCCTTCGGCGATCCGGTCCCCTCCAGCACGTTAGCCGACTCGATTGCCGTCGACGTGCCGCGCAACGGACTGCACGCTCTCGGAAAACTCAAGAAATACGCCGGTAAAGCGATCGCCGTTTCAGACGACGAAATCCTAGTGGCGCAAAAGGCACTCGCAAGCGGCTCAGGCCTGTTCGCAGAGCCGTCATCGAGCACTGCCTTCGCTGGTTGGCTGAAGGTGCGGCAAAGCCTCGCAGCTGACGAGGTCTGTGTGCTGCTGATCACGGGCTCCGGATTGAAGGACGTCGCAGCGGCGGCGCGTGGACTCGGATTGGAAGCATGAAATCACAAGGAAACACAAAATGATAGACCTCCATATCAACGCCGCACAGCGCAAGAAGAACATAGCACGCTGCCGGGACAAAGGCATCATCCTGCCGACCTACGCTCAGATGCGTGACCCGGGGAAAATTCCGGACGCAATCAAAAAGGAGCTTGCCGAAATTGGTCTGTGGCAGGTGCATCCTCGAAACCTGTTTCGCATCAACTGGCACAACGAGCCGGTCGAGCAGGGCGGCGCTTTTGGCGGCGTCAATTTTGTGGAGCTACCGCGCGCTCTCACCGGCAGCAAAGCCAGAATTGTGGGCATCGTCGGCAAATGGTTTCCGACCGGCGCGCACAAGGTCGGGCCCGCCATCTCCTGCCTGCTGCCCGAACTCGTCACCGGCCGCTTTGACCCCGAAACCAAGAAAGCGGTCTGGCCCAGCACCGGCAACTACTGCCGCGGCGGCGCCTACATCTCACGCCTGCTGTCCTGCCCCAGCGTGGCCATCCTGCCGCAAGGCATGTCCAAGGAGCGCTTCGAGTGGCTGCGCACCATGGCCGAAGAAGTGATTGCCACACCGGGTTGCGAATCGAACGTGAAGGAAATTTTCGACAAGTGCATCGAGTTGGAGCGCACACGTCCCGAGGCTGTCATCTTCAACCAGTTCGACCAGCTTCCCAATTCGCTCTGGCACTACAACGTGACCGGGCCGGCCATGGAAGAAGTGTTCCGCCAGATCGCCAAGCCCGGCGATGTGGTCGCCGGTGCGGTGCTGTCGTCGGGCTCGGCCGGCACCATGGCCGCAGGCTCCTATGTGCGAGACACCTTCCCGGGTGCCAGGGTTGGCGTGGCCGAAGCGCTGCAATGCCCAACCATCCTGGAAAACGGCTTTGGCGACCACCGCATCGAAGGCATTGGCGACAAGCACATTCCCTGGATCCACAACCTGCGCGAAACCGACGCCGCCGTGGGTGTCGACGACGAGTTGCCGATCCGCTTCATCCGGCTTTTCAACGAGCCGGCGGGCCAAAAGCTGCTGGCAGAAAACGGCGTCAGCAAAGAGGTGCTGGCAAAGCTCGAATGGATGGGGATCTCGAGCATCGGCAACATGATCGGCGCCATCAAGTTCGCCAAGTATTACGAACTCGGAGAGAACGACGTTGTCTTCACCGTCTTCACCGACTCCATGGCGATGTACCAGAGCCGTCTGGAAGAACTCAACGCCGAGCGCGGTGTCTACGACCAGCGTCAGGCCGATCGCGATTACGACCGCCTGTCAGGCATCTCGCTGGACTATGTGCTCGAACTCTCGCAAGTGGACAAGCGCCGCGTGCACCAGCTCAAGTATTTCTCCTGGGTCGAGCAACTCGGCAAGAGCGTGGAAGAACTGCGGGCGCAGTGGGATGATCATCGCAATTACTGGGGTTGTCTGCGGACGCAGAGCACTGAGCTTGATGTAATGATCGAGGAATTCAACGCCGAAGCTGGCGCACGTTGAACGTTCCGTAATTCACTGCACCGTTTGGTGCAGATTGCTTTCGTTAGTCGGCGGCACAGGCTTGCGGTGGCAGAGGGTGCGGCAGCGGATGACTCCGCGAATGTCCTCCGGCCTGCGGCCTCCCCCTTTATTTCGCTGCGTCACCCACTACCGCATCCTCTGCACAAGCGCCTGTGGTTCGCGCACTTCGAATACCACCGCTGCATGCAAGATCAGGCTGCTGGGGCGCTCAGCGCAGCGACATAAAGGAGGAGCCCAAAGGGCGGGGGACAGTCGCGGAGCTGAGTGCCCCGGCAGCCTGATCCACACGTAAAGCCGGCGCTTAAGCGCCAACAGGCAGCAAAGCCGCCAAACCACCTTCAGGCTCAAAGCGGGCGTTGCGGAAGGTCAGTCGCGTGGGGCCTGACCAGGCGCGCTCGGCTACCGGATGGCGCGGATCACCGGGGTAACAGATGACGCGCTGGCCATCCTGATCGAACGGTGAGGGTTGGATCAGCGCCGGGGGCCGG
>CAIVLG010000284.1 GCA_903906695.1 uncultured beta proteobacterium | reverse complement strand
TTCCTTGATGAAGCCGTGACCGCCGAACACCTGCAGACAAGCCGAAGTCGCGGTCCAGCCGTTGTCGGTCAGGAACGCCTTGACGATAGGCGTCAACATGGCGAGCAGTTCGCCGGAGTCCTTGCGTACCTTTTCATCCGGATGGTTGTGCTCTTTTTCCAGCAACATCGAACTGAAGCACATCAGGGCGCGGCCACCCTCGGCGTAAGCCTTGGCGGTGAGCAGCATCTTTCGCACGTCGGGATGCACGATGATGGGGTCGGCCGGCTTGTCCTTGGCCTTGGCGCCGGTGAGGGAGCGCATCTGGATGCGGTCCTTGGCATAAATCAATGCATTCTGGTAAGCCACTTCAGTCAAACCAAGGGACTGATTGCCAACGCCCAGGCGCGCCGCGTTCATCATCACAAACATGCCATTCATGCCCTTGTTGGCCTGACCCACCATGGTGCCGATGGCGCCTTCGAGCACGATCTGCGCCGTCGAATTGCCATGGATGCCCATTTTGTGTTCCAGGCCGCCACAGTAAATGCCGTTGCGCGCGCCCAGCGAACCATCTTTGTTGACCAGGAACTTGGGCACGATGAACAGGCTGACGCCCTTGATGCCGGGTGGCGCGTCGGGCAGACGGGCCAGCACCAGATGGATGATGTTGGCTGTCATGTCCTGCTCGCCGGCGCTGATGAAAATCTTGTTGCCGGTGAGTTTGTAGCTGCCGTCCGCTTGCGGCTCGGCCTTGGTACGCATCAGGCCCAGATCGGTACCGCAATGCGCCTCGGTAAGACACATGGTGCCAGTCCATTCACCGCTGGTCATCTTGTGCAGGTAGGTCTGCTTCTGTTCTTCGGTGCCGTGCGTGATCAGTGACGCGTAGGCGCCGTGCGTCAGGCCAGGATACATGGTCCAGGCCTGATTGGCGCTGTTGAGCATCTCGTAAAAGCACTGGTTCACCACCAGCGGCAGTCCCTGGCCACCAAACTCCGGCTCGCAGGCCAGGGCAGCCCAACCGGCCTCGATGTATTGGGCATAAGCTTCCTTGAAGCCCTTTGGCGTCGTCACTGCATGGCTGGCCTGGTCGATCGAACAGCCTTCGGTGTCACCGCTGACATTAAGCGGAAAGATGACTTCGGCCGCAAATTTCCCGCCCTCTTCGAGCACCGCGTTGATGGTATCGGCATCGATGTCAGCATGTTTGGGCATCTGCTTGAAATCGTCGACCACGTTGAATACTTCGTGCATTACAAATTGCATGTCGCGCAGAGGCGGCGTATATGAAGGCATGGCGTTACTCCTTTGAAGCTGGGTTCGATTTTGGGGAAGGGAATGGCACTGCCAGCTCTTTCTTGCCGTAACGTGCCAGGATGTTTTCAAAGCCTTTGTTGGCGTGCTTGATGGAATCGGGATTGTTCAAAAACCTCGCCTCGTAATGCAGGGCGAGAATCAGTCCGTGAATCTCAAAAGCCATTTGCTCTTTGTCGGCTGCCTCATTGAGTTGGCCCTCTTCTTTCGCCTGAACTACCGCACGGTACAGCGCAGCGAGCCAGGTTTTGACCGAACTGGCCAAGGCGTCTCGCACAGGACCCGGGCGGTCGTCAAATTCAACAGCGCCGCTGATGAAGATGCAACCGGA
Organism: uncultured beta proteobacterium; assembly: GCA_903906695.1. Taxonomy (GTDB): domain Bacteria; phylum Pseudomonadota; class Gammaproteobacteria; order Burkholderiales; family Burkholderiaceae_C; genus Rhodoferax. Next base: position 26,490 of record CAIVLG010000284.1, on the reverse strand, counting down.
CTGGAGTTCGACTGCAACCCGCTTCATCCAGTTGGCAAACAGCGCGCGCACCCTCGGCAAGCCGCGCGCCTGGTCCATGGCGGGGAAGAACACTTCATCGGAGAATCTGGCGTGATACTCTCGAATGACCGAAATCTGGAGTTCCTCACGTGAACCAAAATGCGCAAATACACCCGACTTGCTCATTTGCGTCACTTCGGCCAGGGCGCCTATGCTCAAGCCTTCAAGTCCAATTTGCGCCGCCAAGCCTAGAGCAGCATCGACGATGGTCTGCTTGGTTTGTTGCCCTTTTTGCATGGCATGGCGGCCACGCGAGTCTCGGCGACCGTTTGAACGAAAAGGCTTGATGGAAGATTCCGGAACTGGCATGTGAAAAAATAGAACGATCGTGCTATTTTGCACTAGTTCTTCCGACCGTGCTTGCCGAGTCCGTGCTCTAGAGGAGTGTTTCTAAGGAAAGCGAGGGTTTACCCGCATTTGCGTGAGATTCGAACCCCGCTTCAAAGAATCAGCGCCAGACTGGCCTCGATGTGTTCCGAGGGCAGACGCTTGAAGCCTGAGCGCGCGAAGCGCTGCAATCTTCCGACCACAAAGGCAGTCAGTACCGACGCACGGACCTGAGTGTCGACACTGGGAGTAGCCGAGCCATTGACTTCGGCGAGACCGCGCAAGCTCTGCTTGAAAGAAGTTTCAATCTTGTCAAAGAACTGGTTCATGCGTTGCTGCAGTCGTTCGTTCTCAAACACCAATGCATCCCCCACCATGACGCGAGTCATGCCAGGATTCTTCTCGGCGAATTGCATCAGCATCAGCACAATCTTGGTGGCCTGCCGCACGCTCGGCAGCACAGCTGGAGCAAGGTCAGCCGCGGTCGATGAAACTTGACGCTCCACAATCTGGTTCACCAAGGAGAACACGGACTGTTCGATGAAGTCGATCAGCCCCTCGAACATCTGGGCCTTGCTGGCAAAGTGACGGTACAACGCTGCCTCGCTCACCTCAAGTCGCGCTGCCAGGGCGGCGGTCGTGATGCGTTCAGCGCCAGGCTGCTCAAGCATGGTTGCCAACGCCTGCAGTATCTGCACTCTGCGCTCACCCGGGCGCGGTCGCTTTCTTACCGGAATGGCCCTGCGTTCATCCAATGCATTTTGGGAGGGCGCTGCTGGAGTTGCTTCAACGTCGGACATGGTGCACAAAATGAAATGGTAATTTCATTCTCGCACAGCGGACACAAGGGTTTTCGAGGGGTTGATCCAAGCCAAAATGCAATGGATGGGGCACCTCGCACCGCTAATGGGATCGAATCATGGTGCCGAAGGCCTGATCGGTCAAAATTTCCAGCAATAAAACATGTGGCACCCGACCGTCGACGATGTGAACCGAATTCACCCCACTCCGGGCGGCGTCCAGCGCGCCACTGATCTTGGGCAGCATGCCGCCACTGATGGTGCCGTCCAGAAACAATTCGTCAATCTGACGGGCACTGAGATTGGTGAGCAAATTTCCTGCTTTGTCCAGAACACCGCTGATATTGGTCAGCATGATCAATTTTTCCGCCTTCAACACGGTCGCCAGCTTGGCAGCCACCACATCCGCGTTGATGTTGTAACTTTCATTGTTTTCACCGAAACCAATCGGGCTGACAACCGGAATGAAAGCATCATTCTGCAGCGCCTTGACCACACTCGGGTCAATGCTAACGATGTCGCCGACCTGACCGACATCGTGCTCAATATTGGGGTCCACACTGTCGAGCATTTTCAGTTTTTTCGCGCGAATCATGCCGCCATCACGGCCCGTCAGTCCGACCGCCTTGCCGCCAGCCTGATTGATCAGACCCACAATGTCCTGCTGCACTTCACCACCCAATACCCACTCCACGACCTCCATGGTCTCGGCATCGGTGACTCGCATGCCCTGAATGAATTCGCCCTTCTTGCCCAGACGCTTGAGCGCGGTTTCGATCTGCGGGCCACCGCCGTGCACGACGACCGGGTTGATGCCGACCAGCTTGAGCAAGACCACGTCTTCAGCAAAGTCAGCCTGCAAGACTGGGTCGGTCATGGCATTGCCGCCATATTTGATGACCATGGTCTTGCCATGAAACTTGCGGATGTACGGCAGGGCCTGAGCCAGTATCTCGGCCTTGTCGCGAGGAGGGATCGTGCTGACGTCAGCCATGAGGGATCGCAAACTCTTCCTTGGTTTTGCCTTGCGCCAGCAGCGCTGCCAGCCAGCGCGGTGTCAGGCCACGCCCGCTCCACGTTTCGCCATTGGGGCCACGAAACTTGGCAGCAACCACGGCAGCTTCCTTTTCCTTCTTCCTGGCTTTGCCGGGGGCGGCCTTTGCGACTTTCGTACCCCTGCCTTTACCGGTACGCGCTTTGCTACCCTGCAAATCTTTCAAAGTAATGCCAAATGCCTGCATCTTCACCAGAATATCCTGCACGGTTTTGTCAAACTCACGCGTCTTGATTTCAGTCGCCTGTTTTTGCAGTTTTTCGATCTGACTTTGAATTTCAACCAAATTGCTCATGATAAACACCATCCTATTTAAACTTATGACTCCAAGATTGATCCATCACCCGTCGGCTGATTCTTTGTATTAATGCGCCACATTATCTCTCTTTATGACCTTGAGTACCGTCAAGATGATGATTTTTACATCGAACAGCAATGAGCGTTTTTTCAAGTACTCCCTATCTAACGCTACTTTTTGTGGAATGGGAAGTTCGTCCCGGCCGTTGATCTGAGCCCAGCCGGTCAGCCCTGGCAGCAACGTATGAACACCATAATGGGTGCGCAGTTCGATAAGGTCATACTGATTGAACAAGGCCGGACGCGGTCCGACGAAACTCATCTCGCCTTTGAAGATATTCCATAACTGCGGCAATTCATCCAGACTGCTCTTGCGAAGGAAACTGCCGATCGGTGTCAAATAGACTTCCGGATTGATCAGCAAATGGGATGCCACGGCGGGAGTGCGGGAGTCCATGCTGCGAAACTTGGGCATCTTGAAAAGAGTGTTATCGCGGCCGACACGATCAGACCAATACAGGATCGGACCTGGCGAGGTGAACCCTACGGCAACGGCCAGCAGTGCCAGGGGCAACAGCAAAAGCAAGACCAGCAGGACTGCTAAGGCCAAATCGAATATTCGCTTCATGTTCTACGAAGATCTAACGCCGCGCCTGGTTCATTGCTTAAGTCCATTATTCACCGGCGTGGCTAGCACTGGTCTGAGCAGGGAGCCATAACGAACTCGCCAATAGGCAAACAACAGGAAGAATCGAAGCATGCTTCTCAAATGCCAGCGCAAATATCCAAGATCGCCATGGCTGTGGCGTTGCGCATGATGCGCCACGCTGGCCTGCGGGCAGACCATGGGTTGGTAACCCAGCAGTCTCAATCTGGCACAAATATCGACATCTTCGTAGTAGAGAAAGTAGCGCTCATCAAACCCCCTCAACCGCTCAAAGACATCCCGCGGGTACAGCATGAACATGCCGGCGATCCAGTCCGGGTAGACCGGTCGATTCAGAATCTCATAATCGTGGGTCAAGCCCCGTCCAAAGAACTTGCGCAATATGGTCAGCGGGGTCGGAAAGCGACGTGCACTGTCCTCCAATAAGCCGTTTTCACTCAGCACCTTGGGTGCAATAACGCCCACCGAAGAATGATCCATGCATGCAAGCAGCGATGAGAACGGATTGCAGTTCAAACGGATATCCGGATTGATCACGCAAAAATAGCGCCCTGTGGATTGGGAAAATGCACGGTTGTGATTGGCGCCAAAACCCAGCGGCACTTGATTCTTCACGAGTTTGATTGGAAAAGCGAAACTCTCCGGGGAAAACGGCAAAATTTCAGCCACATTCAGCGTCAGAATCAATTCAATACGCGATACCAAACAATACTGTTCCAAGCCCTTCAATAATTCTGAAATCAGATCAATCTGGGCGTGACTAACCACAGAGATTGAAATATCGATAGAGGACTGATCGGTCAATTCGTGCATCCTGAATTGTGACTTGGTGGTTGCGCGTGTCAGGACTTTCGAATGCTTGCCACCGCGCGGCGTAGCCCCTCGTCAACAGATATCCGGGGCACCCAGCCCAATAGGGTCTTCGCCTTGGTAATATCTACTCGCAAACTGCCGCAGACACGTTGAATCACATAACTTCGGCGAAGCAGGTCGGCAAGCTTCCACAAAACGCAGGGCGGCACCGGTATCAGGCGCGCCGGTACACCCATTTCCCGCGCCAGGCCACGAATCAAGTCGGCGGTCGAAAGATCCCGCCCATCACTGACCAAAAAGGTCTGATTGGCGGCCCCCGGGTGGGTCATGCAGGTGATGATGAAGTCCACCAGATTATCGACGGCAACCATGCTGCGCAGGTTGTGCACGGCACCCAGGGGCAAGGGCCAACCGCGCTGCACGGCACGCATGAGTGCAGCAAAATTCGCCCTGACTCCCGGACCGTAGACCAGAGGTGGTCGAATGATGACGACTTCCAGACCGGTCTCGTCAGCCAACTTGCGCAGACCCTGTTCGGCTTTCAATTTCGAATCGGCGTAGGCATTGTGAGGTTGAGCCTGATCGGTCTCGGAAAAAGCCGTATTCACTTCGGTCATTACGCCATTGACACCGATTGAACTCAAAAATACGAAGCGCCTGACACCGGCTGCTGCGGCTTGTCGAGCGAGTTCAAGCGTGACCTCGACGTTGACCTGCTCAAATCGTTCAAGTGAGCCGGCAGTGCGATCATTGAGAGCGTGGACTCGCGCCGCGGCGTGCACCAGCACCTGCACGCCAGCCAACTCCGATTGCCAGCGCTTTTGCGAGGTCATATCGCCGACGACTGTGTAGCGCACACCGGACACGGGGTCTGCCGGGTTGACGCGTGTCGTCGCCGAAACCTCGTACCGATCGAGTGCCACCAAATGTCTTAAGAGTGCACGCCCGACAAAACCGGAGCCACCTGTAACCAAGACCTTCATGCGGCTAGCCTTACCTCACCGGTTTTCGGAGAAACTGAGACAACCGCGACATCAACCGGAAGGCAAATAGCTTCAAACCGGGCTGCAAACCGTATTTTCGAAAAGCCCTTGCAATTTCCATATTTTGACGTCGAACATTTTCAAAGCTCACGTTGGTGGCACCGCCCAGTCGCATCTTGACCAAGACCTCTGGAATATACACACTGACAATATTATGGGCCTCAAACAACCGAAGCAGCATTTCAAAATCAGCCGCCAGACGAAACTGCAGATCGAAGCCACCATACCTCTGATACAAAGTTCGCCGCGCGTAAAAGGTGGGGTGCGCCGGAACCCAACCGCGTTCGAACAAGCCGGGGCGGTAGTCGCTCGACTTCCAATAGCGAACCAGTTTGTTCAGATCATGCTGAGCAACGTAGACCAGATCACCATAACATGCATCGATTGCCGGATCAGTCAATGCTCCGGCAATTGTCGAAACCACCGCCGCATGCGAGAGAACATCATCCGAGTTTAGAAAACCCACAATATCGCCGGTCGCGACAGCCAGGCCCTTGTTCATGGCATCGTAGATCCCGCGGTCTGGCTCGGACACGATCTTGGCGACGTGAGGTCCTGCGCTGGCAAGCACCTCCATCGTTTTGTCGGTAGACCCGCCATCGATAACGATGTGTTCAATATCCTGATAGGTCTGTTCACGCACCGACCGCAGCGTTGCGGCAAGGGTGTCTGCCGAGTTAAAACAAACCGTGATGATTGAAATCTTCATGACCCCTCTTGTCGAAAATAACATTAATTCATCAATCAGAATTGATGCGCGTCAGTCAGGAAGACTAAATTTTCTCCGCCCATATCACTGATTCAAACCCCCAAAATGCCCAGGTGAAACCCAAAGGCATTACCGTACGGAATAAAGCTGAAACCGGCTCCAACGCCATTCCCAACAGAAATGGCAGTATTGGTCTATACCGCTTCCTAGAAAAGACCACCCTCATGCCGAAGTGCGAAAGATGCCCAATAGTATCTTGCCACACAAGTGGCAATTGATGCGAGGGATCGTCAGAAAACCGAAGTGTACCTACGCGACTTGGGAAATTAACACTTTCCGCACAAGGGAACGCCAAATACATTTGGCCACCGGGCCTCAATGCTCCGGACATCGCCCTTAGAACTCCATATTGATCACTACAGTGCTCAAGATTGTGAGACGAAATAACGGCATCGAAATTCAAATGTTCCTTTGATATCTCGGAAACAAAATTCTCGGAAGATGTCGTTCTATATTCATCAGCATATTTCAGAGAAGCGACATTTTGAAAATAGTCGCCAACATCCAATCCTACATAATAAATATCTGAGCGAAGTTCTTTTGTTCTCTGTGGACTACGGTTCCCACAGCCGATATCAAAGACCTTCACAGACGATGGAAGGTGTGCAATGAAAGCGTCTTTACCATGGAATCTTAATGCACGCTGAGTCAGAATTCTCATTCTCATAATTCAATCGCTAATTCAACTCCAAAATACATCAAATATTTGCAAATATTACGAAGAATTTTAGAATATGCTTCTAGAAGCTAAACCTTGCATACAGAACTGAAACGTCTGATGTTTGCAGTTAATCTGATCACACGGTCGACACTTGACGTCTGACTTGCTAATGATTTCAACTTTGCCTCCAAGTGGGTGAACATACTCGAATTCCGACGGTCCAAAAAAAACAGTTGTCGGTACACTGAGAGCGCTGGCTATATGGGCCGGACCACTATCCATACAATAGCAATGCACGGCTCGGCTTGTTGTTACCACGAAATCCCGCAAACTACCTGACCATAAGTTCAGTTTAGATCGGACTGATAGCGGTAATTGCGTAAGTACCGAATCAAACTCGTGTTCACTGCCAGGCGACAAAAATATAGTCAGCCCCACTTCGACGGAAGCAAATCTCGACAGTAATTGAATTATCTCAAGTTCTGGCAACTTTCTTAAGGGTCTGGACGCACCAAAATGAAATCCAATGTAGCCTGGAATTTCATCTGCCGTTGACTTTTCCTCTGCCGTCAACGTCAAAAATGGAATATAGGAAATCATATTATCCCAAATACCTAAATGACAGCATATTCTCCTATGATGTTCGCCTAAGTGCGCTAACACTCCATCGTCAAAGACGACATCAGTTAGCAGCTTCGCTCCCCCAGTAAAGCCAAAGCCTACCCGTCGCCTCGCCCCTGACAACCATAACAACAGAATTTGTCGCACATCACCCCGCACCTCAATACCCATGTCCCAACATCTTTTTCTAAGTAACCAAGACAATTTTAAGCAGGAAACCAACCCATGCCACCCCTGACCTGTCTTAACCCATGGTGCCGAAAACGTCACAATTTCATCAACCAAATTGGTGCCGTGAAGAATATCATTTGCCCATGGTCCCGCGACAAGCACCACACGTGCATTTGGATAAGCGACTCTTAGCGCCTTAAGAAGTGGAGTTAGTACGACGACATCACCGATTAAGTGTAAGTCAAATATTAAAATCGATGAAGGCACGTTTGAACTCAAAGTTTCATTTCTTGAAAATAGCGACAAAATTACTTCCAACGGAAATAACAACTTCGATAAGCGAACGAGCTTCCTGTTTAAAGGTTTCATTTGCAGAAAATCAAAACTCGTTTCAGATATAAATCGGACTGTGGAGATTAATTATCGACCTTTTAAAGCGCAGCCAAAATAGATTGATGGTCACTTACTGTTTTCGATCCAAGACGTCGCATGGTCAATAACGGTACAAGAACGGATACTGAGCGCCGGGTAACTACATGCATCAAAGTCTTATTGACCTCACTCTTAGATAACAAATGAATACCGTTTGTACTGAAAAACTTTAATCCCATATTGGATGCCAACATTTCAAGCGTTTTCTTCTGGAAAAAACTAACGTGCTGACCTGTTTTCAACGAGTAATATGGCCATTGACCTGGTTCTGGTGGTTTCATTTTATACAGCTCGGTTGTAAAAAGAAGGTATTCAGTACCCGAAAAGCTCAGAAGATCTTCTACGTACCTCTTTGGATCAGTCAAGTGTTCAAAAACCTCTAGTGCTGTAACGGCTCGACAAGGTCCAGATATTATTTCATATTCAAAGCCCGGCGCCATGATATTCTGGCAATATTTATCTGACCAATAGAAATCAAAGCCGAAGTCACGCATTGGCAGTGTGAACAAACCATACCCACCGGCCGCATCCAAATACACTCTAACTCCACGTTCTTTAAGCACCCAGTAGAGCACTCCTGCTAATTTGCACGCAAGCGATATATTTCGTTTGACAAGACCGGTATCCGAGTTCGCAATCGCCGAGGAATACGCTTCTTCAAGCCAGTGTGGCTCATGCACACGCAAATAGCCGCAGGCTTCACAAACTTCAAAGTCAGCCGAATACTTGCACAGCACTTGAGCGCTGAAACAATATTTCATCTGCGCCGAGCATACGGGACAAGTCATCTTGTTACCTTGAATTTGTCAGAAGTGATTTGATTCTTGGATAAAAAACAAATCCATAAAAATAAAGATGAGTCAATGCGTAAACCACGATTGTCGACAAAGGAATCGCAATTAGACCCACCTGATTAACACCAAAAAGTTTCAGGGGTAACAACAAGATACAAAATACTACAGCCACAACAACCTGCTGTCGCACCACCTGCATTCCATTCAAAAACATCGCAAAAGCCCCGCCGCAACTCTCAAACACCGCCCACAAAGCAACTGCAGCGGTCAACAGCATCGGCACTTCCACGCTGCCGCCCGTCCAGTAATGTAATAGCCAGCGGCTACTCAGAAAAAACACCAGCGCTCCGACCAAGGCAAGCGTAACCGTCAACAGCATGCTTGCCTTCAGCGTGCGACGTATAAAACCAACATCACCCTTGGCATGGGCATCGGCGTACGCACTCCAGAGCGGCATATTGCCCATTGCCAGCGGCTGGGTCAAGAACTGAAAAAAACGCTGCACGACACTGTAGACGGCCACCTGCGTGGGCCCGAGTGCGCTCGCAATAATTATTGCATCGGCGCCCCATCCAATCATGGTTCCTATCTGCAGGACGAAGAACAAGCCACCGACGCGAAGCAAGCCCCTGGCCTCCTGTCTGACGGCCAGTCCGATCTCCCGGAAAGAAAAGAGTTGGCGCCTGACCAATACAAGCAGCAACGACAGCAGCGACAGCAGTGGAATACCCATGGTCACAGCCAGCAAAGCTGGAATTCCGGCTCGCTGCTGCGCCGCCAGCACCAGAACACCCAAGGAAATCAGGGCACCCAGCGCAGTGGCCAGATGGGCTTCAAAAGCACGCTGCAAACCAGAGAAGACACTTTGAATCCCGGTTGTCAGCAGATTGAGGCCGAATAGGACGGCAAACACGGTGGCAGCGTTCCGGGCTTCAAGTTGCAGCGAAGCATCGTCAACTTTGATGAGACTTCCCCACGGCAGGCTTATTGCCAACAGACACAGGCCGGCAGCGACCATCAGTCCAAGCGCCACGAGAAAACCGAGCCCGCCACTGATGGCGCGGCGCAATAGCGTGCGGTCACCCTCTGAGGCTCGATGCGCCACATGGTTGGTCAACGCGCTGCCGACCCCCAGGCCCAAAAACGAAAGCATGGCAGCAAGACTTGCCACCGTCATCCAGATACCGAAGCGCTGCGGGCCAAGATAAGGAATGGTCAGGCTGACGCTAAGCACCATGACCAGCATGATCGAACCTTTGCTCGCAGCGCTCGCCAGCGTGGTCCAAGCCGCCAGTCGGTAGCGCTCGGCGGCTCGACCTACTTCGGTTGAAGTATCAAAGGGATGAAGGCGCAGATACCGACGCAAATACATGCGCAAGTCAGTCGCGCTTATTCCACACTTACAGAAATCTGATAACCATGCTGCTTGAGAAGCGCATGCTTCTTCGCGTCGGCCAGATCCGCCGCCACCATCTCCCGCACCATTTCATCGAGCGTGATCTCCGGCACCCAGCCCAGCCTGTCTTTCGCTTTGCTAGGGTCACCGAGCAGGGTTTCAACTTCGGTCGGCCGGAAATAGCGTGGGTCGATCTTGACAATCGGTTTGTCGAATGGACACAAAGGCATGGTTTGATGGGCTTGGGTCGTCTTGACGGCGTAGGCAACCTCATTGACACCTTGGCCCTCCCAGCGCAGTTGCAGGCCCAGGGCGGCGGCGGTCTTCTCGATGAACTGGCGCACGCTGTATTGGACACCGGTGGCGATTACAAAGTCTTCAGGTTTGTCTTGCTGCAGCATCATCCACTGCATGCGCACATAGTCCTTGGCATGGCCCCAGTCGCGCAGGGCGTCGATGTTGCCCATGAAGAGACATTCTTCCAGCCCCTGGCTGATGTTGGCCAGGCCGCGGGTGATCTTGCGGGTGACGAAGGTTTCACCGCGCCGTGGGCTCTCGTGGTTGAAGAGAATTCCGTTGCAGGCGTAGATGCCATAAGCTTCGCGGTAATTGACGGTGATCCAGTAGGCGTACATCTTGGCCACCGCATACGGGCTGCGCGGGTAAAAGGGTGTGCTCTCCTTCTGCGGGATTTCCTGCACCAGGCCGTAGAGTTCGGAGGTTGAAGCCTGGTAGAAGCGGGTTTTCTTCTCCAGCCCCAGGATGCGGATGGCTTCCAGAATGCGCAAGGTCCCCATGGCGTCGACATCGGCCGTGTATTCTGGGCTCTCGAAGCTGACCGCCACATGCGATTGGGCACCCAGGTTATAGATCTCGTCAGGTTGTGTTTCCTGAACGATGCGCACCAGGTTGCTGCTATCGGTCAGATCACCGTAATGCAGCCTGAAGTTGGCGTTCTGGATGTGCGGATCCTGGTAAATGTGGTCCACGCGCTGGGTGTTGAAGGAACTGGCGCGGCGCTTGATGCCGTGCACGACATAGCCTTTTTCCAGCAGAAACTCGGCCAGGTAGGAGCCATCCTGGCCGGTGATACCGGTGATGAGGGCGGTTTTTGCTTGGGTATTCATGCGTTTTGTCTCAGGAAATCATGGTAGGCCAAATTCAATCCCTGCTCAAGATTGACCCTGGCTTTCCAGCCCAGGGCGTTGAGCCGGCCGCTGTCCATCAACTTTCTGGGCGTGCCATCGGGCTTGCTGGGGTCGAAGTCGATTTTGCCCTGGTAGCCAACGGCCTGGCCGACGGCCAGCGCCACCTCGGCGATCGTGATGTCCTGACCATAGCCAACGTTGATCAGGCTTTGCATCGGTAGTGTGTGGGCATCATAAGTGGCCTTGGGCAGGTTCATCACATGCACGCTGGCCGCCGCCATGTCATCGACGTAGAGAAACTCACGCCGCGGTGTGCCGGTGCCCCAAATGGTGACGCTGGGGGCTTGGGCTGCCTTGGCCTCATGAAAGCGCCGGATCAGCGCCGGAATGACGTGCGAGTTCTCCGGGTGATAGTTGTCGCCGGGGCCATACAGATTGGTGGGCATGACGCTGCGGTAGTCGGCGCCGTGGCTGCTGCCATATTGGCGGTTGTAGCTTTCACAGATCTTGATGCCGGCGATCTTGGCAATGGCGTAGGGCTCGTTGGTGGGCTCCAGCGGACCTGTCAGCAGTGCGTCCTCGCGCATTGGCTGGGGGGCGTGCTTGGGGTAGATACAGCTTGATCCGAGGAACAGCAGTTTCTTGACGCCAACGCACCAAGCCTGGTGGATGACGTTGGCCTGCACCATCAGGTTGTCATAGATGAATTCGGCCGGGTAGGTGTTGTTGGCGTGGATGCCGCCGACCTTGGCGGCGGCCAGGTAGACCTGATCCGGTCTTTCCGATTCAAAGAAGGCGCGAACTGCAGGCTGGTCGCACAGATCAAGTTCGGCGTGGGTGCGCGTCACGAAGTTCGTTTGGCCCTGCTCTTGCAGCGTACGCACGATGGCCGAGCCCACCATGCCATGGTGGCCAGCGACGTATATCTTAGGTTGCGTTGCCATCGTCAATCACATGCCCTCAAATACCGGTGCACTCGCGAACGACAAACCGGCCTGGTCCTTGGCTGAAATCTGCGGGTGATCGCCCGAAAGCGGCCAGGCAACGGCCAGCGTCGTGTCATCCCAGGCAATACATCGCTCAAATTGCGGCGCGTAATAGTCGGTCGTCTTGTACAGAAAATCCGCCGACTCGCTCAGCGTCAGAAAGCCATGCGCAAAGCCAGCTGGAACCCACATCTGGCGTTTGTTCTCTTCGGTTAATTCCACACCCACCCAGCGACCAAACGTCGCGGACGACCTGCGCAGATCAACCGCCACGTCATATACCGAACCGCGCACGACCCGCACCAACTTTCCCTGCGACTGCTCGATCTGGTAGTGCAGCCCACGCAGCACACCCTTGACTGAGCGCGAGTGGTTGTCCTGCACAAAGTTGGCGTCGACCCCAGTGGCCTGCTGAAAAGCCTTCTGATTGAAACTCTCAAAGAAGAAGCCGCGCTCGTCGCCAAAGACTCTGGGTTCGATGATGAGGACGCCGGCCAGTGCAGTAGGAATGACTTTCATGATGACGCCTGACATCAGGGTTCGTGACGGCTGCGCTCTGTGAGCAATCGCAGCAGATACTGACCATAACCGTTCTTGGCCAATAACTGCGCCACTTTGTGCAGCTGCACGTCGTCGATGAAGCCGTTACGCCAGGCGATCTCCTCCACGCAGGCGACCTTGAGGCCCTGGCGACGCTCTATCGTCGCGATGAATTGACTGGCTTCGAGCAGGCTGTCGTGCGTCCCGGTATCGAGCCAGGCGTAGCCGCGCTGCATGATTTGCACGCTGAGCTGACCGCGGTCCAGATAGACCTGGTTCACTGCCGTGATTTCCAGTTCACCGCGGGCACTGGGCTTGACGGCTTTGGCAATGTCGACCACCTGATTGTCATAAAAATACAGGCCGGTCACGGCGTAATTGCTTTTTGGTTGCAGCGGTTTCTCTTCAATGCTACTGGCCTTGCCCTGGGCGTCAAATGCCACCACGCCATAGCGCTCGGGATCCTGCACATGATAGGCAAAAACCGTGGCGCCGTCGGTCTTTGCGTCGGCATGCGCCAGCAGCGACGCAAAATCGTGGCCATAAAAAATGTTGTCACCCAAGACCAGTGCACTGGGACTGTTACCCAGGAATTTGTCTCCGATGATGAAGGCTTGAGCCAATCCATCCGGGCTGGGCTGGACCGCGTACTGCAGATTCAGACCCCACTGCGACCCGTCTGACAGCAGCTGCTGAAACCGGGGTGTGTCCTGCGGTGTGCTGATGACCAGGACGTCGCGTATGCCACCGAGCATCAGAGTGCTCAAGGGGTAGTAGATCATGGGCTTGTCGTACACCGGTAGCAGTTGCTTGCTCATCGCCAATGTGGCGGGATGCAGGCGTGTACCGGAGCCGCCGGCGAGGATGATGCCTTTGCGTTGGGCCATATTGTCTTCCTGGTTAAAGCGTTTCTGTCAGCATTCGATTCACTCCCGACTGCCAGGGTGGCAACTGCAAACCAAAGGTGGCCTGCAACTTGCGTGTGTCCAGACGTGAATTGTGGGGACGTTGGGCCGGCGTCGGGAAGGCGCTGGTCGGCACAGGCAGCACTTCGGTCGCCTTGATCTGCAAGTTCGGGCGCAACGCTTTGGCCTGCGCCAGCACGTGCTTGGCATAGTCAAACCAGCTCGTTTCACCAGCTGCCGCCAGATGATAGAGGCCGCCATCCGAGCTTCGCTGCAGCACATGGCGAATCGCGTGCGCCGTCACGTCAGCCAGTAGCTCGGCACCGGTGGGAGCGCCGATCTGGTCGTCGATCACCGTAAGTCGTTCACGCTCCTGCGCCAGACGCAGCATGGTTTTGGCAAAGTTGCCACCGCGGGCCGCATAGACCCAGCTAGTCCGGAAAATGAGATGCCGTGGACCGGTGGCCTGAATCAGTTGTTCCCCTTCGAGCTTGGTCCGACCGTAAACGCTGAGCGGCGCCGGCGTATCGCTTTCAACCCAGGCGCGGCTGCCACTGCCATCGAAAACGTAGTCGGTGCTGTAATGCACCAGCCAGGCACCAACGCTAGCTGCTTCCTGCGCCAGTCGCCCCGGCGCCAGGGCGTTGAGTTGACGAACCAGTTCGGGCTCACTCTCGGCCTTATCCACGGCCGTGTGCGCGGCGGCGTTGACGATCACGTCCGGTTTAAGTTCTCTGACCGTGTCAGCCAGACCTTTCAGATCAGTGAAGCTTCCGCAATGGTCGGTGCTGTCGAAGTCAAGCGCGACAAGTTCGCCCAAAGGTGCCAGACTGCGTTGCAGTTCCCAGCCGACCTGACCGCCCTTGCCAAACAGAAGGATATTCATGAGCGCCTGGCGTAGTTGGTTTGCACCCAATCGCGATAGGCGCCCGACTGCACATGGGTGACCCAGGCCTGATTCTCCAGATACCACTGGACTGTCTTGCGGATACCGGATTCAAAAGTCTCTGCTGGCCGCCAGCCGAGCTCGCGCTCGATCTTGCTGGCGTCAATGGCGTAGCGCCGATCATGCCCGGGCCTGTCCTGCACATATGAGATTTGCGTCTTGTAGCTAGCGCCGTCACCGCGCGGCCTCAATTCATCAAGCAGGGTGCAAACCGTGTTGACGATGTCGATATTCGGCTTTTCGTTCCAGCCCCCGACATTGTAAATTTCACCGACGCGACCCGCCTCCAGCACTCGACGAATGGCGCTGCAATGGTCTTTGACATAAAGCCAGTCGCGTATCTGCAGACCATCACCGTAGACCGGCAATGGCTTTCCCGCCAGTGCGTTGACGATGATCAGGGGAATCAGCTTTTCTGGAAAATGAAGCGGCCCGTAGTTGTTGCTGCAGTTGGTCGTCAGCACCGGCAGTCCGTAGGTATGCAGCCAGGCACGCACCAGGTGGTCACTGGCGGCCTTGCTGGCCGAGTAGGGGCTGTTGGGTTCCAGTTTGTTATTTTCGGTAAAGGCCGGCGCCGTTGGTGAAAGACTGCCATAAACCTCGTCGGTTGAGACGTGCAGAAACCGGAATGCTGTGCGCTGCTTTTCATCCAGCGATTGCCAATAGGCACGCACACTTTGCAGCAGGCGCATCGTACCCACGACATTGGTCTGAATGAAATCTTCGGGCCCATGGATGGAACGATCCACATGACTCTCGGCCGCAAAATTCAATACCGCGCGCGGACGGTGCTGCGTCAGCAGCGAATCCAGTAGTGTCGAGTCTCCAATGTCGCCTTGCACAAAGACGTGACGCGCATCACCTTGCAGGGAAGCCAGATTCTCAAGGTTTCCGGCGTAGGTGAGCTTGTCCAGATTGAGTACCGCCTCATCCGTCCGGGCCAGCCAGTCAAGTACAAAATTGGAACCAATAAAGCCTGCGCCGCCAGTGACGAGAATCATTGTTCCTCCGGGATCGAATCAGTGTGCATCATAAAAGTAAAAGGGCGCACAAGGCGCCCCCTCATTATCGCTGCTGGCAGACAGGCCTCAGAAATGAATCCCACGCATCATCTGTTGCAGAGCGACAGCCTCTGGAGACAGCTGCTGCCGGACTGGCTTTTCGCCTGCTTTGACGCCCTTGGCGGCACCGGAGTCCGGGAACATGCGAAAACTGGTGTTCATCGCAATTTGCGCCACGCGCGGCAGCACTGCATGCAGCAGCTGACCGGTGATACCCAACCGTGTGGCAATGCGCACGGGTTTGAAAATGCAAGCTTGTGCCACCATGTCGGCGGCCTGCTCCGGCGACAGTGTCGGCACGTTGTTGTACAGCCCGGTAGGTGCAATCATGGGCGTTCGCACCAGTGGCATGTTGATGGTAGTAAACGAGATTCCCTGGTCGGCGAACTCACTTGAGGCGCAGCGCGTCCAGGCGTCCAATGCAGCCTTGGACGCGACGTAGGCGCTGAAGCGAGGCGCATTGGTCAGGACGCCGATCGAGCTGATATTCACGACGTGACCTTTCTTGCGCGCCACCATGCCCGGCAAAAAGCCCATGGTCACGCGCAGTGAGCCAAAATAGTTGAGCTGCATGGTGCGCTCGTAGTCGTGAAAGCGGTCGTAACTGGATTCGATGGCCCGACGAATGGAACGCCCCGCGTTGTTGATCAGGAAGTCGACACCCCCGTGGTCCTGAATCAGTTGCTTTATAAAACGGTCGCAGTCCGCCATCTCGGCAATATCAACCGGGTAAGTGACAAAGCGATAGCCCTTGGCCTTGGCTTCCTTGCAGGCTTCTTCCAGTTTGTCGACATCGCGCCCACAAATAATAGTGGTAGCGCCAGCTTCGGCAAACTTGTGCGCTGCCGCCAGACCGATACCCGATGAACCGCCTGTGACCAGTACAACTTTGCCCGCCACCGCACCGCGCAGGGAATGGTCAATGTGCAGATCGGGATCGAGATGGCGCTCCCAATAGTCCCACAGCCGCCAGGCGTAATCCTTCAGATTGGGACAAGTCACGCCAGTACCGTTGAGCGCAGCCAACGTGTCGCGACAATCGAAGCGCGTTGGATAGTTGACGAAAGAAAGCATGTCGGGCGGCAAACCCAGATCTTTCAATACCGCATTTCGCACCCGACGCACTGGTGCCAATGCCAACAGACCCTTGGTCACACTGCGCGGAATAAAGCCCAGCAGCGCGGCGTTGACAAAAAGGTTCATCTTCGGCGCGTGCGCTGCCCGGCTGAAGATATCGAGGACATCACCGACACGATAGCCGATCGGATCGACGAGGTGATAACACCTGCTCTCAATACCTTTCTGGTGACTGATCGCATCCAGCGCGTCGACGACGAAATCGACCGGAACAATATTGATCCGCCCGCCTTCCAGACCTACCGAGGGCATCCAGGGCGGCAGCAACTGGCGCATGCGCTGGATCAGCTTGAAGAAGTAATACGGCCCGTCGATCTTGTCCATCTCTCCGGTCTGGCTGTCGCCGACCACCATCGCGGGCCGATAGACAGACCACGGTACCTTGCACTCCTTGCGCACAATCTTTTCGCTTTCATGCTTGGTCATGAAATACGGGTGTTCGTAGTTTTCCGCCTCCGCAAACATGTCCTCACGAAACACGCCTTCATAGAGCCCGGCCGCGGCGATCGAGCTGACATGGTGAAAATGTCCGGCATCAATTGCTTTGGCCAACTCCACCGTATTGCGAGTGCCTTCAATATTCACGGCAATCTGGCTGGCCTCGTCGGCGCCCAGGTCATAGACCGCCGCCAAGTGGTAAAAATGGTCGATCTGGCCTTTTAGTTTCTTCATGCTGTCGGTCGACATGCCAAGCTTCTTGCTGGTGATGTCACCGAACACCGGCACCGCGCGCGCCGGGCTCACTCCCCAATATTGGCGCAGACCTGCCGTCTTGCCCTCACTCTCCTTGCGAAGTAAAAAATAAACCACCGAGCCCTTGCGCTCAAGCAGTTTTTTGACAAGGCGTTTACCAATAAATCCGGTCGCCCCGGTAACGAAATACTGCATCAAAACCTCCATTCAGGTAACGCATTCTTGCCGAAATCTCATCAGTCTCGATTCAGCACAAACCCGCGCCCGCCGGACCACAGGCCGCAGGAATTTAGTAAGTCTCACCTACACAGTGCTTCGATCAGCCCTTAGAGTAGCCTGGTGTGTCGGCTCGGACTGCGGGTCGGCGTCCGAATTTCTCAACCTGTCTGGAGTGTCTCATGGTCACAAAGTTGCAAAAAACAAATTCATCAAGAAAAGGCGTCCTGCCACTGACCGGGTCGGTCAAGGATTCGGCCCAGCAAATCTGGCAGGCCGGGCTGGGTGCATTTAACAAGGCACAGGCTGAGGGCACAAAGGCGATTGAAGCTCTGATCAAGGAAGGCGTCAGCATGCAGCGCAGAACGCAGTCGGTAGCCGAAGAAAAGATATCCGAAGCGAGCAACAAGATGTCGAGCATGGCAACCGACATCTCGTCAAAAGCTTCTGGTCAATGGGACAAACTGGAAAGCATTTTCGAAGATCGCGTTGCCAAGGCCCTGAACAAGTTGGGCGTTCCTTCGGCCAAGGATGTCAGTGTCTTGATCGCCCGCATCGATGAGTTGAATAGAAGCGTTCAGAAGCTGTCGGCCAAGAGTAGCGCTTCCAAAGCCGGACCGAAGGCGGCCCGGACGGCAACCGCAAAGGTCGTCAGTTCAGCGACGAACGTGGTGACCAAGCCAGGCGCCAAACGTGCTTCCGCCCGCAAGTCTGCTGTCGATCACCAACCGATCTGATGACAGTTGGCTCGCGACCTGAGCCATGCGGTTTGGTGTCAGCGGCCGCGGCTCGGCGGAAAGGAGAAGTAGTGGGCGCCGAAATATCGTTCGCTGATTTTTTGACTCCCGTCATTGCTGCATCGCAACAACCGCCCGCTTCGTTCAGACCTACACTTTGATCCTATGAAGCGCAAATCACCTCAGGCACCAAGGATTGCACTGGCATTGTCGGGAGGCGGCCCGCCGGGGGCCATCTACGAAATCGGCGCACTCGGTGCCCTGGAAGAGTCCTTCAATGGCATTGACTTCAGCGGGCTGCAACCATGGTGAAGAAGGCACCCCGTCGGACCGCTGAGCGCATTCTGGAGGTCACTCTGGAGCTGTTCAACCGCTTTGGTGAACCCAATGTCTCGACGACGCTGATTTCTGCCGAGCTCGGTATCAGCCCGGGCAACCTTTATTACCATTACCCGGCAAAAGACGAACTCATCAACTCGCTTTTTGACCGCTATGAACACGCTCTCAATGAGTTGCTCAACGCCAGCGATGGTGTGCGCGACGTCGAAGATGCCTGGTTTTTTATGCACAGCTTGTTTGAGTTGATCTGGCAATACCGGTTTTTGTACCGCGACCTGAACGATTTGCTGAGCAAGAACCGGCGTCTCGAAACACATTTTCAGGCCGTTCTCAAGAACAAGACCCGCGCCGTGAAGGCGATGCTCGACGCCATGAGCCGGACCCGGGCCATCAACATTGATTCCCGTGAAATGGAGGCCACCGCCACCAGCATGGTGGTAGTCCTGACCTACTGGCTGAGTTTCGAATATGTGCGCGACCCGCGTCGCGCCCTGGAAGCCGAAAATGCCCAATCCGCCTTGCTGCGTGGTGCGCAGCACGTGCTTAACTTGCTGGCGCCGTATCTGGAACAGGGGCAGCGTACCCATTTGCTCAAACTGGCAAGTGCCTACAATAATGACGCCCTATAGCAAGAACGAGGAGAGGAGACAAGTATGGCCAAATGGAGCGTCTTTCCCTACCCCGGGGAGTATGTTTTTGACGCTGCCAGTGTCAGGAAGCATTGGGCTCGCCTGCACGCCGGAGACGCCGAACCGCTACCCGAAGATGCCAAGGTGCTGCAAGCATGGGCTCTATTTCACAGCGGCGAATTCCAAAAAGCGATGGACCTTGGACTCAGGATCGGCGGATCCGGTCTCACCGTAGCGAACAAGGCCGCCTGCATCTACGCTACCTACCTTGAAAAACAGGAAAAGACGAGGCTTGACCTGTACCTGGAAGTGGCTCAACGCGCTGGCGCCCAGGCGCAGCAGAATCCCTGGGACATCAATGCGCACTACTGGCATGCCTACGCGCTGGGCCGCTACAGCCAGGGTATCAGCGTCGCCAAGGCCCTGGCGCAGGGACTTGGCAGCAAAGTCAAGGGTTCGCTGGAAAACGTGATCAAGTTGCAACCAAAACATGCCGACGCCCATATTGCATTGGGTGCTTTTCACGCCGAGGTCATCGACAAGGTGGGATCGCTGATCGGCGGCATGACTTACGGTGCCAAGAAAGATACCGGACTGGCGCTGCTCCAGCAGGCGCTCAGGCTCAACTTTGAATCGGCCATTGGCATGATTGAATATGCTAACGCGATGCTGATGCTCGAAGGCGACAAGATGATGAAGGAAGCGACCCGGCTCTACCAGCAAGCAGCTGCGGCCAAGCCGATTGACGCCATGGAACGGCTGGACATCGAAATGGCCAGGGAAGAACTGCGGGACTGATTCCACATCCCGCAAACAATCAGTTGTTCCATGGCAGCATCAATGTCACCATCGCCAGCTTCGCAAATTCGGGCTCGAATTGGTCGATGATCTTCTGCGGGTCTGGGCACAGCGTGGCGTCGCTGATCACTCCAAACTGGACCCCGCCGCCATAGCTCAGGATCGAGACGCCCAGGCCCACGGTGCCCGATTGCGGAACCCAGAACAGGCTTTGCTCCAGGGTGGCTCCGCAGAACCTCAACTTCTCGCGCGGCCCGGGGACATTGGTCATGACCGCCGTGGTCTTCTTGGAGAACAGGCCGAGCATCGCGTCTTGCGCCGGTTTGATCAAGAGCCCGGCCACCGCCAACAGGCCGAATGCCATCAAGGGCTGCATGCTGCCCTTCATCTCGCTCATGCGCCGGCGCACTTCGTAGACGCGTTCCACTGGATTGTCGACGCCGATGGGCAAGACCACCGGTGCCAGGCCAAACCGGTTGCCCAAGTGATGAGCTTCCTCCAGCGGGCGCAGATTGACCGGAACCATGGCCCGGATTTCCTTGCCATCAATGTCATCGCCAAATGATTTCAGGTATTGGGCAATGGCACCGGCGACGCAACTCAGCAGAACATCGTTGATGGAACAGTTCAGCGCCTTGCTCACGGCCTTCACTTCTTCAAGCGGAATCGGCTGACACCAGGCCACACGCTTGGTCTCACCGGGAATGCCCTTGAGTCGGGTCGGAGAGTCATCCGGCATCAGCGCCAATGATGCGCCGTCGCGCAGTACCTGATATGCCAACTTGGCCAGTTCGACTGAACCGGCCAATCCTTTTTCCATTCCTTTTTGTGGTCCCAGCATCATCTCCAGGGCATTTATCGCCCCATCGCCGGCGACGCCCAGCGCCTTGACCGTCACATGGGTCAAGGGTTTGATCAATGTCTCGTTCAACCAGTCTTCCGCGCTCTCCAGCGCGCCCTGATGCGAGGCTTTGGCCTTGCGCTGGGGTGGCGTCGAACCTCCGTCCACCAGTGACTGTGTAACGGCGATCAGGGCAATGCCGTCGGCAATGCAATGATGAATGCGCACCAGCAGTGCAGAACCACCCTGGTAGTGCTCGACCAGGTGAAATTGCCACAAGGGATGCCGCATATCCAGTGGTTGCACCGCGAGTTCAGCCAGACGCTCCTGCAGGGCCTGCTCCTCAGTTCCTTTGGACTTGGGCCCCAGCTTCTCGATCACCACATGCCGTTCAATCTGAAAGTCCGCGTCCTTGACCCAGGTCGCACCTGCTGCATCCTGTTGCACGCGCTGACCGAAGCGGGAATATTTAAGCAAACGCTCCTCGATGCGCTCACAGACGGCTTTGTAACTGAGGCCTGGCTTCACGATCCAGACGCCCACGATCATCATCAGATTGGAAGGGGAATCCATGCGCAACCAGGCGGTGTCCACCTTGCTCATGCGTTCACCCGTCAGCCCCAGAGTTCCGCCAACGGCATCGGAGACATTCTTCTGAACTGCCGTGGCGGCGCGGCGCACTGTTTTTCGGGCCCGCCGCGCAACCGGTAGTCCGGCTTCAACGACCGGTCGGGCGATCTTCTTGGCATTGATTCGGGTAACCATGGAAACTCCAGACTCGAAATAGTGGCAAAAGCCAGTTGTTGGGGAACTGCCTCTATTTTGTAGGCAAAACGAAACGTAGCATACTTCGCCAATACCCCGAATGTGCTGGGTATTGACCTGATCCGGAGAAAACCATGTCTGATCTGCAAGCAAAATTCAACGCTGCCGTAGCCAATTCAAAAAGCCTGACTGAGCGCCCTGACAACGCCACCCTGCTCAAAATATATGCTCTGTACAAGCAAGCCAGTGTCGGCGACAACACTGAGAAAAAACCGGGTTTCGGCGACATGGTGGGACGCGCCAAATGGGACGCCTGGAATGGCTTCAAAGGAACCCCCAGTGAAGGGGCGATGCAGCAGTACATCGATTTGATTGAATCGCTGAGTTGACGCTTTGCCGGTCAGCGCTTATTTCTTGCTGATCGTTTCCTTCTTTGCTTTTGGCTTGGGCGCCAGCATGTGGTCGAGCTTTTTCACGATTTCGCTCTCGATCTTCCCCTTGAAGGCGCCGACCAGAAAACCAAGTCTTGCGTGAAGTTCAAAGTGGTCCTTGCTGACCGCCAGCGTGCCGTCGACGCCGGTGCGCGTAAACGTCACTTCATCGGCCGTCCTGCCCTCTTCATAGGTGCACCTCATGCCGAAATCATTTTCCACTTCTTCCGCCCATCTGAAGGCGATCTTTCGCGCCTCAGTCAAGCCGAGCTTGTGGTGCCGCAGAATATGAAGATCAGCCACTTGTGCGCTCCAATGCGATTTGTTTCAAAGCCGGGCCCCTTGCGACGGCGCTCATCTGCGCCAGTCGCTTGACCGCATCATAAAACCCTTGCCAGTCTTGGCCTTCACGAGCGAACAAGGCTTCAAACGACGGCACCCACTCTTCATAGACGGCCTGCGCGCCAAAAGCTGCGTTGTTGGCTTTGGCGACCCAGGCATCGTAGCCACTGTAACCACCCCAGCTGCTCTTCAGCCTCGCATACTCGGTGCGAAATTCCTGCAGCGCCGAATTCTTCATCGCAAGCACAACATTGCGCTCAAGGTTCGAAGACTCACTTTGCCGGTAGATCTGCGCCAATCGCAGGCGCGTCGCCAACGACAAGGCCCGAAATTGCCGGCGCCGCGCATCGAAGTCGGCATACTCTTTTTGTGCATCCGCCGAACCATGCGTTGAAAGCCAACGCTCTGCGCCCAGTCGTTCCACGGTCGTCGCGAATGACTCGTTGAATAACGTGTCATCCTTGATATACACCACCTGATGCGCCAACTCATGAAAAATCATGCGGGCCAACTCACCTTCCGGATAGCGGATGAAAGTATTGAGCAGCGGATCACCGCCGAGCCAATTGAGCCAACCCAGCGTGGAATAGGCCGGTACGCCATAGACGCTCACCTCCCGTCCCTCGACTTGCAGTGCCTGCCCAAACGCGTGTGCCTCGACCTCATCGAAATAGCCGCGATAGGCAACGCAACCGGCCACCGGAAAGCACCAAGTCTTGAGGTCAAGTGAAAATTCAGGCGCCACCACCACGTTCCAGACGGCCGAGCGACGTTGCAGATCAGCGTAGCTGCGATAACTGGCGTTGTCGGGCAACTTGAGTTCGGTCACGGCAAACTCGCGTATTTGCCGGGCCAACGCCAGTCGTTGCTTGAGAGCCGGCGCCACACTGGCGTCGCTCAGCCATTGTTCAAGCGGTCGAGCCAAACGCATCATTTCCAGATGCCCGCTCATGGCCTGCAGGTAGTAACGCGTGTCGGCGCAGCCTGCCAACAGACAAAACAGAAACAGACCGACGGTCCTGGAAAGTGTTCGCATCGGGCGACAGTTTACGATGCGCACCTATGCTCTACAAATTCAAATCCAAAGGCACGGGTGACCTCATCATGTTTCAGCCCAACGGACGTCGCGTGCTGGAGATCATCGGCAAGATCGAGCCCGACGACAGCGACAGCGCGGCTGCCAAAGGCATCATCCTGCCAGAGCAGATCGCTGCAGCCATCGCGGCACTGACGGCGAGGGTTGCCAAAGAAGAAGCTGAGCAAAAAGCGGCCCTGGCCGAAGCGCTGGCGCACAACCAGAGCGCACCTCGCTTTGAGGCCGTCTCGCTGCGGCAGCGCACACTGCCCTTTATCGAGATGTTGCGCCGCTGCGAAAAGGCCGGACACGCCGTGGTCTGGGGCGTTTAGACCCGACGCGGTCAATCAACCCGGGCTCCGGAGGCCTTGACGACCAGCGCCCATTTCTTGATCTCGGCGTCAATCAGTGCGGCGAATTGCGGGGGCGTGTTGCCACTGGGAATTGCGCCCTGGGCCAGCAGCTTCTCCTTGACGGCGGGCAGATTGAGCGCCTTGGCTGTCTCCTGCTGAAGCTTCAACACGACATCGGGCGGCGTGCCTGCAGGCGCCAGCAAGCCAAACCAACTGCTGGCCTCGAAGCCCTTGAGCTTGCCTGCTTCTTCAATCGTTGCCAGATCCGGCAGCGCGGCCGAACGCTGCGCGCTGGTCACCGCAAACGCTTTCAGTTTGCCGGCCTTGATGAGCGCCATCGCCGACGGCAGATTGTCGAACATGACATCGACGGTTCCCGACAGCAGACCCATCAGGGCCGGGCCGGACCCGGTATAGGGAATATGGGTCATGAAAATGCCGGTCATCGACTTGAACAATTCACCGGCCAGGTGAATCGACGTGCCATTGCCGCTGGACGCCATGTTGAGTTGCCCTGGGTGCGACTTGGCATAGGCAATGAAATCAAGCACGTTGTTGATACCCAGCGTTCGGGCTCTTTCCGAATTCATGACCATCACATTTGGGACGCCGGCCACCAGCGTAATCGGCGCGAAGTCCTTCTGCGGGTCATAAGGCAGCCGGTTGTACAGCGATTTATTGATGCCGTGGGTACCGACCGTGCCCATCAACAGCGTGTAGCCGTCCGGGGCTGACTTGGCGACGAGGTCAGCGCCCAGATTACCGCCGGCACCAGCGCGGTTGTCCACAATGAAGGATTGACCAAACACCTTCGACAATTCCGGGGCTACGGCGCGCGCCAGAATGTCTGTCGTGCCACCGGGCGCGAACGGTACCACGATCCTGACCGTCTTGGTCGGCCAAGCCGTCTGTGCGAAACCCTGATTTGCCGCCGAAAGAAGGGCCAGGCCCCCTAGCGCCAACAGCCGTCGGCGCAGATATTGAAAACCGGATGTCATCGAGCGTCTCCTTGACTTCTTTGAGCATGGCAGCACCCTGTGCCATGCACCTCTATTAGACAACGGGTTTGCTGACAAATACAGCGGCGCGCAAGGCCGGCAGGTCTAACACCCGCAAGCCACCGTATTCGACCCGGATCGAACCCTGCTCTGCCAGCGCCGTCAAGGCTTCGTTGACACGTTGACGTGACAAGCCCACCAGATAGGCGAGTTCCTGTTGCGTGATGCGCAGCACCTCGCCAACGCCGGGGTAAAGAACCGGGTTGAACAATGCCGCCAGACTGCGGGCAACCCGAATGTCTGGGTTATTCATGCGATCAATTTCCCGCGCGGCAATGAACTGACCGAGCCGTTCGTTGAGCTGATTCATGATGAAACGGTTGAAGCCGATCGAATGATCCAAAAGCCAGTGAAAAGTGTCCACGTGCAGTCCGGCAACCCGGCTTTTGCGCAGCGCCTGAATGTTGTAGCGATAACTTTCGCGTTTCAAGGCCGTGCCCTCGCCAAACCAGCCACCGGGCGGCATGCCGATAAAGGTCATGGTCTTGCCTTCGGCATTCTCGCTGCTCATTTTGAGCAAGCCCTCGACCACGCCGAACCAGTAGGTCACCGGGCGTCCGGTGCGGCATACGTATTCGCCGACGCTGGCGTCGGTGATCCTCAGATCATCGACCGCGCGCTCGCGCTCGGGCGGCGTCAGGAGTTGAATCCAGGGGATCACATCGAGTTCGGAAACTGTTAGTGGACGCCGGCGTTGGTGCAGGGACTTGTCGTAGCTCATCGATGCGGCGTTCTTTGAGGGGCTCAAAAGTGCAGGGAAAACACCTAGCGAGAATTGCATAGATTGTCGTCCAAACGACAACCTGACGTCAAACGAATCTCTATTATTCACCCCATTCGAGTAGTAGGGCGTCCGAATGCAGACCACATTTCCTCAACTTCTTCTGAAACATGCAGCGCAGCGGCCGAGCGAAGCTGCCATGCGCGAGAAAGAGTACGGCATCTGGCAAGCTTTGACTTGGGCTGACCTCGCCACACTGGTGGCGCGTTTGGCGTGTGGCCTGCATAAGGCAGGACTGCAGCGTGGCGACCACATGATCGTGATTGGCGCCAATCGACCGCGTTTGTACGCCACCATGCTGGCGGCGCAATCGATTGGCGCTATCCCGGTTCCCTTGTATCAGGACGCAGCGGCGCCCGAGTGTGTGTTCCCGATCAACAATGCCGAAGTGCGTTTTGCATTTGCTGAAGACCAGGAGCAAGTCGACAAACTTCTGGAAATCCGTGAAGAGTGCCCACGACTCACCAGCATCTACTTCGATGACCCGCGCGGTCTGCGCAATTACGACGAGGTCGGGCTGAGTTCTCTGGACAGTCTGATCGAAGCAGGCCAGGCATTTGCCACCCAGAACGCCGCGTTTTTTCAGGCCGAAGTGAATCAGGCAAAACCCGACGATGTGGCTGCCATGTTTTTTACTTCGGGCACCACGGGCAACCCAAAGGGCGTGGTGCACACCCACGATTCACTGCTGAACCGGGCCCGCGCTGGAGCCGAGTTCGACAAACTTACCCACGCCGAAGACGTGTTGGCCTATTTGCCGCCCGCCTGGATTGGTCAGAACATCTTCAGCTACGCGCAATGGCT
>CAIVLG010000283.1 GCA_903906695.1 uncultured beta proteobacterium | reverse complement strand
GTTCTTGGGTAGACCAAGAGAGAGCGTGTAACCCATTGGGGTTAAAGGCATTTTGCCTACGGTGAAATTATCGCTGGGATGATTTTGACACATCTGAATTCTTCGCAGGAAATGAGACGACTGAACTTGTTAGTGACTAATAGACACGTTACTTACTGGACGGTAACATTTGAAATTCCCATCTTAAACCATTTGTGCTGCAAGTGGCAATCCTGAAAGGAAGAATCTCCATGTACGTGACCCAAGGCCTGCACCGCGCAGCGCAACAGAAGCCAAACGCCGTCGCCACCATCTTTCAGGGCAGAAAACGCACTTTCGCCGAACTCACGGCAAGGGTTGCAAGACTGGCCGGAGCCTTGCGTGGGCTCGGTGTGAAGGCCGGTGACCGGGTCTGCATGCTGTCGCTCAATTCCGATCGTTACCTCGAGTACTACCTGGCGGTGTACTGGGCCGGCGGTGCCGTCAACCCGGCCAATATCCGCTGGACCGCCGGCGAGATTGCCTATTCGCTGGACGATTGCGAAACCGCCATTCTGATCGTCGACGACACCTTCAAGGCGATGGCGCAAGGACTCAAGGAAAACTGCAAGACGCTCCGGGTGCTGATTCATGCGGGCGACGGTGAGCCGCCGGCGGGCATGCTGTCGTATGAGGGCCTGATCGCCGACAGTGCGCCGGTCGAGGATGCCTACCGCAGCGGCAACGACCTTGCCGGCGTCTTCTATACCGGTGGCACCACTGGCTTTCCAAAGGGTGTGATGCTCTCGCACATCAACCTGGCGAGCAATTGCCTGGCGATACTGGCCGCCGGGGTGGTCACCACTGACAGCGTGGGCCTGCATGCGGCGCCGATGTTCCACCTGGCCGACGGCGCCTTCATGAACGCCCTGCTGGCCGCAGGCGGGACGCATGTGATGATTCCGAGCTTCACCCCGGTCGGCGTCATGCAGGCGATCCAGTCTGAGCAGGCCTCGGCGAGCCTGCTGGTGCCGACCATGATCCAGATGCTGGCTGACCATCCGGAGATTGGTGCCTATCAGATTGACAGCCTCAAGTCCGTTATTTACGGGGCCTCCCCGATCAGCGAAGCAGTGCTTGACCGTGCCATGAAGGCGCTCCCTTCGGCGACCTTCTGTCAGGCCTACGGGATGACCGAGCTGTCGCCGGTGGCGACCCTGCTGCTGCCGAAATATCACCTGCCCGAGCAGCGTTCGCTGGGCAAGATGCGCTCGGCCGGGACCGCCTGTACGCTGGCCGAAGTGCGCATCGTTGATCCCGAGGGCAAAGAGGTGCCGCGCGGTACCGTCGGCGAAGTTGCGGTGCGCGGCCCCGGTGTCATGCTGGGATACTGGAACAAGCCGGCAGAGACGGCGGCGGCAGTGCGCGCCGGCTGGATGCACACCGGCGACGGTGGCCGCATGGACGAGGACGGTTTTGTCTTCATCGTGGATCGGATCAAGGACATGATCGTGACCGGTGGCGAGAACGTCTACAGCATCGAAGTCGAGAACGCGGTGCTCAAGCACCCGGCGGTGGCCCAGTGCGCCGTGATCGGCATACCCGACGAGCAGTGGGGCGAGCTGGTACATGCCTCGGTGGTTCTCAAGCCTGCTGCGCAAACCACGCCCGACAGCATCATCGAGCATTGCAAGGTCCTGATCGCCAACTACAAATGCCCGCGCAGCGTGGCCTTTCTGGAGGCCCTGCCGCTGTCCGGAGCCGGCAAGATTCTGAAGAACAAGTTGCGCGAGCCGTTCTGGAAAGACAAGCAACGCAACGTCGCCTGATCAAATTCATTCAAAGGGGTAATCACCATGTCAGAGCAAGTCCTGGTCGCCGGTGTTGGCATGATTCCGTTCAAAAAACCAGGGGCGAGTCTGCCCTATTTCGAGATGGGGGCAGAGGCCATTCGCCTCGCGCTGGCCGACGCCGGTGTCGGCTACGCGCAGGTGCAACAAGCCTACGCCGGCTACGTCTACGGCGACTCGACCTCCGGTCAGCGTGCACTCTACGAGGTTGGTATGACCGGCATTCCGGTTGTCAATGTCAACAACAATTGTTCCACCGGCTCCACCGCGCTGTTTCTGGCACGTCAGGCGATCGCCAGCGGCGCAGTGGATTGCGCGCTAGCGGTGGGCTTCGAGCAGATGCAACCCGGCGCCTTGACCAGCCACTGGACCGACCGGCCCAGCACCTTTGCCCAATTCGATACGCTGTGCGACCAAATTGCCGGCGGCGCCGGTCTGCCTCTGGCGTTGCGCTATTTCGGCGGCGCCGGACAGGAGCACATGCAGAAATACGGCACCAAACTGGAGACCTTTGCCAAGATCCGGGCCAAGGCGAGTCGGCATGCGGTCAACAATCCACTGGCGCTGTTTCGCACCGAGATGAGCGAAGACGACGTCATGCAGTCGCCGGCGCTGTGGCCCGGCGTGATGACCCGAACCATGGCGTGTCCGCCAACCTGCGGTGGCGCAGCGGCGCTGCTGGTATCAAGCGCCTTTGCGCACAAGCACGGCCTCTCACCCAAGGTGCAGATCCTGGCGCAGAACATGACGACCGATTTCAGCAATTCTTTCGAGTCCCGATCCATGATCGACCTGGTCGGTTTCCAGATGACGGCGGCGGCAGCTAAAAAAGTCTACGAACAAGCTGGCGTCGGACCCGATGAGGTGGACGTGTGCGAGCTGCATGACTGCTTTGCCCAGAATGAATTGCTGACCTACGAAGGCCTGGGTTTTTGCCCGGTCGGCGGTGCCGAGCGCTTTGTCGAAAGCGGCGACAACACCTACGGCGGCAAGGTTGTCACCAACCCCTCGGGCGGCCTGCTGAGCAAAGGCCATCCGCTGGGCGCCACTGGGCTGGCACAGTGCTTTGAGCTGACGCGCCAGTTGCGCGGCAGCGCCGAGGGCACGCAGGTCAAGGGTGCCAGGATTGCGCTGCAGCACAACCTCGGGCTCGGTGGCGCCGCAGTCGTCACGATGTACGGTCAAGTCTGAGGAGGCGTCATGCTTGACAAAGCACACATAGGAAAGACTTTGGGTCGCATAACAACCGAGGTCGAGAAGGGTCGGTTGCGTTTCTTCGCCAAGGCGACCGGTGAAACCAACCCGATCTACACCGACGAAGCTGCGGCCAAGGCTGCGGGATACCGCTCGTTGCCAGTGCCACCGAGCTATTTCTTCTGTCAGCAGATGCTTGACGACCCTGATCCCACCGGGTGGTTGACCGGTCTGGGTGTTGACCTGCAATACGTCCTGCACGGCGAGCAGAGCTTTGAATACTTCGACATGGCTTTTGCCGGTGACAGTCTGACCTTCGAGTCGTGCGTCACCGACATCTACGACAAGAAGGGCGGCGCCCTGGAGTTTCTTGTGACCGAAACCACAGCCGTCAACCAACTGAACCAAGTCGTCGTCAAGATGAAGAGTACCACCGTTGTACGCAATCCAGGAGCGGGAAGAAAATGAGCATTCCCCAATTCAATTCGGTCGAGGTTGGCAACGAGCTGCCGAGCGTCGTCCTGCCGCCTTTGAACCGCACCATGCTGGCCCTTTATGCCGGCGCCTCGGGCGACCATGTGCCATTGCATATCGACATCGACTTCGCACGCAAAGCCGGCATGCCCGATGTGTTTGGTCACGGCATGCTGACCGTGGCCTGGTTGAGCCGCGTGCTGACCGGCTGGGTCAGCCAGCACCTGATCCGCAAGCTCGATGTGCGCTTTATCGGCATCACGCATCTCCACAACGAAGTCACCTGCAGTGGGCGTGTTGTCGAGAAACTGGAACAGGACGGCGAGCACCGGGTGCGCGTCGAGATACAGGCCTGCAACCAATATGGCGAAAAGAAAGTGGTGGGCGAAGCGCTGATCGCCCTGCCTTGAACCCGTTCGCAACACTGACTAACTGACAAAGAACTGGAGAGAAAACATGAGCAAGAAAGTGGATGGCAAGGTCGCCCTGGTGACCGGCTCCGGCCGCGGCATCGGTCGTGAAGTGGCATTGAAGCTGGCCAGCGAGGGCGCACGCCTGGTGGTGAACGATCTTGACAAGGACGTCGCCTTCCAGGTGGTCGAAGAAATCAAGGCCGCGGGTGGGGAGGCCGTCGCCTGCCCCGGCAGCGTGACCGCGCCCGATTTCGCCGAGCGATTCATCAAGACTGCGGTGGACACCTACAAGGGCATCGACATCATCGTCAACAACGCCGGCTACACCTGGGACAACGTGATCCAGAAGATGAATGACGAGCAGTGGTACTCGATTCTGGACTGCCACTTGACAGCGCCGTTTCGCATTCTGCGCGCCGCGCAGCCGGTGATCCGCGCGCTCAGCAAGGCCGAGCAGGAAGCGGGGCAGGAAGTTTTTCGCAAGGTGGTGAACATTTCTTCGATCGCAGGTACTGGTGGCAATGCCGGACAGGCCAACTACTCTTCAGCCAAGGCCGGCGTTCTTGGCCTGACCAAAGCGTTGTCCAAGGAATGGGGGCGCCTGAAGGTCAACGTCAACGCGGTCGCGTTCGGCCTGATCAACACACGGCTGACAGAAGCCACGGCCGATGGCAACGCCAAGATCGACATCGAAGGCCGCGCCATCAAGGTCGGTGTCAACCCGGGCCTGATGAAACAGTTGGAGGCCACGATTCCCCTGGGCCGGGGCGGTACAGCCGCCGAGGCCGCCGGCGCGGTCTTTTTGTTCTGCATTCCCGAATCCAATTACATCTCGGGTCAAGTGATCGTATGTGGCGGCGGCTTCGAATGATGCTGGGCGCCAGGTCATGAGTCGATCTGACGCCACCCACATGGAGAAGACCATTCTCTGCAGTGTGAGAGAGGGCATCGGACGCCTCACCTTCAACCGACCCGAGCATGCCAACTCGCTGGGGCTTGCAAGCCGAAATGACATGATCGAAGGCATAGCCCGGATGGACGAGCCGGACGTCCGCGTGGTGGTGATCACAGGCAATGGAAAATTCTTCAACGCCGGTGGGGACATCAGTGAGTTTCAGGAAAATCTTGGAAGACTGGATCAATTGGTCGATGAGATCTTGCGGTCTTTTCATCCGGCGATGCACCAGCTGGCAAGCTTGCCGATTCCCGTCATCAGCGCCGTCAACGGTCCCTTGGGAGGAGCCGGAATCGGCTGCGCGTTGTGCGCCGATCTTGTGTTGGCCTCGGACACCGTCAAGCTGCGCGGCGGCTATTGCGGCATCGCGCTGTCGCCCGACATGGGATCGTCCTACTACCTGACGCGCCGTGTCGGCGCTGCCAAGGCCAAAGAAATCTTCATGCTCAATCGTGCTCTGTCGGCAGATGACTGCCTGCGTCTGGGCATCGTGGACCAGGTGCACCCGGCGGGGCAACTCGCAGCCGCCGTGGACAGCCTGGCCAAGGAGTTGGCAAACGGCCCGACCTCGTCCTACGGTCGCGTCAAGCAACTGTGCGATAGCGCCTTTTCGCATGATCTCAAAGCGCATCTGGACCTGGAGCATCGACTGCTGATTCAGAGCGCAAAGTCTGCTGAGTGTGGCGAAGGCATCGCGGCATTCCTGGAGAGGCGGGCGCCAAAATTCGCAGGCTAATGCTTCCCATGTTCGTGGATCAAAGTGCCCAAGCTGCTTTGGCCTTGTGTCTTTGAATTGCCTTTGATTTGTCACATTAAAGAAAGACAATACGGTGCCGTTGCGTGGACGGACACTGCTGGTTTCAGCAGCAAATCCCTGAATTGGAATTCGACCCCGTCAGCATTCGCCGCTCATGAAAAGCACCTCCCCGCAACTGGTCGTTGGCAACAACAAAACTGGCTTCACCTGGGTCGATGGTGTTGTGCTGCTGGCCCTATTCGGCGTGCTCTGGAGTTTCATGCACTTTGGTCGCGGCATGCTGGTGGCATTCAATCCGGCGGCAGTTGCAGCAACTGACTTCTCGACCGGTCAGATTCCTTACTATGCCGGGCGCACCCTGTTGCGCATGTGGATTGCCTTCTCCTTTTCACTTTTCTTTGCAATTGCACTGGGTTATTTGGCAGCCAAAAATGCTGTGGCGCGCGCGCTTATCCTGCCCGCTCTGGATGTCTTGCAGTCAGTGCCGGTGCTGGGCTTTCTGTCAGCGACCGTTGCAGGATTCATGGCGCTTTTCCCAGGGAGCCTGCTCGGCGTGGAGTGCGCCGCCATCTTTGCCATATTTACGGGTCAGGTGTGGAACATGGCCTTCGGTTTTTACCATTCGATGGTGACGGTTCCGAGCGACATGCAGGAGGCAGCTTCAACTTATGGCTTGACGCGCTGGCAGAGGTTTCGCACCGTTGAGCTACCCGGCGCCGCGCACAGCCTGATCTGGAATTCAATGATGTCCTTTGGCGGCGGCTGGTTCTTTGTCGCACAGAGCGAAGCCATCAGCGTCATGAACAAGGACATCAAGTTGCCGGGACTGGGTTCCTATATGGCCAACGCGATCGAAAAAGGCGACAACCACGCTGCTCTGCTCGCCGTCGCAGCGATGCTCTTCCTCATCTTAATGAGTGACCAACTGATCTGGCGGCCGCTGCTGGTTTGGGCTGACAAATTCAAAATAGAGCTCACCGAATCCGGACTGGCTCCGACGTCATGGGTGTACAACCTGCTGCGCGGAACCTATGTATTTGTCTGGCTTGACATCAAGGTCTGGCAACCGTTGCAGGACGCTCTGGGTCAAACGATTCGCAGACTCGGGCCGCCACACAGGCGAGGACGACCAGGTGCGGTCAAATGGCCGGTTCGCATGGTGGGACTGTTACTGGCGGTTTGGCTGGCCTATGAAGCCCTCATCGGCGTTTTTGCGGCGATCGCTGCCCTGCACGGAGCCCTCACCGTGGGTATGGTCGCTCACATCGTCTGGCTCGGATTTTTGACGCTGCTGCGCGTGCTGGCAATGACGATACTTGCAACGCTCATCTGGACCCCCGTGGGCGTCTGGATCGGCTTCCATCCCAAGGTTGCCCGATTTGCGCAGCCGCTGGCGCAAATCGGAGCCTCGTTTCCAGTCAATATGACCTTCCCCGTTGTGGTGGGTCTCTTTGTGGCCACCAACACGTCGATGAACTGGGGCAGCATCCTGTTGATCGCGATGGGGACGCAATGGTACATCCTTTTCAATGTGATAGCCGGCGCCATGGCCATTCCCAACGAGATGAAGGAAGTCGCCAGCATTTACGGATTGCGTCGCTGGAAGCTGTGGCGCACCTTGATATTGCCAGCGATTTTTCCGTTCTGGGTAACAGGCGCATGCACCGCTGCAGGAGGTGCCTGGAACGCCAGCATCGTGGCGGAGTTCGCGACCTGGGGCGACACGACGCTGAAGGCCGACGGTCTGGGAGCCTTCATTGCCGAGGTGACAAAGAGCGGCGATACGCCGCTCATCATTGCCAGCATTGGGGTGATGTCGCTGTTCGTCATCGTCATGAACAAACTGGTTTGGCGCCGGCTCTATGGCTATGCTGAGCGCCGCTTTCGGCTTGATTGATATTTGACCAAACTGTGACAAGCATGACAAACCTTATCAACACCGATAGCAAGGCGCCGCCGATCGCTGAACTGCGTGCCGTCAACAAGACTTTCACCACGGCCGGTGGCCATGAATTGAAAGTGCTGGAGCAGATTGACGTGGCGGTACACGAGGGCGAACTGCTGGCACTTTTGGGCCAGTCAGGTTCTGGCAAATCGACGATATTGCGCTGTCTGACCGGACTCATAGAACCCACATCGGGGCGCGTGTTGCACAACGACGAGACTTTGCATGGGATCAATGAAGAGGCCTCGGTCGTGTTTCAGACCTTCGCCCTGTATCCGTGGTTGACGGTGGAGCAAAACGTGGCTGTGGGTTTGATGGCACATAGCCTCAGCCGCGCCGAGCGCGACATCGCGGTGGACCGCGCCATCGAGTTGATCGGCCTGGGTAACTACCATGCCGCCTATCCCCGCGAGCTCTCAGGCGGCATGCGCCAGCGCGTCGGTATTGCCCGGGCCCTGGTATCCAAGCCCAAGCTGCTGTGTCTTGACGAGGCGTTCAGTGCCCTGGATGTGCTGACCGGTGAAAACCTGCGTCAGGAACTGATCAGCCTGTGGCACACGCCCGGCACTGGCCTGAGCGCCATCTTCATGGTGACCCACAACATCGAGGAAGCGGTGGAAATGGCCACGCGCATTGTTGTACTCTTTCCGCGACCGGGTCGACTCGGCCTGGTGCTGGACAATCCACTGCCCTATCCGCGAGATACCAAGAGCCCGGAATTTCAAAGACTGGTCAGCATCATTCATGAGAGCATCACGACGACAACCCTGCCCGACCTTCCGGTCGAAGTGCCGGTGGCGGGGCAACCGATCTCGCGGGCACGCAATCGCATGGAGTCGATCCCGTTAGTACCAGTGGGACAGATTCTGGGCCTGCTCAGCATCCTGCATGACTCGCCGGAACTGTCCAATATCTACGAGATTTCCGACGAGATTGGCAAGGAGTTCGGCGAGACTATCTCGCTGGTCAAGGCGGCCGAGATCCTGGAGTTGGTGGAGACCCCAAAAGACCAGGTTCGTTTTACTGAATTGGGGCGCCGATTTGTGGCGGCCGACCCGGCCGGCCGGCACGCCATCTTTGCCGAGCAGGTCTTCAAGCTTCGCATCTTCCACATCATCATCGCCTTGCTTCGCGAGTATGAGGAAGTGGAGGCTGAGCGCATCGTCAAGGATATTGCGAGCGCGCTGCCCTACGACAATCCCGAGCGGACTTTTCAGACCATGATTGCCTGGGGCCGCTATGCCGGTCTGATGGATTTCAATGCCAAGACAGGTATGGTGTTTGTCCCCAAAGATGAGGACAGCGCTGAAGATTGAATCCGGCAGCGTCGTGCTCAAGGACCGGATGTGCCCGGCCCGTATCCATCCAGCTTCATCTGTCGCAAAAGCGTCGCAAAACGAGGCTGCTCGCGCAGACCGGCCCAGCGCGTATCGTCCTTCAGATAGACCAGCCGCGTATCGCGAGCCAGCCACGCGCGTTCCAGTGCATCCAGCGCTTGCGTCACTTCGCCCAGAGCGGCGTGAACAGCCGCCAGCGACGTCGGTGGAACGTAGCGGGTCTGCTGCAGGCTCAGCAATCGATTCAGGATATCACGGGCCTCCCCAGGCTTTTGGAAACGCGCCAGTTGCACGCCGAGCAAGGCCGCTGCTTGCGTGCTTTGGTCTGTCAACTGGTCGGCGCGTCGCAGCGCGGCGATGGCCTGCTCCGGCTCCTGGTCGACAAGATGCAGCAGCGCGCGAATGATGTTCGCGACCCAAAAGTTGGGTTCGATCTCAAATGCACGGTCAAGCCGGGCGGATGCCTCATCACGGCGTCCCATGTCGAGCAAGAACCCCGCTTCCATCGCGTTCAGGATCAGGGACATCGGATCAAGCTCGCGCGCCCAGCGAATATGGGCAATGCCTTGGTCGGTGCGGTCCAGCGTCAGCAACAAAAACCCCAAACCAAAGTGCGCCTCGACGACATTGGGGTTAAGGCGCAGCGCGTGACGAAACACGCGCTCGGCGGCAAGCCAATCGAAGTCGGACCAGAAGTGAATCCAGCCGAGTTGGGCATGGGCCTCCGCCATCTCCGGGGCGATCTCCAGCGCGCGCAGGATAGCCTTGCGATACGGCTCGAACACCTCTGAGGGCGCGCGGTCCGCGCCAAACAGCATGCGCCGGTAGGTCTCGCCCAGGCCGGCGTAGGCCATGGCATAGGTCGGGTCAATGGTCAGCGCCTTGTGGTAGAGCTCGATGCTCTTGCGCAAACCGTCGGCGCGGATGCCTTGAGCATGTTGTCTGGCAGCCAGATAGAGCTGGTAGGCGTCGGCATTGCGACTGCCGCCCGCGTCATTGAGTTGGACTCCAGCGCCAATACCCTTTCTAACCCTGGCGCCGAGTGTGGACTTGAGAACCTGGGCCACCTGCATCGATATCACGTCCTGCATGTCGAACACGTCGGTGAACGTTTGGTCGAAGCTACCGCTCCAAGCAGCCACGC
This sequence comes from uncultured beta proteobacterium, assembly GCA_903906695.1. Classification (GTDB taxonomy): domain Bacteria; phylum Pseudomonadota; class Gammaproteobacteria; order Burkholderiales; family Burkholderiaceae_C; genus Rhodoferax. Next base: position 12,187 of record CAIVLG010000283.1, on the reverse strand, counting down.
CAGCGGGCGCGCTGAGCAAGCGGGCGCTAACGCGCAACCGGTCGCCGCTGCGCTGCAGCGATCCATCGACGACCCAGGCCACGTCAAGCGCGCGCGCGGCGGCCAGCGGATCATGGTCTGGTCCGGCAAAGCGCCGCACCGACCCGACCGAGCGCACCACCAACCCTGGTACGGCCGACAAGCGTGCAATCAAGCTGTCGGCCATACCGATCTCCAGCAATTCATCGCGCCCTTCGGTTGCCAGTGGCACGAAAGGCAGCACGGCCAGTGTGGCGGGCGAGGCTGCGTTGTGCTGGACGGGGGACTCACTGGTCGTGCTGGTGCTGTTGGTTTCAAGTGCAGGCAGCTCGGTCACCTCAGCAATAAACCTGAAGCCGCGGCGCGCCACGGTCTGGATATAGCGACTGTTGCGGGTGTCGTCACCCAGTACGCGCCTGAGGCCCGAAATCACCTGGCTCAAGTTGTTTTCTTCAACCACCAGGCCTGACCACAGCGCCAGCACCAGCTGGTCTTTGCCTAGCAATACGCCGGCTCGTTCGACGAACAGTTGTAACGCAGAAAACAAGCGCGGAGACAACGGCACGGGAGTTTCGTCGCGACCGCGCAAGCGGTGTTGCGAGGGTTCCATCACGAAATCACCGAAGGCATAGCGTTTAGAAATGGACATGCCGCATTCTCAGGGTTTTTCAGAAAATTTTCAGACTCAGCCAAAGACGCCCCGGGGAAGCTGCGGCATTCTGGCGGCGTCGGTTACGCAGTTTGCGTCCGATCCATCTGCACAACCCAGGAGTGAATTATGAGTACATCCAAAGCACTGAAATCGGCCACATTGATCGCCATCACCGCCGCTGCCACCAGCATTCTGATTCAGGCCTGCGGCGGGGGCGCCGTAGCCCAAACCGCCAGCGACGCCGATGCGATTGAAGGCGTGTGGGATTCCACCATCACGATCAAGGACTGCACTACAAACGCGGTCATGACAAGCTTCAAAGGCGCCGGTATGTTCCATCGCGGCGGCACGCTTTCGGCCGACAATTCCATGCCGCCGCCATCACGTGGGGCCGCCATGGGTACCTGGAAACGTGGTGCAAGCGGCAACTACGCAGCGAATATGTGGTTCATGCGCTTCAATTCCGACGGCACGCTTGCCGGCACACAGAAAGTTCAGCGTACCCTGGCTTTTGGGGCAGACAATAACAGCCTGACTGGAACGTTGACGCTGCAGATCATCAATCTCGCTGGCGCGGTTGTGCAACAGGGATGCGGCAGCGAAACGGCGGTGCGGGTGTATTAGCAAGGCCCCAGCGTCGCTTTTTGTCACTTTGCCGATCAAGGCTGTTCGTTAGGGGGCGAACAGATTGGCGAGTTGGAGTAGCGCTGCGTAAATTTGAGGCCGTTGGCCGCCAGTTTGTCTGGCACCGGTAACACCTGACCAAAGACGCCCTCTCATGGGTCTGAGAGGTCGACCGTGGCATGGCAAACCAGTATCATTCAGTCGACCCAGCGCCAGCCGGAGCTGGAAACAAAGCGGAGGAATCTGGATGGAACTCAACATCAACGGCAAAGTTGTGAAAACCGATGCTGACCCGAGCATGCCCCTGTTGTGGCTGCTGCGCGATGAGCTGAACCTGACCGGAACCAAATTCGGCTGCGGCATCGCCGCCTGTGGCGCCTGTACCGTGATGATTGACGGCGAGGCGGTTCGCTCCTGCGTGACGCCGCTGTCGTCCATCGCTGGCAAGAAGGTACGCACAATCGAAGCACTGGGCAGTACCGGGCGACAGCACGCGCTGCAGGCGGCCTGGATTGTCGAACAGGTGCCGCAGTGCGGCTATTGCCAAAGCGGCATGCTGATGGCCGCGGCCGCGCTACTGGAGCGCAAACCCAAACCGAGCGACGCTGACATTGACGAAGCCATGACCAACATCTGCCGTTGCGGCAGCTACCAGCGGGTGCGTGCCGCGATCCACCGCGCAGCCGGAGCATCGGCATGAAGCGCCGCACCTGGATCCTGAGCGCGCTGGGCGCAACCGGCGCCTTGGTGGTGGGTTGGGGCGTGATGCCGGCGCGTTCGCGCATCGGTTCTGGCGCGTTGATGCTGCCTTCGCAGGGCGAGGTGGCGCTCAATGGCTGGATCAAGATCGGCGCTGACGGCGGCGTCGGGCTGGCGATGCCGCGCAGCGAGATGGGCCAAGGCGTGCACACCGCGCTGGCCATGCTGGCGGCCGATGAACTTGATCTGCCGATGGCGCGAGTGCGACTGGAGCAGGCTGGCTCCGACGCCATTTACGGCAACGTAGCCATGTTTGTTGGCTCACTGCCGTTTCACCCCCTTGACAGCGAAGGTCCGAGCAAAACAAACGGAGTCAGAGTCGGCCAATGGATGGTCAGCAAGATCGCCCGCGAGCTGGGCATCAACGCCACCGGCGGCTCGTCGACGATGGCCGATTTGTGGGACCCGCTGCGCATGGCCGCCGCCACGGCACGCTCCAGCTTGTTGGGTGCGGCAGCCGCCAGATGGAATGTGCCTGTGGCCGACTTGCGCGTGCTGGACGGTGTGGTGCAGCACGGCTCCGGCAAGAAGGCGCATTACGGCGAACTGGCCAAGGATGCCGCTGCAAGCACACCGGCTGGTGTGACGGCCAAGAGCGCCAAGGACTGGAAGCTGATCGGCAAGGCGACGGCGCGCAATGACATTGCGACCAAGACCGACGGAACGGCCGTCTTCGGAATCGATGTGCGTTTGCCCGATATGCTGTTTGCGTCGGTTCGCCATTGCCCGATGCTTGGTGGCACGGTCCAGACGCTCGATGCCAAGACTGCCCTGACCCTGCCCGGCGTGCGCAAGCTGGTGCCTTTGGATTCTCTGGGCGGCTCCACGGCGGGCTTCGCCATCGTCGCCAAAACCACCTGGCACGCGCGCCGGGCACTCGATGCGGTGCAGGTGCAGTGGAAGCCGCGCGCTGGCGGGGCATTGGACAGCCAGCAGATCGAAAGTGCTTTGCTGGCCAAGCTGCAAAGCGAGAAGGGCTATGCGTTTTATAGCAAGGGCGACGCCGACAAGGCCGAAGCCGATGCCAGCCGCAAGCTTGAAGCAACTTACAAGGCACCCTACCTGGCGCATGCAACGATGGAGCCGATGAATTGCACCGCGCAGGTGAAGGACGGCAGGGTCGAAGTCTGGGTTGGGACTCAGGTGCCGCAAATGGCCGCCGCGATTGCCGCCAAAACAGCCAGCGTCTCAAAGGACAACGTCACTGTGCATGTGACGCTGCTCGGCGGTGGCTTTGGCCGCCGACTCGATGTCGATTTTGTCGCGCAGGCAGTGCGCGTGGCGATGGAATGTGAGGGCACTCCGGTGCAACTGAGTTGGTCGCGTGAAGAAGACACGACTCACGACTTCTACCGCCCGATGCATGTGGCCCAGTTGCGCGCCGCCTTTGACGCGCAGGGCCAGGTCAGCAGCTTGCGTATCAAGTCGGCCGGAGATGCCATCACCCCGCGCTGGATGGAACGTGGTCTGCCGGCACTGGCCGGCCCCTTCGACATGCCCGACAAGACCACCGCCGAAGGCTTGTTCGACCTGCCTTACGGTTTTGCCAACCAGCATATGGCGCATGTTGCGAGCACCATGGGCGTGCCGGTGGGCTTCTGGCGCTCGGTCGGGCATTCACACAATGCGTTCTTCTCGGAGGGCTTTATCGACGAACTGGCGGCCGAGGTCAAGCAAGATCCGCTGGCGTTTCGTCTGAGCTTGCTCAAAGAAGCGCCGCGCTACGCCGCTGTGTTGCAAATGGCGGCTGACAAGTTTGGCTGGAGCAAGCCTTTGGCGCCGGGGCACTCGCGCGGCATTGCATTGCATGAATCGTTTGGCGCTATCGTGGCCGAAGCAGTCGAAGTGTCCTTGGCTGAGGGTCAGCCGCGCGTGCACCGGGTGGTCTGCGCCATCGATTGCGGCATCGTGGTCAACCCCGCGACGGTGGCGCAGCAGATGGAGAGCGCGGTCATCTTCGCGCTGACGGCGGCCTTGTACGGCAAGATCGACATCAAGGACAGCACGGTACAGCAGACCAATTTCACGAGCTACCAGATGGTTGATCTGGCGCAAAGCCCTGTGGTCGAAACCTTTATCGTGCCCAGCACCCGCCCTCCGGCTGGAGTCGGCGAGCCTGGCGTGCCGCCGCTGGCACCCGCAGTGGCTGGTGCGATGTTTGCGCTATCGGGCAAGCGCCAACGCGCCTTGCCGCTGGTGGCCTGAGGCACACCGACCCTGGTCATCGTGCCAACTGCATGATGGGCCAGCCCCGCGCCACGGCCTGGGCATGAAGTCCGGCATCCGGGTTCACCGCCACCGGCCGTTTCACGGCTTGAAGCAGAGGCAGGTCGTTGATCGAGTCGCTGTAGGCCGTACTGTCAAAATCCTTGAGCCGGTGACCGATCGCCTCCAGCCAGTTCTGCAGTCGTGTCACTTTACCCTCGCGCATGTTCAGGATACCGGTCGTGCGACCCGTGAAGCGGCCGTCCTCCAGTTCGGGCTCGGTCGCAATCAGGTGTTCGATGCCAAAGTAGATCGACGTCAGTTCCGTGATGAAGCGGTTGGTGGCAGTCGTCATCACCACCAGATCGCCAGCGTCCAGGTGGCGACTCACCAGATCGATTGCGCTCTGGCCGATGCGCGGCACGATCACGGTGGCCAGAAACTGCTGGCGTAAGGGCGCCCATTGCAGGCGTGTGCGCCCGGCCAGCGTGCCGACGTAGAAGTTGGCGAACGCCTCCGCTGGAACGCTGCCGGCTCGGTAGCGCGCATCCATGTCGGCGTTGCGCGCGCCGAAGCTCTCCTGCGCGAGGATCCCATGCTGGATCAGAAAATCGCACCACAGGACGTCGCTGTCACCGCTCAGCAGGGTGTGATCGAGGTCGAACAGCGTCAGACGTTTGCCCCCTTGCGTGCCGCGCTCCCGCACGGCTCGGGGTGGCCCTGCGCTACGGCGGCTCATGCTTGCCGCAGGTGCCAGGCTTTGTGCCGGGTGAAAGTCTGGATGCCGTGGGTCGACAGGGTCAGACCGATGCCGGAATCGCCACGACCACTCCAGGGAAGGCGCGGGCTGACGCGGTCGCAGCAATTCCAGTAGACGCTGCCGCTATGGATCTGCGCCAGCAGCGCTTTGGCGCGTGCCTCATCGGGCGTGAAGACGCCTGCGGTCAAGCCGTAGCGCGTGTCGTTCATGAGTTGCACTGCCTCGGCGTCGCCGGAGACTTTCTGGATGCCGACGATAGGGCCGAAGCTTTCTTCGCGCATCAGCTCCATCGTGTGGTTGACGCCGGACAGCACCGTCGGTGCATACCAGTTGCCGGGGCCGTGCAGGCGCGCACCGCCGCACAACAGCGCGGCACCCTTGGCCCTGGCGTCAGCCACTTGTGCGTCGAGGACCTCGATCTGCTGGGCCCGCGTCAGGGGACCGAGGTAAGTGTCGTCCAGCATCGGATCACCGACCTTGAAGCTCTGTACCGCTTGCACCAGGGCGGCGACAAAGGCGTCGTGAATTCTCTCGTGCACATAGATGCGCTCGACCGAGCAGCAGCCCTGGCCGGCGTTGTACATGGCTCCGTCGGCGAGCGATTCGGCGGCGACCCGGGGGTCGGCGTCATCGGTCACATAGGTCGGATCCTTGCCGCCAAGTTCGAGTTGCAGCTTGACCATGCGCGGACCCAGCGTCTGGGCAATTTTGGCCCCGGTGGCGTAGGAGCCGGTGAAGAACAGGCCATCGATCCTCTGCTCCAGCAAGGCGGCGCCGACGGCGCCATCGCCGATGACGGTGATGAATATATCCGTCGGTACACCGGCCTCATGCAGCAGTCGCGCCATCGCCATTCCGGTCAGGGCAGCGTACTCGGACGGTTTGTAGAGCACGGCGTTGCCGGTCAGCAGCGCCGCAATGTAGACGTTGCCGCCGACAAACCAGGGGTAGTTCCAGGCCGAGATATTGACCACCACACCGAGCGGAAGGTGTTCGATTTGCTCGGTCATACCCCCTTCATTGAAAACCGTCTCGGTCTGAAGCTGCGCGGCTACCTCCTTCAGGAAGAAATCGATGCGCCCGAGCAAACCGTTCAGTTCATTGCGCGACATCGTGATCGGCTTGCCGGTCTCGCTGGTCATCAGCGCAGCAAGGGTTTCGAGCTGTGCCACGATCGCTGTACGAAAGCGCGTGATGCAGGCCTTGCGTTCAGCCAGCGGCGTTGCTTGCCACGCCGGCTGAGCGGCGCGGGCGCGCTCCGCTTTGGCGGCGACCGAGGCGCCGTCGTCAGCCGCGACCTGCGTGATGAGGGCGCCGGTGGCAGGGTTGTGAATCAAGAGTTGGTTCATGGCTTTCTTTCGAGTTTCGTTCTTGCGGTTTGTGCTGCGCTCAAGAAATCGGTCAGCAGCGGGGTGTCGTCAAGTGTGCCGAGTGCCGGTCGGTGGAACTCGGGATGCCATTGGACGGCAGCGATGTAAGAAGCTCCGCTGTGCCGGATCGCCTCGATCATGCCATCGTCGGGGCAGCGTCCCTCCACCACAAAGTCGGCTGCCAGTTGCTTGATGCCCTGGTGATGAATGCTGTTGATCTTGCAGCTTTTTGCGCCGGCCAAAATGGCTTGCAGACGCGTGTCGGGCAGCACTTCAAGTTGATGAAAGTTGTGATCGTAGATGTCGGCGTCGCGGTGCACCAGTGAATCCGGGCGCTGCGTGCCGATGTCCTGATAGAGCGTGCCGCCAAAAGCCACGTTGATCAGTTGCAGGCCGCGGCAGACGCCAAACACCGGCTTGCCGGCAGCGACAAAGGCCTTGACCAGGGCAATCTCGTATTCGTCACGAATGCGGTCCCCACTCCAGCGCTCCTGAAGCGGAGCCTCGCCGTAACTTCCGGGCCAGACATCGGCGCCACCGTGCAACACCAGGCCGTCGAGCCAGTGGGCGTAGTCGTCGACATGCACTTCGCCGCTCGCCGTGTCGCCGGCTGGCGACGGAATCATGACCGGCAGGGCGCCTGTCGACATGACCCAGTGCGCCATCGACTGCTCGATGTACTGCAGTGTCTTCTTGGCGAAGACGGTGCGCGTCGGGTCAGGGTGTAAAAAGCAGGCGCTGATGCCGATCTTCAAACTTGCCTTCTGATTATTCATTGCTGAGTTGATTCTTTCCATTTTTGTATCCCCCCCCTATCCCCCCGCCCCTTTCCACCCCCTCCGGGGCGGAAAGGGGAGCCAACAGCCATATTTGGCTAGGTTTCTTAAGAGAGGACGTGCATCTTCATGGTTTGGACCGTTGGAGTTCTTAAGGTTGAGAAAGATTTTTCTTTCCGTTGAAAGGCTGCAATCACCCAGCTGCTTTTTCTTCCCACAACGCGCAGCGGCGCGTGTACTTCTTAACTTAACAGACAAAGCCAAATATGGCTGTTGGCTCCCCTCTTTCGCCCGGCGGGGCGAGAGAGGGGCGGGGGGGAGTGAGTGGGGGAAAAAGGTCACATCGCCGTCCTGAAAAGCGCCTCGAAATCTACCGAAGTACAGGCCCGCGGATTGGTCTGGTGGCAGATGTCCGCCGTCGCAATCTGCACCAGCCTCGGCAGGTGCTCCGGCTTCACGCCGTGCGAGGCCAGACCGCCGCTGATGCCGACGCTGGTTTTGAGCTGCTTGAGCCAGGGCACAAAGGCGTTACCGCCGCCGGAGATCTTGCAGACATGCGCCAGCTCGTCAAACTTGGCGGGCACTTTTTCCTGATTCCAGGCCAACACCGTGTCGATCATGAGGGCGTTGGCCAGGCCGTGGTGCAGGTCGCAGACGGCGCCCAGCGCGTGGGCGCAGGAGTGCACGGCGCCCAAATCCTTCTGGAAAGCGATGGCACCCATCATGGAAGACATCATCATGTCCGAGCGTGCCTGCAGGTTGCCACCATTCTTGACGGCCGTGAGCAGGGCGGCGGCAGCGATGCGCGTGCCTTCGAGTGCAATGCCGTCGCACAGCGGGTGATAGGCGGGTGAGAGGTAACTCTCGATGTTGTGCGTCAGTGCGTCCATGCCGGTAGCGGCCGTCACGGCAGCGGGCAGACCGAGTGTCAGTTCCGGATCGGCAAACACCACCTTGGCCAGAATCTTGGGGCTGAACACCACGCGTTTCAGGTGGGTGTCGTTTTCGCTGACGACGCTGGAACGGCCCACTTCGGAGCCGGTGCCCGAGGTGGTGGGCAGCGCCACAAAGTAAGGCAAGGCGTTTTCGATCGGGCGCACCTGCGGATGGTCCCAGACGTATTCCAGAATGTCGCCTGCGTGGGTGGCGGCAATGCCGACGACCTTGGCCACATCAAGTGCGGCGCCGCCGCCAAAACCGATGATGCAGTCCGCCTTGTGTGCCTTGTAGGCCGCGCCCCCGTCCATCACCTGACTGCAGGTCGGGTTGCCAAAGACGCCACCAAAGACGGCCACATCGAGCCCGGGCAGATGGGTCTTGAATTCAGTCAGCACAGGCAGCGCTGCCAGCGCCTTGTCGGTAACGATGAGCGGGCGCTTGAATCCCATCTCCAGCAGATGGGCGCCGACCAGCTTGCGCGCACCGGCGCCAAATTTGATCGGAGTCGGGAAGGAAAAATTGGTAATCGTCATGGAGAGTGCCTTCAGATAATTTCAAAGTAGCGTTTCATTTCCCAGTCGGTGACGCCGTCGAGCCACTGGCGCCATTCCCAGTCACGGGTGGCGGCAAAGTGGTCAACGAAACCGTCACCGAGCCAGTCGCGTGCAATTGCCGACTGCTGGAAGATGCGAGTCGTTTCGATCAGGGTGCGCGGCGCGCGCGCGATGTTTTCGGCACCGACATTGGTGCCAGTGATCGGCGGTGTTGTGAGCTTCAGGCCTTTCTCGACGCCGTCCAGTCCGGCGGCAATCACCGCCGCCATCGCCAGGTAGGGATTCACGTCGGCACCCGGGCAGCGCGTCTCCAGCCGAGTGGCTTTGGGGCTGCCGGCAATCACGCGAAAGCTCGCCGTGCGGTTATCGACGCCCCAGGTTGGCTTGACCGGCGCCCAGAAGCCGTCCACGAGCCGCTTGTAGCTGTTGATGGTGGGCCAGATCATGGGCGCAAATTCCATCATGCAGGCGACCTGACCGGCGAGGTAACTCTCGAACAGCTTGCTCATCTTGCGCGGGTTCCTGACATCGAAAAACAGATTGCTCTTGCCGTCCGACAGGCTCTGGTGAATGTGCCCGCTGCAGCCCGGCAGCTTTTGATTCGGCTTTGCCATGAAGCTCGGCATGATGCCAAAACGGGCGCCAATTTCCTTGGTGCCGGTCTTGAAAAGAAGGGCGCGATCGGCCTGCTCCAGCGCTTCGCTGAAGCCGATCGCCGCCTCATAGACGCCGGGGCCGGTCTCGGTGTGCAGCCCTTCGATCGGGATGCCAAAGGCGGCCATCTCATCCATGATGGCGTTGAGGAAATCGCGGTTCTGGTTCATGCGCAGCAGCGAGTAGCCAAACATGCCGGGTGTCAGCTGCTCTGGCTCTATGCCTTTTTTGGCGGCCCAGCTCTGCGGCGTCTCTGAAAAGTTGAACCACTCGAATTCCATGCCGGTCATGACCTTGAAACCCATTTTTTCCGCGCGCTTGAGTACGCGCTTCAGGGTCTGGCGCGGGCACTGGGCGTGCGCCGTGCCGTCGGCGTTGACAAACTCGCCGAGGAAGAAGGGCACGTCGTTGTCCCAGGGCACGTAGCGCGCCGTGTTCAGGTCGAGCCGCGCCAGCGCATCGGGGAAGCCGTGCTGCCAACCGGTGGCGGTGGTGTTGTCGTAGGTGCTGTCCATCATGTCCCAGCCCAGCACCACATCGCAAAAGCCGAAGCCGCCCGCCGGGTAGGGCTCCGCCGCACCTAGGAACTTGTCGCGGTGCAGGTACTTGCCGCGCAGCACGCCATCAATGTCGCTGACCGCGACCTTGATCTTGGCAGCCAGCGATTTCTGGATCGCCAGTACCGCCGGGTGCATTGTTCCTGTCGTCGTTGCTTTGCCAGCCACATCAGTCTCCTTGCTTTGATTCAGACCGAGTATCCGGTGGCCGTCAGGCCGGTGCGGCCGATGCGATGCCCATGTCCTGCAGCGTCAGCGCCATGGCATGCACCGCCTGCTCCATCTCATCCGGGCCGATGGCGCCGATACAACCAACGCGGAAGGTCTCGATTTGCGTCAGTTTACCGGGGTACAGGATGAAGCCGCGCGAGCGCGCCGACGCGTAAAAAGTCTTGAAACTGTATTTGGGATCGACCGGTGCATGGAAAGTGACGATGATCGGCGCCTGGATTGCCGGATCGAGAAAGGGCTTGAAGCCAAGTTTGGCCATGCCAGAGATCAGCGTCTGGTAATTGCTCGTATAACGTGCCAGCCGCGCCGGCTGGCCGCCCTCGGCTTCGAACTGGGCAATCGCCTCTGCCAGCGCCACCACCACGTGGGTTGGCGGTGTGAAACGCCATTGCGTTGTTTTTTCCATGTACACGTACTGGTCATGCAGATCCATTGCCAGTGACTGGCTGCGACCGGCGCAATCGTCCAGCACCGCCTTGCGGATAAACACAAAACCCATCCCCGGCACACCTTCCAGACATTTGCCGCTGGCCGCCACCAGCGCGTCAAAGCGGGTCTTGCGCGCGTCAATTTCAATCGCGCCAAAGGAACTCATGGCGTCCACGATCAGGCCCTTGCCGTTGGCAGCGCAGACGTCGGAGACCGCCTGGAGCGGGTTGAGCACACCGGCGCCGGTTTCGCAATGGATCATCACGACATGGGTGATCGACGCATCGCCTTTCAACTGCTGTTCCAGCGTGGCCGGATCGACTTGCGCAGCTTCGTCAAAACCGAGCACGGTGCAGCGCCGTCCCATCAGCGTCGTCAGCCGCGCGGCCCGTTTGCAATAGGCGCCGTTGTCGAGCACCAGCACGTGGCCGTCGCGTGGCACCAGCGTGGCTACGGCGGCCTCGACGCTGAAGGTGCCGCTCCCCTGCAGTGGCACCACCACGTGGCTGTCATGCCCGTGAATGACACTGAGCAAGCTGCTTCGCAGGCTGGCGGTAACAGCGTTGAAGTCGGCGTCCCAGGAACCCCAGTCCCTGAGCATTGCCAGCTTGGTGCGCAAGGTCGTGGTCAGCGGTCCGGGGGTTAGCAAAATCTTGTCTCTGTCCATTGCAGTGTCTCCGTCAATTATTGGGTTCCGAAATTTGCGACATCGTCGTAGCCATTCCTGTCAGATGCAGATTGCTTTCGCGAATCCCAGTCCAAGTCTCAAGCGTGTGGGGGCCGAGGGCGCCACGCCGGATGGCTCCGCGAATGTCCCCCGGCCTGTTGGGCCTCCTCCGGACTTCCAACATCCCGTTTCGCGTTGGGGACAGAGCTGAAGATCTGTCCCACAAGCCTTTTTGTTTTGCTGCGGCACCCAGTGCTTCGCCCTCGGCAACAAGCATCGGCGGTTTGCGCTGCTCGCACACCAACCCTGATCCTGCCGGTACGCTGAACGGAATTTGGTCTGTCGTCACTTCGGAAACGATTCATAAGTGACGGGCGAGAGGGCCTCATCTTCCTCTCCAGGCTTGCGTTCGTTTGGATGTCCACCAGGCCAGCGTCATGAAGAACAGCATGGCCAGTGTCGAGGACAGACAGATTAGTACCGCCATCGCAGCAGCGGCGCCCATCTCACCGGCCTCATCGAGGTTCAATATGGCAATCGACGCCACCTTGGTTTCGGGTGAATACAGGAACACCACGGCTGAAATCGTGGTCATTGCGTTGATGAAGAAGTAGCGTGCCATGTCGATCAATGCCGGTGCGCAAACCGGTAGCGTGACGCGCCAGAAGGTCTTGTAAAAAGGCACTTTGAGGGATGCGCTGACAGCTTCGAACTCGCCATCGAGTGCTTTCAGCGCGGTGACCGCCGTCAGGTGGCCGGTGGTGTAGAAATGCACGATGGTGCACAGCGTCAGCAAGGTCAGGCTGTGGTACAGAAAACCCAGTGGATTGGCCGGTGCGTTGAAAAAGAAGATGTAGCCCAGCCCCAGCACCAGGCCCGGCACGGCCATCGGCAAGACGGCCAGCAGGCGTACCAACGAATGCAACTTCTCCACGCCCTTGGTCTTCTCCAACAGGTAGGCGCCGACAAAGACCAGCAGCGTGCCGAACAGT
>CAIVLG010000282.1 GCA_903906695.1 uncultured beta proteobacterium | reverse complement strand
GGCATTTCACCCAGGTTCGGAAAGAGCTGGAACAGCCGCTCGGGCGTCCACAGCGGCGCCTCGCTGCCATCCATCCAGCGCCGCGGAGCCTGCTGGCCCACGATCAGGTTCTCCATCACTGTCAGATCGGTGAAGATACGCCGATCTTCGGGCACGTAGCCCAGCCCCAGTCGCGCCGCATGGTGCGGTTCGCTGCGCGAAATATCCTGCCCCAGAAACGTGATGTTGCCGCGGCGCTTGCCCAACATGCCAATCAGTGCCTTGAGCGTGGTCGACTTGCCAGCGCCGTTGCGCCCCATCAAGGCCACCACTTCACCGCGCTGCACCTTCAGGTCCACATCAAACAGGATCTGCGCCGCGCCGTACCAGGCGGCCAGACCACGGGCTTCAAGCAGGGTTTCGGTAGGGGCAGACATCAAGCCGTCTCCCCGGCCACTTCGGCATGCAGTTTCTCGAAGGTCTTGCCGCTGCCAAAGTACACCTCCTGCACCTTCGGGTGGTCGCGAATCTCCAGCGGCGCACCCTCGGCGATCAGGCGTCCGCGCGCCAGCACGATCAGGCGGTCGGCGAAGGCAAAGACCACGTCCATGCTGTGCTCGGTAAAGAGCACCGACATGCCACGTTCCAACACCAGTTGCTTGGTCAGGGCCATCAGTTCGTTGCGCTCTCCTGGGGCCATGCCGGCGGTGGGTTCATCCATCAGCAGCAGTTTCGGCTTGTTGGCCATGGCGATAGCGAGCTCCACGCGCTTGACGTCGCCATAGGCCAGCACGTTGCAGGACCTGTCAGCCTGCGCCCTCATGCCGACCTGCTCCAGCACCGCCATGGCTTCGTCCCTGCGGTAGCTTGCGGCGCGACGCCAGGGCGAGAACAGTTTGCTGTCCTGCGACAGCAGCGCCATCTGCACGTTTTCAATCACGGTGAGCGAGGCAAAAGTCTCTGCGATCTGGAACGTGCGACCGACACCCATGTGCCAGATTTCGCGCGGCTTGCGGCCTATCAGCTCGACGCCGTCGAGCTGGATCGAGCCGCTGTCGGCGCGCAGTTGCCCGTTCACCATGTTGAAGGTGGTGGACTTGCCGGCGCCGTTGGGACCAATCAGCGCCAGCAGTTCCCCGCGCGCGAGGTCGAAATGAACGTTGTCCACCGCCTTCACGCCGCCGAAGGACTTGCCAAGCTGGCTCACTCGCAACAGGGGCGAGGACGCTGGCACTGCGGATGAGTTCATGCCGTGCCCTCCTGCTTTTGGCTCCGCCGCTGCGTCAGCTGTTGGACAAAGCCGGCAATGCCCTGCGGGAACAGCAGCACCAGAATTAAAATGATGGCGCCTAGCATGGCGCGCCAGTAGTCGGTATTGCGGGCCACCGTGTCATGCAGCCAGGTGAAGGTGACAGCACCGACCACCGGCCCGGCCAGGGTCTGAATGCCGCCCAGCAGCACCATCACAAGTCCATCAACCGACTTGCCCACCGACAGCGTCTCGGGCGAGATGCTGCCCTTGGAAAAGGCGTAGATCGCACCGGCGAGTCCGGCAAAAGTCCCGGCGACAACGAAGGCCGCCCACTGCATGCGTTTGACGTCGATGCCAATGGCGTCGGCGCGCAGCGCCGAATCACGCCCAGCGCGAAGCGCGTAGCCGAAGGGCGAAAACAGCAGTCGGCGCAGCATCAATACGGCACCCGCCACCAGCACCAAAGTGAGGTAGTAGTAGTTGATCTTGCTCGACAACCATGGCGCCGGCCAGACCCCGGTCAGCCCGTTGCTGCCTCCGGTGAAACTGTCCCACTGAAAGGTGATGGCCCAGGTGATCTGCGCAAAAGCCAGCGTCAGCATGGCCAGATAAACACCGGACAGGCGTACCGCAAACCAGCCAAAAATCAGGGCCCCCAGCGCTGCCACCAGAGGCGCCAG
>CAIVLG010000281.1 GCA_903906695.1 uncultured beta proteobacterium | reverse complement strand
TCATTCTCCGGTTCTCCTGCACGTAGCGGGCCCGGCTTATGGGGGCGTGTTGCATCGCTCCTCCACAAACCGGACAGATTACTTGCTATAAACCGGACAACTCATTTACTCCTGACAATTACAAAATGTGAAACTGTGCCCACAGCTCTCGCCGAAAAGAACTACAGCGGCGAGTTCCGTGTACGCATCCCGCCACTGGTTCACCGCAATCTGGCACTGATGGCTGCCGAGCAAGGGGTCAGCCTGAATCGCCTGGCAAGTGCAAAGCTGGCGGCTTGATTTACCCATTCATCCAAAGCAGCAATCGAAGGCGCTACGTCCCGAATTTGCCGACGATCGGTGCCAACCTCGGCCGTACATTCGACCAGATGTGTCAGGGCGTGTCCCGTAGATAGTTGAACTTGTTAGCGGCTAATGCCTAAGTTGAAGAAAGGGCGCGAAGTGTTCATCTAGAACGTCGTATTGGGCGACGAACCATTCCTTGATCTCCGACTGCCTGCGGACATTGGAAGTCCTCTCTGCTCCCACTGGGACGTCCACCAGCGTGGAGGACAGGGTTTGAAGGTCCAGCGCCTTGTGATAAAGCTGTTTGTCGAGATAATCGGCCGCTTGGGCATTCAACACCCATTTAGCTTCACGCGTGGCGACCATAAATTTAAAAATCTCTTCGTCTTTTGCTTTGCCACTGGTCATGATCGATGCCAGCAAATTTCTTGCTGCTTCATAAACTGAAAATCGGCGGTCGAAAAGATCAAGCTTCAGTTTGCTTTGTGCAAGACGCCATTGTCGATACGCGATAAGCGAGCCAAGAACGGCAACCGTCGGCGTCAACAGCGCGGAAAGATAGGTTGTCCAGTGTGGATCGCAAGTCATAACGAGGCGCTAACGATTTATACAGGCAAAAATGTAGCGATCCGTTGTCGGACCGGTTAACGATTGGAGCCGTGCCTTAAGTCCGTATTTTTTGCATTCCGCTTCAGCTAGTGGCAAAGCCTGCTCAACCCCCCTGTCAGGCATCGCTGATTTAACCACTACGGTACCTTCGGAGGAGCTTGTTACCGTTGGTTGCGTTGAGCAGCCAAGCGTTGTGACGACTGAAAACGCGATGGCAGCAAGGTTGCGTTGTTTCATTAAATTCTCCTACGTCAAAAAGCTAATTGATTGCGCCCAACGGGCATCGTCTATCCACCGCGCTACAGTGCTGCAAAAATCACGCAGCCTCCCACCACTGATAAACCATGTTGGACTGAACCGCCTACCCAGGCGGTCCGTATAGGGGTTTGAAATTTTGCCCCTCTTGTTTGGTGGAATTATGACCGGATGTAACGCAGGCTGGAAGCAAAATTGTTTGTGCCCGCGCAAACCATGAACGCCACACACAGAGACTGGGGAATGGGCCCGCGCCGATTTCTGGGCATTTGACAGCATGAGGCGCGGGCCCATGCCTCAGGCTCTGCCACTACATATTCCGCCGGTACTGCCCACCCACCTCAAACAGCGCATTGGTGATCTGCCCCAGTGAGCAGACGCGCACGGCGTCCATCAGCACTTCAAACACGTTTTTGTTTTCAATCACGGCCTGCTGCAGGCGTTTGAGCTGCGCCGGCGCTGCGGCTGCGTGCTGCGCGTGGAAGTCGGCCAGGCGCTTGAGCTGGCTCTGCTTTTCGTCGTCGGTCGAGCGTGCCAGCTCCAGCTTGTCGAGCACCGCATCGCCGTGCGGATTACGGAAGGTGTTGACGCCGATGATGGGCAACTCGCCGGTGTGCTTGAGCATTTCATAATGCATCGATTCGTCCTGGATGCGGCCACGCTGGTAGCCGGTTTCCATGGCGCCCAGCACACCGCCGCGCTCGGCAATGCGCTCGAACTCGGTCAGCACGGCTTCTTCCAGCAACTCCGTCAGCTCTTCGATGATGAAGGCGCCCTGGTTCGGGTTCTCGTTCTTGGCCAGACCCCACTCGCGGTTGATGATGAGCTGGATCGCCATCGCGCGGCGCACCGAGTCTTCGGTCGGTGTCGTGATGGCCTCGTCAAACGCATTGGTGTGCAGGCTGTTGCAGTTGTCGTAAATCGCGATCAGCGCCTGTAGCGTGGTGCGGATGTCGTTGAACTGGATTTCCTGCGCGTGCAGGCTGCGCCCACTGGTCTGAATGTGGTATTTCAGCTTCTGGCTGCGTTCGTTGGCACCGTACTTCTCTTTCATCGCCACGGCCCAGATGCGCCGCGCCACGCGACCCAGCACGGTGTACTCGGGGTCCATGCCGTTGGAGAAGAAGAAGCTCAGGTTCGGCGCAAAATCGTCAATATGCATGCCGCGCGCCAGATAGGCTTCGACCAGCGTAAATCCGTTGGAGAGCGTGAACGCCAACTGGCTGATCGGGTTCGCGCCGGCCTCGGCAATGTGGTAACCGCTGATCGAGACCGAGTAGAAATTGCGCACCCGGTTGTGCACAAAGTACTCGGCAATATCGCCCATCACTTTCAGCGAAAACTCGGTCGAAAAAATGCAGGTGTTCTGGCCCTGGTCTTCCTTCAGGATGTCGGCCTGCACCGTGCCACGCACGTTTTCCTGCACCCATTCGCGGATCTTGGCCAGTTCCGTATCGGTCGGCTCGCGGCCGTTCTCGGTCTTGAACTTGTCGATGTTCTGGTCAATGGCGGTGTTCATGAACATCGCCAGAATCGTCGGCGCCGGGCCGTTGATGGTCATGGAGACCGAGGTGCTCGGGCTGCACAGGTCAAAGCCGCCGTACAACACCTTCAGGTCATCGATCGTGGCGATGCTGACGCCGCTGTTGCCGACCTTGCCGTAAATGTCGGGACGCGGATCGGGATCGTTGCCGTACAGCGTGACCGAATCAAAGGCGGTGGACAGGCGCTTGGCCACCATGCCGGAGCTGAGCAGTTTGAAGCGCGTGTTGGTACGGAAGGCATCGCCCTCGCCGGCAAACATGCGCGTCGGGTCCTCACCCTCGCGCTTGAAGGCAAAGGTGCCGGCGGTGTAGGGGTAGCTGCCGGGCACGTTGTCCAGCGCCAGCCACTTCAGGATTTCGCCGTGGTCTTCATACTGCGGCAGCGCCACTTTGCGGATCGTCGTGCCGCTGAGTGACTTGGTGGTGAGCGCCGTGCGGATTTCCTTGTCGCGGATCTTGACCACGTATTCGTCACCCGCATAAGTCGTCTGCATGGTCGACCATTGCGCCAGCAGCTTGCGCTCGGCGCTGCCCAGCAGTTCTTCGCGCTGTACGGCCAAGTCGGTCACGGCATCAAAAGCGTTGGTCTTGCTGGCGTCCGCCAGCTTGAGCATGCGGGCACTTTCACGCAACTGCTGCACTTCGCGCGCCAGTTTGGCCTGTTGGCGAGCACGCTTCTTGTAGCCACGCACGGTGTCGCTGATTTCTGCCAGATAGCGGGTACGTCCGGCTGGCACCACCGGTGTCTGATTGGTGCTGTGGCGCACCGCAACCGTTGGCAACAGACTGCTGGACGAGAGCTTCAGGCCCAGTTCGGCCAGGCGCGGCTTGAGTGCCTGATACAGCGCCGTCACGCCATCATCGTTGAAGCGCGCGGCCATCGTGCCAAAGACCGGCATCTGCTCCGCCGGCGTGGTGAAGGCTTCGCGATTGCGTTGCACCTGCTTGGCCACGTCGCGCAGGGCGTCGAGAGCGCCCTTGCGGTCAAACTTGTTGATGGCCACGAATTCGGCAAAGTCCAGCATGTCGATTTTTTCGAGCTGGCTGGCCGCGCCAAATTCAGGCGTCATCACATACATCGGTACATCGACATGCGGCACGATGGCCGCATCGCCCTGGCCAATGCCGGAGGTCTCTACCAGCACCAGATCAAAACCCGCCACCTTGCAGGCGGCGATCACGTCGGGCAGGGCCGGACTGATCTCGGAGCCGTAGTCTCGTGTTGCCAGACTGCGCATGAAGACACGCTGGCCCTGGCTCCCGGGCGAGATGGCATTCATGCGGATCCGGTCACCGAGCAGGGCGCCACCGGTCTTGCGGCGTGACGGGTCGATGCTTATCAGGGCAATGCGCAAGCTGTCGTTCTGATCCAGGCGCAGGCGGCGGATCAGCTCATCCGTGAGCGAGGACTTGCCAGCGCCGCCGGTGCCCGTGATGCCCAGCACCGGCACCAGTCTGCCAGCGGCTGTCTTGCGGATTTCTTCAACCAGAGCGCTCAGCGAGGCACTGGTGGCACCCTTGCCCTGACCGTCGGCCTTTTCGTTTTCCAGCGCAGTGATCAGCTGCGCCAGTGCGCGCCAGGCCAGTTCGCCATGACCCTGGATGGCAGCCAGTTCCTTTGGCGCGTAGCTGGTGAGGTCCTTGTCGCAACGCATCACCATCTCGCCGATCATGCCGGCCAGCCCCATTCGCTGGCCGTCTTCCGGGCTGTAGATGCGCGAGACACCATAGGCCTGCAGTTCGCGTATCTCCGGCGGCACGATGACGCCACCGCCGCCACCAAACACCTGAATGTGCGAGCCGCCGCGCTCCCTGAGCAGGTCGACCATGTACTTGAAATACTCGACGTGCCCGCCCTGGTAGGAACTGATGGCGATGCCCTGCGCGTCTTCCTGCAATGCCGCCGTCACGACCTCGTTGACGCTGCGGTTGTGCCCCAGGTGGATCACCTCGGCACCCATGCTCATCAGGATGCGGCGCATGATGTTGATGGCCGCATCGTGCCCGTCAAACAGGCTGGCGGCCGTCACAAAACGCACCTTGTTGACAGGGCGGTACTGGCTAAGCGCCTTGAATTCAGCGGACAAGTCGGTCATGGCAGGACTCCGGAACATTGACGTTTACGTAAACGTCAATTCTAATGAAGGTCAGCCACCGAGATAGGCGGCCTTGACGGCGGGATCATCCTTGAGTTTTTCGGCGGGACCGTGAACGGAAATGCGGCCGTTTTCAAGCACGTAACCGTAGTCGGCGACCTTCAGCGCAGCAGCGGCAAACTGCTCGACCAGCAACATCGTGACGCCCTGGCTCTTGAGACGGGAAATGATGTGAAAGACTTCTTCCACCAGAATCGGCGCCAGCCCCATCGAGGGTTCATCGAGCAGGAAGACCTCGGGGTTGAGCATGACGGCACGCGCCATTGCCAGCATCTGCTGCTCGCCACCGGAGAGGGTACCGGCCAACTGCTGCGTGCGCTCCTTGAGCCGCGGAAACATCTCCAGGGCCTTTTGCAAATCTGACTCGACGTC
Source organism: uncultured beta proteobacterium (assembly GCA_903906695.1). GTDB lineage: Bacteria > Pseudomonadota > Gammaproteobacteria > Burkholderiales > Burkholderiaceae_C > Rhodoferax. Next base: position 3,837 of record CAIVLG010000281.1, on the reverse strand, counting down.
ACCCTTGGGCCGCGCCTTGGTGTAGCGCACAAACGCTCCCATTCTGATGTTGTCGAGCACACTCAAAGTCGGGAATACACGCCGCCCTTCAGGTGAATGGGCAAGGCCACGTTTGGCGATCTGGTGAGATTCCAGACCGGTAATGTCCTGACCTGCGAGCGTGACTTTGCCCGAAGCCGGCTTGATCATGCCGGATATGGCACGCATGGTCGTGCTCTTGCCGGCGCCATTCGACCCAATCAGTGTGACGATTTTGCCTTTGGGTACTCGGATCGAAATGCCGTGCAAAACCTGAACCTTGCCGTAACCCGCCTGTAGATTTTCAATCGTGAGCATGATGATTCTTCTCTTCAATCAATGCGCATCTGCGCCACTGCCCAGATAGGCCTCGATCACAGCCGGATTGCCCTGCACCTCGGCCGGTTTGCCTTCCGCAATCTTCTGACCGAAATCGAGCACCGAGACTGTATCCGAGATCCCCATGACCACGTCCATGTGGTGCTCGATCAGAATCACCGTGATGCCGTGGTCTCGAATCTTTTGCACCATCTTCATCAGCTCGGGCAAGTCGGCAGGCGGCAACCCTGCCGCAGGCTCATCGAGCAACAACAAGCTCGGATTCAAGCCCAGGGCGCGTGCGATCTCCAGCAGGCGCTGTCTGCCATAGGGGAGATTTCGCGCCTGCTCCTCGCTCAGCTCGTTCAGGCCGACGAAACCGAGCAAGCTGGCGGCCTGTTCGCGTGCAGCGGCGTCTTCAAGGCGGTATCGCGATGTGGCGAGCGCAACGTCGACAATGTTGCTCTTGTAGATGTGATGCAAACCCACCAGCACGTTGTCGGTCGCGGTCATCTCGCCGAACAGTTGAACATTCTGGAAGGTCCGTGCAATGCCAGACAGCGCGATGCTCGACGGCGTCTGTCCCGTGACGGTCTTTGCGTTGAACGTCACCTGGCCCGAAGTTGGCTGATAGATGCCAGTGAGCACGTTCATCATGGTGCTCTTGCCCGAACCGTTGGGTCCAATCAAGCCGTGAATCGACCCGCGCTTGACTTGCAGGTCCACCAGATTGAGCGCTTTGAGTCCGCCGAATTGCATCAGCACCTGTTTCGCTTCCAGCAATGAGTCAGTGCCGCCCTCGCTGTGGGCATGATTCGTGGTCCAGGCACGCACCGCGGCAAGCGCGTTCGGGCTGGCGGCGTGCGCGACCGGCCTGACAAAGCGCGCCATCAAATCGCGCGCAAAACCGACCACGCCGTCCTGCAGGTAGTAGACCACAAACAGCGTCATCAGACCGAAAATGGTCAACCGCCACTCGGTGATGTTTTCAAGCTGATAAGAGAAGATCGCCATCGCCACCGTGGCAAGCACAGGCACCGCCAACTCGCGCAAGGTCCTGACCTTTTTCAGGTAGTTGAATACCGCCATGCCACCCACGCCGAGCGCCAGTACCGTGGCAATCTTGCGAAACAGCTCAATGTCCGACAACAGGCTGGGCAACATCACGACGATCACGGCACCGATCAGGGCGCCCGAGCGCGTCTTTCGTCCCCCCATGATGACCGCCAGCAGAAACAGGATGGTCAACTCGAAGTTGTAGGTATTGGGCGAGATGTACTCTTCAGAATAGGTATACAGCGCGCCGGCCAGACCGGCCAGACCGGCGCTGATGACAAACGCATAAACCTTGTAAAAATAAACCGACACGCCCATGCAATCACAAGCCACCGGGCTGTCGCGCAAGGCTTCAAACGCCCGGCCCAGGTGTGACTTGAGAACGCGATGCACCACCACCAGCGCCAGCACCATGAGGATGGCCACGACATAGTAGTAATCCACTTGATCAAGCTTGTGGCCGAAGAAGATCGGTTTCGGGACTTTGATGCCGATCGGACCTTCGGTCAGGAACGTCATTTCGTTGATCAGAATCTGAAGAATGGTGCCGAAGGCCAGCGTCACCATCGCCAGATAAGGGCCGGTCACGCGCAATGCCGGCAAGGCCAGCACCGCACCGAACGCGGCCGTAACACCAATGGCAGCCGGGACGGCCAGGAAGAAAGGCAGGCCCAGCTTGAAAAACAGCACGCCAGCCGTGTAGGAGCCAACGCCGAACAAGCCGGCATGACCGAGCGACACCTGGCCGGTGTAGCCGACCACGATGTCGAGTCCGAACAACAGGATCGAGTAGATCAGGATGGTCTCAACCAGATGAATGTAGTACGGGTTGGTCACCACCATAGGGAACAGCGCCAGGGCCGCCAGGCCGAGCACCATCAGAAGATAGGATTTGCTTTTGGTTTTCATGCTGAGCCGTATCTGTCAAACCTTCTTGATGGCCATCTTGCCAAACAATCCGGCGGGCTTGACCGCCAGCACCAGCAACAAGAGCACCAAGCCAGGGACGTCCTTGTAGCCAGTGGAAATGTAATAGCCGGTAGTGGTCTCGGCGATACCCAGAATCAGTCCGCCCACGATCACGCCAACACCGGAGGTCAAACCTCCGATGATGGCGACCGCGAACGCCTTGAGGCCAAGCACCGAGCCCATGGTGGCGCCGGTCAGTGTCAGCGGTGCCACCAGCACACCGGCCACGGCCGCCGTCACTGAAGACAGCGCGTAGGAAAAGGTGATGACTGCGCCGGTATTGATACCCATCAGCGACGCCGCGTCGCGGTCGTTGGATGTCGCGACCACGGCTTTGCCATAAATCGACTTGCGATTGAAAATCTCGACGATCGCCATCATCGCCAAAGCGCCGATCACCACCACAATTTCCATCGGCAGCACGTTGGCGCCAAACAATTTGATCGGCGCCTCCGGCAGGGGCGATGGAAACTTCAGATCGTCCTTGCCCCAGATATTCTCGGCCACGTTCTTGAAGATGATGGCCAGCGCGATGGTCGACATGATCCAGCCGAATTCGCTCTTGATTTTGATCGCCGGGCGCACGCCGATCCATTCCACCAGTGCACCCTGGGCGGCGCCGAAAAGCATCACCAGCGGAATCATCAGCCAGTAGTTCAGATAAGGCCCGCCGTGGATGCTGCCCGCCAAAGACAAGCCAACCAGGGCACCGAGCATGAGCGCCTCACCCTGTCCGAAATTCAGTGTCGCCGAGGTCGCGAAGGTCAGCTGGTAGCCAAAGGCGATCACGCCGTAAATCATGCCGAGCGCAATGCCGCTGAAGACGAGTTGAAGCAGGATTTCCATAGATCTGGCCCACCAAATTAATCAAAACAAGCGTCTCACGCGACCAAGCAGCAGCACCGCCCCAGTCCGACAACCGGGCGGTGCACTTGCCACATGCTGGCAACAGAGAACTATTTCTTGACCGCCAGTGCGCCCTTGGCGTTGACGTCCTTGACTCGCACTTCCGAAGCCTTCTTCTGGTCGTCCGGGTAGGCGTACACCACACGCTGTCCCTTGACTTCGCCAAACACCGGGATGTTGGCAGTGATCGCGTCGTGGTCCTTGGCCGTGAAGGGCTTGTTGTAGGTGGTGACCACGCCCTCGACCGGTGCTTGCAGGTTTTCCAGAGCGGCCTTGATCTTGGGGCCTTCGGTCGATTTGGCTTGGGTGATGGCGGCGGCCAGCAGATAGATCGAGTCATAACCCTGCGCGGCGGAGACCGGCGAGTCAATGCGCGCGTTCTTCGGGTTGAAGGTCTTGAGGTAGTTGATGATGAAGGACTGACGCTTGGGTGTGGTCGGCTCCTGGATAAAGGTCTGCGGCATACGAGCGCCTTCGCCGCCGGGGCCTGCGTTGTCAATGAAATTGGCCATCGACAGGGTCCAGCTGCCTATCATCGGCACTTTCCAGCCGAGCTTGGTCATGCCGTTG
>CAIVLG010000280.1 GCA_903906695.1 uncultured beta proteobacterium | reverse complement strand
ACCGGCAGCAGGCTGCGGCCAGTCAGTGGCTCGATAGGCTTACCTTGGTACATCTTTCCGGGGTTGGCAACCTGGGCCAGATCGAGCAAGGTAGGGACGATGTCGGTGACGTGCGTCATGCCCAGATGCACCTGGTTTTGCGCAATGCCCGGCACGCCGGAGATGATCATCGGCGAGCGGATACCGCCCTCTCCCGCATAGAACTTGTAGGTGTTGAGCGGTGCCACCGACACGCTGGCCCAGCCTGGTCCCGCAATGCCGTAAGAGCCCTTGCCGCCAAGCTTGTCGATGTCCTGCGTGTATTGAGTCCAGAGCCAGGGCTGGGCCTCGGAGTAGTCCGAGCCCTCAGCGCCGTTGTCCGACAGAAAGACAAACACCGTGTTGTCGTACTCGCCGCTTTGCTTCAGGTGTGCAATCAGGCGACCGGCATGAAAGTCCATGGCCTCAGCCATACCGGCGTAAACCTCCATCTCGCGCTGCTGATAAAGCTTGTCTTTTTCACTCAAGGCGTTCCAGTCGCCGGTGGTGCTCATGGTGACCATCGGCGTCGCCGCTGGAACCAGGCCAAGCGCCGCAGCGCGGTCGCGCCGCGCCTTGCGCAAGGCGGTCCAGCCATCCTTGTAGCGTCCTTTGTATTTGTCGATGAATTCGCGCGGCGCCTGCACCGGCACGTGATTGGCCTGAAAACCGACATAGGCAAAGAACGGCTTGCCGCTCTGGCTGCCCGAGCGCAGGTAGTCGATCATGCGGTCGACGAAGAATGTGGACGAGTAGTACTCCTCCGGCATGACGGCGTCCTTGCCGTCTTCGAACCAGTCGACCTTGGCCTTATGTGGCAGGTAACGCTGCGTTGGCACCCAGTTGTCGCAGCCGGTGTCGCCCTGAATAATGGAGCGTTCGAAACCGCGCTGATCGGGCCGGTTGTAGGGCTCCGAGCCGACGTTCCATTTGCCGGTGATGTAGGTGCGGTAGCCGCTGTCTTTGAGTAGCGTCGCAACGGTCACCACATTGGTGTCAAGCGAACCGAGATAACCTGGCTTGCCGAGGTGTTCACGCGGCATGGTTTCAAACAGGTTGCCGACGCCATTGAGGTGATTGTCGACACCGGTCAACAGCATGGAACGCGTCGGCGCGCACGAGGCCGCGACGTGGAAATTGGCAAAGCGCACGCCGTGACGCGCCAGTTCGTCAATGTTTGGCGTCGAGATCTCGCTGCCAAAAGAGCCGACGTCGCTAAAGCCCCAGTCGTCGGCCACCAGCACCACAATGTTCGGGCGCGCCCGGTCTGCTGCCAGCACGGCGACGCAACTGCTCAGGGCCAATGCGCACGCCAGCGTCCTGACCTTCATTCGACCCGGCATCATGCATCCCCCTTCAGTAGCGCTTGTTGCACCGCCCACAGGCGATCCTGTCCCCACACCACGGTAGCCCCGACCTTGAACGATGGGACGCCCCACAGGCCCATTGCAAACATCTCCTGCCGGTTCTGCTCGGCCACCTTGCGCCAGCCTTCATCCTTCAGGGCCAGGCCGGCGACTTCCCATGACAGGCCGCAGCGCTCGACGATTTT
>CAIVLG010000279.1 GCA_903906695.1 uncultured beta proteobacterium | reverse complement strand
GAACGTCGTATTGCGGATACTGCAAGAACACGTGCCCGCGCTGGAGGTATGGGCCTTTGGCTCACGCGCCCGGCGCACTGCCAAGCCATACTCTGACTTGGATCTGGTGCTGATCACGCAGAAGCCCTTGTCGCTGGAAGAACTGGCCAGTATCACTCACGCTTTTGACAGCTCCGACCTGCCCCTACGCGTCGATGTGGTCGATTGGCCCACCACCAGCGAGACCTTTCGCAAGATCATTGAACGGGACAAGGTGGTGGTGCAGCGCGGGGCTTGAATTCGAGCAGCGTGAAGCTCGCTTTGCGCTGGTTTTCCGCTTCCTACCATGCCTTTTGACTACAGACCCCTCAGCAACGCCATCACGCAGTTGGAAAGAAGCCTGTCCGACAGTACTCTACAGATCGTACGCGTCGATGTGGCGGACTGGGCAGCCGACGACACCTTTCGCAACATCGGTGAGTGAGACAAGGTGGCGGTGGTGCAGCGCGGAAGGTGAACTATCGTCACGTCGAGCCGCGACGGCAGTTCACGTTTCTCAGACTGGCATCCAACCAAACCCATGTCCTCAACACCAGATTAGAAGCGAACGCAGAGTGCACAGCCTTTGTTCTGCTTGCTCAACTGAATCGGTCCCCACCTTAAGGAATAGGAATGATGGCGAGGGAAGACGATTGGTCGTAGCCTTCAAAGGAACCTGCGCTGGTCAGATTGCCAGTGCTGGCATTAATTGAGTAAGTGTTGATCTTGGTACTTCCTCCGACATGGTTGGTGTAAAGCAGCTTGCCACTTGGTTCGACAACAACAAACTGACCGCCGGCAAACGGGCTACCAGCGATTAGCGTGGGTGCACCAGTAATGGCATTGATCGTATAAGCATCAACACCACCAGCGCCACCGAGATATGCAAATTTGCCGAGCGGGTCGAACGTGATGCTGCGTGTGGAAAAATCTGTGCCGGTCGAAAATGGATTACCGGCAACAGCAGTTAGTGCTCCGGTTGTCGGGTCCACCGCATAGGCGTAAAGGCTACTGAACCCGTCAGCAGCATAAACGAACTTCCCGGTGGGGTCCGCCGCAATAGTGCTCGCACGTGCGCCAACGCCAAATGGACTGCCAGCCATGGGTGTCAGTGCGCCGGTCGCGGCGTTGATCGTATATGCCGAGATGCTGGACGAGATGCCAGTGTCGCCCGCAACATAGGCGAATTTTCCAGTTGGGTCAACTGTTATGGAAAACGGAGACGTGCCAGTCGCAAAAGGGCCGCCAGCCATAACAGTTAGCGCACCAGTTGCTGGGTCAATGGCATAGGCTGAAATGTTGCCAGAACCAGCCAACTGTCAGCACCATCTTCAAGCTTGCCAGCGCCCTACAAGTCAAACCCTCAAAACTGGTGGCCGCAGCTGAAAAGCTCATTAGTTGCGCGCCGACAACATAGTTCAATCGGCGCTGCAATTTTTTCCCTAACGCAGTCGCATCTCCGCCGCCCGGGCATGCGCCTGCAGGCCTTCACCGTGTGCCAGTACCGAGGCGATTTGCCCCAGCGTCTGCGCGCCGGCTTCGCTGACTTCAATCAGGCTG
>CAIVLG010000278.1 GCA_903906695.1 uncultured beta proteobacterium | reverse complement strand
GTGATCATCTGCTCGATTTCGCGCTCACGCCCAATCGCATCCGAAAGCCGGCCCTGTTCGGCGAGATTACGCAGATCGCGGCCCCATTTATCCAGGGTCGGCGTCGGGAAGGTCACCGGGATCGCGGTGAGGGGTTCGATTCGGTCACCTGCCGCAGCCGGCGAGGAGAACGGTGCGCTTGGCGGTGCAGGACTGGCGGGCGAAGCACTCGTAGGCACTGCATTTCGTCCAGCAAAACGGGTTGCATCGGCCGCGGGCTCGCCCCCATCGCCGCCGCCAAGAGCGCTCAGCAACTTCTGAGTAGCAACACCTTGCGCGATAAGAAACCGGACAAACAGGTTTTCGCCTTCCGTCAAAATGCCCCTTGCGAGTAACCGGGGCGTCAGCTCGCCTTCTGTAGCGGCCAGCGCAAGGATGGCAGTGAGCCGTAGTGTTGCATCGGCGAACGCTGATTGTGAAATACCGGTGCCGACTTCTTTCTCAAATGCAAACATCAGCGTGGGCGCATCATGACCGAGCTGCCTCAATGCAGCGGACAGCGGGTACACTGGATCGCCGAGCAAGGCAAGTGCGAGGTGTTCAACGCCAATATAACCATGCTGGAGACGCTTCGCCTCTGCCAGTGACCTGGAATATAGGGACGTGCATTCAGACCTAAATCGCGTCAACATTGCATTCAAATCCTTTCTCCATAAGGCGCTACTTTTCCCAAAAACGAAGCCATGATTGCCAATGGCGGCTAGCCGACTTGTTCACTTGAATTGTTGGTGGAGTCGCTTCACTCTCGATCCGTCGATAGACAGTACTTTTGTTGTTGATCTTTTGAAGCATGTTCTTCTGGTGCATTGCTGCTTTGTGATGTGGCTCCATGGCAAGCGCCTGGTCAAAGGCGTCATTGGCCTCCTCGTAACGTTTGAGTTCGAAAAGCGCGGTGCCCTTGCTAGTCCACACCCTCACGTCACTGTATCCAATATCAAGCGCGTGGTCAAAAGCCCGAATTGCCTCCTCGTAACGTTTTAGGACGAATAGGACCTGACCCTTGTTCCCCCACACTGCACCATAGTTGGGGTCAATCAATAGGGATTGGTCGAAGTATTTGAGCGCCTCCTCATAGCGATGGAGTACTGCAAGCGCATTGCCTTTGCAACCCAAGGCTAGTGCATCGTCCGGCGTGAACGATAGTGCACGATTGGCGAATTCGAGCGCATCCTCATACCGTTTAAGATCCCAAAGACTGTGGCTCTTGTTGGCCAATGCAGCCCCGCTGTTAGGGTCGATCGCGAGCGCCCGGTCGCACGCCAACAAACTTTCTTCGTGACGGTTTAGATTCGAAAGTGAATAACTTGCGTTGAGCCACTCGGCGGCATCGAACGCCAGCGACGAGAAATCCAGAATCACCGCATTGCCAGTCATACGGTGATACCACTCAGCGAAAAACGTGACGATCTCATCCCAACTCTGCGGCCGCGCCGCTGGATCTTTTTCGATGCAACTCCGCACAAAGCAGTCGATCGCGCCGGGCAGTTCAGGCGCGAGGATAGTCAACTCACTGGGCGTACTCTCCATATGCGCCCTTTCCCAGTCGTGCGCAGTTAATGCCGAGAACAGTCGGTGCGCGGTAAACATCTCAAATAAGATGCAGCCATAGGCATAGATGTCACTTCGCGCATCAAGCGCCTCGCCTCGCCATTGTTCTGGAGACATATACGCTGGCGTACCAGCGTCGGACTGCGCAGCTTGCACAAGACCGAAGTCGGTCACCATCGCTTTCCCATCGCCGTTGACGAGAATGTTGGCCGGCTTGAGATCGCGGTGGACGAGGCTTGGTACCTTGCGCACCGCGTGCTGCATGCCCTGGGCAATTTGCAATGCCATTGCAACCGCCACCGACAATGTCAGGCGGGGATGACCGAGCCATCCGCGCAAATCTCCTTCCATGCCCTCCGGGCCACGCACGTACTCGGTGATGACATACGGTAGATTCTTGAATCGCTCGACCAGATAGGCGCGGACGATATACGGGTGTTTTTCCAGTGCGATCCAAACCGTCGCTTCACGCTGAAACATGGAGAGCACTTGCTTGTCCTGCGCGAACCGTGCCCGAACGGTCTTGAGCGCACGCGGCAGCTTCGTCTCGTGATCAAAGCAACCGTAGACCACACCCATGGCACCGTGATGTATGGCTGACACCTCGTAACGGTCACCAATCTTCTCGCCTATCTTGTAGAACTCGCTGGCATCGGGTTGCGCGCTGGGAACGTCACGCGCAAGTTTCGATTGGTACCCCTCCTGTGCGAGGCGTGTCTTGTCGCCAGCCGTCGAGGGCACATCGCGCACGAGTCGGGTGCTGTAGGCATCTCCAGCTAGTCGGGTTGCATCAGCTGTATTCATTGTGTGACCTCCCGTCTTATACGTCGTTTGCATTATGACAACACTAGTTTCAAAACTCTTCGAAAGCAATTACCATGTGATGAGATAAGGTGTCTCCATCAATCACGTTGCGCCTAGGGGTCTCACTATGAATTCCGGAAAATCTGAAGCTGAAGAGGCACAGCTTGCGTATGACAGCGCCGAATACGGAGTCAATCGGCAAGACCTTGCAGCCATGGGAGAGCGTGCTGTTCGTGATGTCCTCAACTCTGGCAAATATGGTCATACTGGCCTTGCGCCATTTGAATTCGTTTCCGCATGGCTAGCAGACGCAGAGTTCGCACGGTTAGCAGCTGATTCAGCTAAACGCGATGCCCGAGAAGAACGAACGCTCACAATTGCGGAAGATGCAAGTCACTGGGCGCGTTGGGCTGCCGTAATCGCCATATTCGCCGTCGTTATCGCTACCAAAGAGCAAATTATTTCGCTTATATTCGGCCACCCCTGACACATCGCCATGTAACCCGCCCCACGAATCGGATATGTTCCGTCTCCAGAAAGTATCAAATTACGGAACGTCCACCCCTGCTGTGGCAAGAACGGTCTTGCAGGGCCATAAGCTCTTGCAGTTCTTTGACAGCCCGGACACTGAGAAGGAAGCTGCAGTTAGCGTGCTGTTCGAGTTGCAGCGCCACGTGGTCAAGTGCGTGGAAATTCGCGACCAGCTTGCGGCAGAGATATCTACCGGGCATTTGGAGGCTGAGTCGAAAGGCTTCAAGCAGGCGGGCGGCGGCGCAATTTCGCTACCCGGGGTCGGCGACCTCCAGTCAAAATCGGAGACATTTCTTCAATCGGCAAAACTGGCCATTGCTGAGACGGGCAATCTGACCAAGCCATTCTATGGCAAAGGGTTCGGTCACAAATATCATAAATTCTTGGCTTGGACTGAGGCCAAGTTCGGAGCATCGGATGACTTTGCCACGTTGGTTAAGAGCTGGGAGCCATACGTTAAGAGGATTGTCGGTATGCGCAATGCCGTCGATCATCCAGGTAACTTGCCCGGAGGTCGGCTCATGACCACCAACTTTGATATCACGCTTGGCACTGTTGGCTATGAGCTTGTGGATCCGAGCTGGGGGCTTACCGGTGAACCGCTCACGCCGATTCTTGCTGACTTCGGCGCCATCATCGAAGAGACGATCGTTCTTGGTGAAAACGTGCTTGTCTGTCTCTTCTATAAGTTGAAGGGCAACTCGCCAATTGAGATTCTGGAAATACCCCCCCACGAGCGCGATCCGGACAATCCACGTCGCCTCACCATTGGCATTCTGGGTACACGAGAGGCATGAGGGACCACTGTTACAGTAACATGGCCGAACAGGATACGCAGGCGTCCCGAAAATGAAGGTATCAACGACAGCCAAAAAGCCGCGCAGGAAAAGCACCGAGAAGCCTGCGGTCGTTGCTGCCGCACGTGACCTGACTATGACTATAGCTAGACCGACCACGCTGCTTGCTGAGGTGCGGGCGCTGATTCTCGAAACGCGCCAGACGGTGGCGCAGGGCGTCAACTCGGCGCTGGTGCTGCTCTACTGGAAAATCGGCCAGCGCATCCGCACAGTCATCCTGAAACACAAGCGGGCGGAATACGGGGACCAGATTTTCTACGCACTGAGTGCAAAATTGAGTTGCCAGTGTCACACCAAGCAAGTGCCCGTTTGATCAGACTGCACAACGCTGTAGGTGTACTATTCACTTGCGCAACGAGAGAGACTCTATGGAATCAACTTTTATTCAATGTCAACCTGACGTCATGGGTGGCACGCCTGTATTTGCAGATTCGCGAGTGCCTGTGCGTACGCTGGTCGAGTATTTGGAGGCTGGTGAAACCATCGACGATTTCCTGGAAGGTTTTCCAACAGTTGGGCGCGACAAAGTACTTGCCTTTCTTGAGGCAGCAGGGCGTCACGCAAGCCAGCTCGCGGGCTGACACCCATGCGAGTGTTACTCGACGAATGCGTGGACTGGCGACTGCTTCGCGATCTCGCTGGGCACGATGTCAAAACTGCCCGTCAAATGGGCTGGTCCGAGGTGAAGAATGGCAAGCTGCTGCGCCTTACCGCGGAACACTTCGATGTGTTCGTTACCGTTGACCGCAATTTGTCTTTTCAAAACAAGGTCATTGATCTACCGGTGGCCGTGATCGTTTTGGTCGCACCAACCAACCGCTTGATCGACTTGAGGGCACTGTTGCCGCGCCTCCTGCCTGCGATTGAGTCGGCGGCGGCAGGGCAGGTGGTGTTAATCAGCTAGCCGTCAGCCGCGTCATCGCTTCCTGGTACTTGGCGGCTGTCTTTGCAATCACCTCATTGGGTACACGCGGTGCGGGTGGCGTCTTGTTCCAGGGCTTGCCGTCGATTTGCACCTGTTCCAGCCAGTCACGCACAAACTGCTTGTCGTAGCTCGGCGGGTTGATGCCTTCCTGGTAACTCTCGGCCGGCCAGAAACGGGAGGAGTCGGGCGTCAGCACCTCGTCCATCAGGGTCAGCGTGCCCTGCGCGTCCAGGCCAAACTCGAACTTGGTGTCGGCAATGATGATGCCCTTGGCAGCAGCGATCTCGCTGGCCGCCTTGTACAGCGCGATGCTGATGTCGCGCATGCGCGTGGCCAGATCAACACCGATCACAGTGACCGTTTGCTCAAACGTGATGTTCTCGTCGTGGTCGCCAGCGGCCGCCTTGGCTGCAGGCGTGTAAATGGGCTCAGGAAGTCTGGAAGCATTCTTCAAGCCGGCCGGTAATTTCACGCCACAGACGGCGCCGTTCTTCTGGTATTCCTTCCAGCCGCTGCCGGCCAGATAGCCGCGCACCACCGCTTCCACCGGCAGGGGCTTGAGGCGCTTGACCAGCATCGAGCGGCCCACCACTTGCGGCACCTCGGCCGCTGTGACCACGCTCTCGGGCGCATCGCCGGTGAGGTGAATCGGGCAGATGTTCAAGCCCTTGGGTCCGAGCTTGTTGAACCAGAACAGCGCCATCTGCGTCAGCAGCGCGCCCTTGCCGGGAATGGGCTCGCCCATGATCACGTCAAACGCACTCAGACGGTCACTGGCTACCATCAGGATGCGGTCATCACCGACCGCATAGTTATCGCGCACTTTGCCTCGGGCCAACAGCGGCAGCGAGGTAAGCATGGAGGTGTGCAGGGCGGGTTGGGAAGTCGACCCGGGCACGCCAGGGCTTGAGTTGGATGAAGTCATAAGATCAATTTCAGTTGGGGTTCAATGCGGGCGATCTCCGTGAAATCGCGGTCACGGGCCAAGACCGCCTCGCCCGCTTCAATTGCGCACGCTGCCACTAGGCAGTCGTTCGAATTCTGCAGCCTGAGCCCCTGCCAGCGACAACGCGCATACATCAGCGATGCACTGCGCGCCAATTGCAGTGGATCAGCGCTGATGTAGGGTGGCAGTGAGTCGAGCAATCTTTGCATTTCGACAAAGTGCTGCACACTCTTGGCACCTTGCAACACTTCGCGATAAACCACCTCGGGTACCCAACAGGCTTCGTCATCATCCAAAGCCCGTTGCAGCCGCAAATGCGCTGGTGAACCGCTGGCACGCAGCAACTCAATCCATGCCGAGGTATCTGCAATCATGCAGCGTCAAGCTCACGCGTCTTTCGGCTCTTGCCGGGTACAGTTTTGACGCCCTTGGCTGGCTTCTCAAGCGGTTTGGCTCTGTGCTCTTGCGCTTGCCGATCAATGGCATCACGAGCGTCCTTGAATGTATGCCAACCCAGACGCTCCAGAGCCTCTGGTGTCAAGCCATACGGCCCACTGGGATCGTAGTCCGGGTCAATCGGTTTCATGGCTTGCAAGGCCAATAGGGCCGAATAATCTGGCTTCTTCACATAGGCTTTCAAAGCGGCTTCCACCGCCGCCTTCTTGGTTTTGACACGGGCTCGAAGCATCGCCTGGGCAAGTAGTTCGTCGTCGATCACGATATTGGTTCGGGTGTTCATCCCAGTCCTTTCAACTCATACACCTTCAATGTGTATGAATGAATTATGCCGCAAAGCGACTACAGCACACAGCGATTTGATTTGTCACGGCCATCAACGGGTTTTCATGTATTCGCGGTAAAGCCATGGGTTGAGGTCGCGCAAGTCTTTGCGCAATCTGACAATATCGTTGTGACGCCCCTGGCGCTCCAGGCCGAGCAGATTGACCAGCAACCGCATGGCCTGCTCGGGAGCACAGTATTGCGAGGCTTGCGCCTGTGCCAGATAGGCCGCCACGTGCGGGCGCTCGGTCAGTACCCAGGCCGGAAACCAGGCCAACTCAAGCGCCGGATTCACGGGGTCCGAAGGGGCGTCAAATCCAGGTTCAAACCGGGCTTCAAATTGATCCTTGAGTCCTTGCAAGGTCGGGTCGGGTGACGCCTGAATCAATGCCTCCAACCGCTTGGGCGAAAGCCACGCCAATTCGGCCAGCACGGCCCAGCTGGCTTGCAGGCCGTACAGATGCAGTTTGGCCTGCGTCAT
>CAIVLG010000277.1 GCA_903906695.1 uncultured beta proteobacterium | reverse complement strand
TCAAAATCGTCTTCGAGCACATCACAACGCGGGAGGCTGCTCAGTACGTGCAGCAGGCGGATCGGTTCATGGCTGCCACCATCACAGCGCATCATCTGCTCTACAACCGCAACGCCATCTTCGCCGGTGGCATACGTCCGCATTACTACTGTCTGCCGGTACTCAAACGCGAGACGCACAGACTGGCGTTGGTACAAGCCGCCACTTGTGGGTCGCGCAAATTCTTTCTTGGCACCGACAGCGCACCGCACGCGGCTCACCTGAAGGAGCACGCCACCGGCTGCGCCGGTTGCTACACGGCGCTTGCGGCGATCGAGATGTACGCCGAGGCTTTCGACGCGGTTGGTGCCCTGGGCAAGCTGGAGGCTTTTGCCAGCTTTCACGGTGCCGACTTTTATGGCCTGCCCCGCAATACAGGCTCCATCACTTTGAGGCGTGAAGCGTGGATGGTGCCCGAGGGCTTTGCCTTCGGTGACGCACTGCTTAAACCGCTGCGATCCGGTGAAGTCCTGCCTTGGCGACTTTTATAGATATTTGTGGGACAGATCTTCAGCTCTGTCCCCAACTGATTGAGGTTGACTGGCGCGCCCCCTGGCTTTCACCCTGGCGCGCGAATGGCGAGGCGGTCGCGCAGCGGGTGGCCGGGGGTGAGCCTCTCCCGGTGGCACTGAATCAGGTTGCCGTCGCGCTGCCGGCTTGTCTGGTCCGTTTTGTGCCGCAAAGCGCCTTGCCTCGCGCAGTGGCGTATGAAGAGCATATTTTTGATACCGCGTGTGTACCGACGCGCGAAGGCCTGCATGACTTCTTCAACGGTCTGGCTTGGCTGCAGTTTCCCTTGACCAAGCGACGACTGAACCAGTTGCACAGGGCACAGATTGCAGAAGCCGGGATCCAGCCAGTGCGTGGCCCAGCGCGCGACGCCTTGACCTTGTTCGATGAGAACGCCGCCTTGCTGCAGGCGCCGGATCCTTTGTGGGATGCGCTGGCAGCCAAGGACTGGCAAACCCTGTTTGTCGAACTGCGGCCGCTCTGGCGGGAAGTGAATTTGGTCCTGTTTGGCCACGCCCTGCTGGAAAAACTGGCATCTCCCCGCAAGCCGATCACTGCTCACGTTTATCGGGCACACGCCGCCGGCTATGGCGTCGCTGATCTGGATGCGTGGATGGCTGCGGATTTGAGCGCGCAGAAACTGGCGACCAAGCCGTTTGCCCAACTGCCGGTGTTGGGTGTGCCCGGCTGGTGGCCGGCCAACGAGGAGCCAGCGTTTTACTTGGATCCCAGCGTCTTTCGCTGGCCCCGGTCTTGAGATTGACTCATTCGGCCTTACCCTTCATCGCTATGATCAGCTGATTCGCAGCTGCATCCGGGGGAAATCATGAAACGCATCATTTTGTTTGTCTTGACCAATGTGCTGGTGGTGACGGTGCTGGGCATCGTGGCCAGTTTGCTCGGCGTCAACCGTTACCTGACAGCCAATGGCCTGAACCTCTCGGCTCTGCTGGGCTTTGCCCTCGTGATGGGCTTTGGTGGCGCCATCATCTCGCTCCTGATCAGTAAGCCGATGGCCAAATGGACCTCGGGCGTGCGCGTCATCGACCAGCCGCAAAATGCTGACGAAGCGTGGATTGTCGAGACCGTGCGCAAACTCGCGAGTCAGGCCGGTGTCGGCATGCCGGAAGTCGGTATTTTTGACGGTGAACCGAATGCTTTCGCCACCGGCGCCTTCAAGAATTCGGCGCTGGTGGCGGTCAGCACCGGTTTGCTGGCCGGCATGACGCGCGAAGAAATCGAGGCTGTGATCGGGCATGAAATGGCTCACGTGGCCAATGGCGACATGGTGACGATGACGCTGATTCAGGGCGTCATGAATACCTTTGTCGTGTTCCTGAGCCGGGTCATCGGCTATGCCGTGGACAGCTTCCTGCGCAAAGGCGACGAGCGCTCCAGTGGGCCCGGCATCGGCTACATGATCACGACCATGGTGCTCGACATCGTGCTCGGTTTTGCCGCCGCCATGGTGGTGGCCTGGTTCTCGCGGCAGCGAGAGTTCCGGGCCGACGCCGGCTCGGCCCAACTGCTGGGCCGGCGCCAGCCGATGATCAATGCGCTGACACGTTTGGGAGGCATGGCGCCTGGCGAGTTGCCCAAGAGCGTGGCTGCTTTTGGTATTGCCGGTGGCGTCGGTCAGTGGTTTGCCACGCATCCACCGCTTGAAGAACGCATCGCGGCCTTGCAGAACGCTGCAGTCTGAAGCGCCACAACACTGGATGGATGGTGCGTGTCTGACCGTTTCCTGTTCTGGGTGCCGACCCTGATCTGGGCCACCACCTGGCATGCGATTCTGTACCAGCTGGGTGATGTGGCGGTGTTGCACTCGGTGGCACTGCGCTTCGGCCTGGCCAGCATTCTGCTGTTTGCGATTGCTCGCTGGCGTGGCGAGTCGCTGCTGTTCAGTCGGCCTCAGCATGGCTGGCTGCTGCTGACCGGCGCAGTGCAATACGGTTTCAATTACATGGGAACCTACGAGGCCGAAAAACAGCTTGCTTCGGGCCTGCTGGCGGTGCTGTTCTCGCTAATGATCTTTACCAATGCCATCGGCGGCGCCCTGTGCTTTGGTCAGGCCATCAGCCGGCGCTTTCTGTATTCCGCGGCGCTCGGTGTGATCGGCATCGTGCTGATCTTTTGGCCCGACATCGCTGCGACCCGCGCCGCTCCAGGGGTGCTGGTAGCGGTCGGCTTAGGCCTGATGGCCATCACCTTTGCTTCGATCGGCAACATGCTGACGCTGCGCCTGACGCGCCGGGGTGCGCCGCTGATCCCCTTGCTGGCCTGGAGCATGGGCTATGGCTCCGCCACGCTGGTGTTGATTGCGACCTTGAGCGGCGTTCAATTCCATCTTGATCCTCGCCCGAGCTATTGGTTGTCTCTGCTTTACCTCAGTGCCTTCGGCTCTGTCACGGCATTCTTGCTGTACTTCAAGTTGGCGCAGCGCCAGGGACCCGGACGCGCGGCGTTGACCGGTTTGGTGATTCCACCGATGGCGCTGTTGATGTCGGCGCTGTTCGAGGGTTGGCGACCTACGCTGGTGTCGGGTCTGGGCATGATGCTATGTCTGGGGGGATTGTGGGGTGCCACGCGTCCGGTTCTTGTAGCCCGATAGCGGCTGCTCCATTGGGTATGTTCTAAATTAAATCCGGGTAATACGTTGAAAGTATGTTTCACCCGGATATAATTAGAACTCATTCAATTGTCATAGAAAGATCCAAGTGGACGATTCAGTTCCCGGCTACATCGCCTTTGATGGCAATCAACGCCTGGCGACGGGCCCGCTTCCGATGGTTGCACTCAAGGTCAAGGAAACGGCCGACACACACCCGCTGGCCCGGATACTCGTGTTCAACGCTGCGACCAGCGAATTGATTGACTTTGATTGCCGCGGCACGTCGGCTCAGATGTTGCGCAGACTCAATACGCCCGGCAAAGAGGCAACGTCGCCAGCTGACCCGGCAGCAGAGCGCCCCACACCCGCTGGGCCTGGCCGGCCGAGGCTGGGTGTGATCGCGCGCGAGGTGACCTTGTTGCCGCGCCATTGGGAATGGCTGAGTACCCAGCCGGGTGGCGCATCGGTGGCTTTGCGCAAGCTCGTAGAGCATGCAAAACGCGCCAGCTCGTCAAGCGACGGTATCCGTCAGGCACAAGCAGCAGCTTACCGGTTCATGTCCGCCATGGCCGGCAATCTGGATGGTTTTGAAGAAGCGGCGCGTGCGCTATTCGCGGCAGACCGTACCAAGTTTGATGCTTTGGTGGCGTTGTGGCCAGCCGACGTGCAAGCGCACCTCAAACATCTGGCTAAGCCCGCGTTCCAAGCTGTTGCGAATGGGGCAATTCAGGGCAGTCAAGGTGCTTAAGACCCTGCGTTCGCGTGACGCTGCGATGCCCTTCATCATGCTGACCGTGTTGATTGACATGGTGGCCATCGGTTTGATCATTCCGGTCTTGCCCGCGTTGGTCGGCAGTTTCGCCGGCTCGCAGGCGGATCAAGCTTATTGGTACGGTGTGGTCGCCTTTTCCTTTGGTATTTCAAACTTCCTGATGTCGCCGGTATTGGGTGCCTTGTCAGACCACTTTGGTCGTAGGCCAGTTTTGCTTTTGGGCTTTCTGGGTTTGGGCGTCAGCTTCTTCGGCACCGCGTTTGCCTCCGCTTTGTGGGTCTTGATTGCCGTGCGACTGGCGGCCGGTGCGATGCAAGCCAACGCCGCTATTGCAAACGCCTACGTGGCCGACATCACGCCCCCCGAACACCGGACCAAACGCTTTGGCTTGCTGGGCGCCATGATGGGGCTGGGTTTCATCGTCGGCCCGGTCATGGGCGGGCTGCTGGGTGCGATCAACTTGCAACTGCCGTTCTTCGCTGCCGGTGCTCTTGCAATGGTCAATTTGCTGTACGGCTATTTTGTGTTGCCGGAGTCCCTGCCATCCTCGCAACGCAAACCCTTTAGCTGGCGCTCTGCCAACCCGGTGACATCCTTGCGAAAGTTGGCACAGCTCAAAGGCGTTGGCCCGCTGGTTGGCGTGGTCGCGTTCAGCGGGCTGGCGCAGTTTGTGCTGTACACCAGTTGGGTGCTCTACTCGACCTTCAAGTTTGGCTGGGGTCCGCTGGAGAATGGCTGGTCGCTGGCCATGGTGGGCCTGGTGTCAGTTGCCGTGCAGGGGTTTCTGATGGGGCGTCTGCTTAAACATTTTTCGCCACAGCGCCTTGCCGTCATCGGCCTGATCTCGTCGGCACTTGCCTGTGCCCTGTGGGGCGCGGCGACCGAGGGCTGGATGATGTACGCCGTCATTGGCGTCAATATCTTTGGCGTGACGGTGGCCGCGTCGGTTCAGAGTTTGATTTCAGCGGCGGCCGATAGCCGCAGCCAGGGTCAGACGCTGGGCGCAGTGAGCTCGCTCAACAGTCTGATGGCGGTTGTGGCGCCCATGCTGGCCGCGCCCTTGCTGGCCCTGGTCTCGCATTACCCCAGGGGGGATTGGCGAATCGGCGCGCCATTCTATTTTTGCTCTGCGTTGCAGGTGGCGTCGCTGTGTATGGCCGTGGTTCACTTCCGTCGTCATAGCAAATCCAACCGTTAGCGACAGCCAGTGTCAACCCAATAAATTCAGCGCCAGGGCTTCGGCAATCCGGATGCCGTCCACACCCGCTGACAAAATGCCGCCAGCGTAACCGGCACCTTCACCGGCGGGGTAGAGGCCGCGTGTGTTGCTGCTTTGAAGATCCTCGCCGCGTGGCATTTTCAAAGGTGACGAGGTGCGGGACTCGATGCCGGTGAGCACGGCGTCGGGCATGTCGAAACCCTTGATCTTGCGGGCAAAAGCGGGCAAGGCTTCTCGCATGGCGTCGGTCGCATAACTAGGCAAGGCCGCACGCAGATCGACCAGATGGACGCCTGGCTTGTAGGATGGCTCAACGCCGCCAAGCTGGCTGGAGGCGCGCCCGGCAATAAAGTCGCCGACCAGTTGAGCCGGTGCGTCGTAGTTGGCACCACCGAGCACATAGGCACCAGATTCGAGTTCGCGTTGCAGCACGATGCCCGACAGTGGATGGTGTGTCAGTCCGGGAGCCACTTGGATGGGTACTTGCTCGCCCAGCGCGGCATGAAATGACTCTGCATCGCATCGGTAGTCGCTTGGGTCTATGCCCACGACGATGCCGGCGTTGGCGTTGCGCTCGGTGCGCGAGTACTGGCTCATGCCGTTGGTGACGACGCGACCGACCTCCGAAGTGGCGGCCACGACGGTGCCGCCCGGGCACATGCAAAAGCTGTAGACCGAGCGATCATTGCTGGCGTGATGCACCAGCTTGTAGTCGGCCGCGCCGAGCAGCGGATGGCCGGCATGACGGCCCCAGCGGGCGCGGTCGATCACGCTCTGCGGATGCTCGATCCGAAAGCCGATGGAGAACGGCTTGGCTTGCATGCTGACGCCGCGTTGATACAGCATGGCAAAGGTGTCGCGCGAACTGTGACCCAGCGCCAGCACCACCTGGTCAGCACGCAGCTCATAGGACTCACCGCTGGCCTGGTTCAGCACCGTCAGTCCACGCAGTTGACGACCCTGCGGCCCTTGCTCGATCAGCACATCGGTGACACGCTGCTGGAAGCGGATTTCGCCGCCCAGCGCAATGATTTGCCGGCGCAGGCTCTCCACCACCTTGACCAGTTTGAAGGTGCCGATGTGAGGGTGGGCGTCGATCAAGATTTCGGGCGGCGCGCCGGCCTTGACAAACTCGTTCATGACCTTGCGCCCGAGGTGGCGTGGGTCCTTGATCTGGCTGTAGAGTTTGCCGTCGGAAAAAGTGCCAGCGCCGCCTTCGCCAAACTGCACGTTCGATTCCGGATTAAGCTCGCGTTTGCGCCACAGGCCCCAAGTATCCTGGGTGCGTTCACGCACCGTCTTGCCGCGCTCCAGCACGATTGGCCTGAACCCCATTTGCGCCAGGATCAGCGCCGCAAAAATCCCGCAGGGACCAAAGCCGACCACAACCGGTTGCGGACAGAAATCGACTGGCGCCTGAGCGACTGGGTGGTACACCAGGTCCGGCGCCACAAAGATGTGTGGATTGCCAACAAACTTTGCCAGCAGCGCCGATTCCAGAGCTGCCGTCAGTTCCAGGTCGACGATGTAGACCTGAACCAGATCGGCCTTGCGGGCGTCGATGCTCCGCTTGAAAATGGTG
>CAIVLG010000276.1 GCA_903906695.1 uncultured beta proteobacterium | reverse complement strand
GTATTGTCATACAGGGCTCGACCTGGCATCCAGTGCTTGCGAGCACTGGATTGCGGACTGGCAAAGACTGTGGTCTAGAACATCTCAGTTGATGTAGTCCGACACCACTTTCCATTTGCCATCGACGATTTGCGACAGGCGCGCGGCATCACTGCCCATGTGCTTGGTCGGCGAGAACGTGGTTGGCGCGCTGCCAAAGATGTCGGGTGGCGTGCTCATCGTATCCATGGCCTTGATGAAACTCTCGGTTGTCAGGTTCGGACCGGCTTGCTGGGCTGCCTTGGCGAAGGTGTCGACGATCAGGTAACCGTAGGCCGAGAAGACGGAGGGGTCATCGCCAAACTTCGTCTTGAACTTGTTGGCCCAGAAGCGGATCGGCTGCGAAGTGTCGTCGAGGTAGGGGTTCTGCGCCGTCATTGAAGCGTACAGGCCGTCCATCGCCTTGCCGCCAAGTTTGTGGATCGCATCGTTGTAGGCCGCGTTCGACGCCAGAAAGACCGGGTTGAAGCCGGTCTTGCGGGATTCGCCGATGGTGCCTATGGTTTCACGCGCAATGGTGCCCAGCACCACCATCTCGCAGCCGGCGGCTTTCATCTTGGCCACCTGCGATGAAAAATCGGTGGCGCCGCGCTTGTAGGATGTCTTCTCGGTGTAGTCCATGGCGATGGTCTTGAGACCCGCTTCGCCGCCGCGCATCACCTCGAGCCCGAACTCGTCGTCCTGGTAGATGGTGCAGACTCGTCTGACGCCTTTCTCTTTCACCAACTTGGGCGTGGTCTTGCGGATCTGGTCATAGTAGGCAACCGAGAAAGCGTATTTCAGCTTGTGCAGCGGCTCGTACATCTCGCGCGCCGCCGTCAGAGGAAAGAAGTTGATGATGTTCTTCTCGAACTGGACCGGCATCGCAGCCAGGTTTTGCGCCGTGCCGATGTGGCCGACCATCATGAAGATCTTGTCCTGGTTGACCAGCTTTTGAGCTGCCAGGAAAGCCTTCTTGGGGTCGTAGCCGGAGTCCTCGACCAGGATCTTGAGTTTGCGGCCATTGATGCCACCCTGCTCGTTGATCTCATCGACGCGCAGCAACATGCCAAGGCGTGCCTGCTTGCCCAGACTTACGGCCGGCCCGGAGAGGTCCTGAATTGAGCCGAGCGTGATCTCGGTCTTGCTGACGCCCTGCTGCTGGGCCAGGGCGCAGCCGGCGCCCAGTGCCAGAGTGGTCAGCGCGACAGTGAATCTGAATTTCATCGAAGTCTCCTCAAATGGGGCGGGGGTATAGTGCATTTTTGACCCCAGCGCCGCAAACTCAAATCGGTGTAACTACCTAGGCAAACAAGGATTCGACATGAGCGAGCTACTTGAGGTGCAGAACCAGGACGGCGTCTGGAGCGTGCGCCTGAACCGTCCGCAGGCGCGCAATGCCTTGTCGGTTGAACTGATGCGTGGCCTGACGGCGACCGCGGAGCAGTTGCGCGATCAGGCCGGCGTGCGCGCCGTGATCCTGAGCGCGGCGGGCGAGCATTTTTCAGCCGGTGTCGATCTGAAAGCGCTGCAAGTTCCGCAAACTCAAGGACAGAGCCTGATGGAACGGCGGACGCTGACCGCCCTTGGCGAGCGCATGTGCCAGGCCTGGGAAGAGATACCGGCGCCGACCATCTGTGCCATCGAAGGACACTGCATTGGTGGTGGTGCCGCGCTGGCGGTGGCGCTGGACTGGCGCCTCATCTCTTCATCAAGCTGGTTCTGGCTGCCCGAAGTGGCGCTCGGCATTCCGCTGGGTTGGGGTGCCTTGCCGCGTCTGGTGCGGCTGCTGGGGCCGGCGCGGGCCAAGCGCTTCATCATTCTGGGTGAACGCTTCAACGCGCAGCAGGCAATTGACTGGGGACTGGCCGATTACGTGGTGGCGTCGGGGCAGACCGATGAAGAGGCGCTCAAACTGGCGCGTCGCGTCGTCGAACTGCCCGAAGCGCCGGTGAAGATGAGCAAGCAGGCCGTCAATGCCACCGCCAACGCGCTCAACCACCTGGCCTCCTACATGGTCAGCGATCAGATGGCGCTGGCCATTGCGAGTGAAGAAGCGCTGCTGGCGCGTTCCAAATTTTCAACGACGAACAAAGGTCAGCGATGACGGACAAGCAAGATACCACGGTGGTTCTGACGGACATTGAAATTGCGCAGGCGGCAACGCTCAAACCGGTTCTGCAATTGGCCCAGGATAGGCTCGGGATTCCGACCGAAGCGCTTGAGCCGTACGGACACTACAAGGCCAAGATTGATCTGGGTTGGCTGAACCAGCAAACCGGTCCGAACGGCAAGCTGGTGCTGGTGACGGCGATCAGCCCGACACCTGCCGGAGAGGGCAAGACCACCACCGTGGTGGGCCTGGGTGATGCGCTGAACCGCATCGGTAAACGCACGGTGATCGCGCTGCGCGAACCCTCGCTGGGGCCGGTCTTTGGCATGAAGGGTGGGGCGGCCGGTGGCGGCTACGCGCAGGTGGTTCCGATGGAAGACATCAACCTGCATTTCACCGGTGACTTCAATGCGATTGCGCTGGCGCACAACCTGCTGGCGGCTTTGATTGATAACCATATCCATCATGGCAACGCGCTGCGCTTTGACCTGCGCCGCATCGTCTGGCGCCGCGTCATCGACATGAATGACAGAGCGCTGCGTTCAACCGTGATTTCGCTGGGCGGCGCCGGCAACGGTTTTCCGCGCGAGGACGGCTTCGATATTGTGGTGGCCTCGGAGGTGATGGCGATCTTCTGTCTGGCCACCTCGCGCAGCGATCTGAAGCAGAGGCTGGCAAAAATCATCGTCGGCTACACGCGTGATCTGACGCCGATTCACGCCAGCGATCTGCAGGCGCAAGGCGCCATGGCGGCCTTACTCAAACACGCCATCAAGCCCAATCTGGTGCAGACGCTGGAGAACAACCCGGCCATCATCCACGGCGGGCCGTTCGCCAATATTGCGCATGGCTGCAACTCGGTCACGGCCACGCAGGCGGCCCTGAAGCTGGGCGACTATGTGGTGACCGAAGCCGGTTTCGGCGCCGATCTGGGAGCCGAGAAATTCATCGACATCAAATGCCGCAAGTCCGGTCTGCGACCCGATGTGGCGGTCATTGTCGCCACCTTGCGTGCGCTCAAATACCATGGTGGCGTGGACCTCAAGGACCTCGGTGCGCCCAACCTGATTGCGGTTGAAAAAGGCTTACCCAATCTGGAGCGCCACGTCGAGAACATACGCCAGCGCTATGGCTTGCCCTGTGTCGTGGCGCTCAATCACTTTACTGCGGACACCGAACCGGAACTGGCTGTGCTGCGCCGGCACATGGACCGTCAGGGCGTGACCGTGGTCGTGGCACGCCACTGGGCCGAGGGCTCGGCCGGCGCCGAGGAACTCGCGCACGCGGTGGTCAGGCTGGCCGAGTCCGGCACCGCCAGCATGCGATACGTGTACCAGGACGAGGACAGCCTGTGGAACAAGATGAAGGCGATCGCCACCCGGATCTACGGCGCCAGCGACATCTCGGCCGACTCGGCGGTGCGTTCCAAAATCGCCAAATTGCAGCAGGATGGTTACGGCCACTATCCGGTGTGCGTTGCCAAGACGCAGTACTCGTTCTCGACCGATCCCAAGTTGCGCGGCGCACCCAGCGGCCACATGGTCAATATCCGCGAAGTGCGCCTGGCCGCCGGCGCCGAGTTTGTGGTGATGATTTGCGGCGACATCATGACCATGCCGGGGCTGCCCAAGGAGCCGGCCTCGGCGCGCATTGACATCGACGACGAGGGCCGGATTTCGGGCTTGTTCTAGTGGACCGCTTTGCCCTGTGTGCGCAGCGGTCCGAACGTGCTTTCATGCAGGTTCGCCAGCGCCATCATGGCTTCTGCCGCGTTTTGATTGAATCCAATGCGACCATGCCCCATGCCATCGCCACCCTCTGCGATCAGCTTGTTGATGTAAACAGCGCACTCTTCGCGACTCCACAGGCTGCGAATCACACTGGCGACCCGTTGATGGTGCAATTCGATGGTTGCCATCGGGTCGCTGTTGCGACTGGTCGGGGGCGCTGACGTCGTTGCCGGCGGCGCTGCGGCAGGCAAGGGGCCGTGATTGAGGTCCTGCTCGATCAGCGCGCAGTCCCACAAACGCCATGTCGCCGCCGGGTCGTCGTCGATGACTTCGAGTCCGCTCAGTTCCTCGGCGTCGGCACCTGGCCGATTCGTCGTATGCTGGCTTTGCTCAGGCGAAGTCACCCGGGCTGACCCGGCATCGGTTGCCAATGCCTGGCTGCTGGACAGAAAAGTCTTTGCCAGAGCCTGGCTGATGACATTGATATGGGTGTCCTGATCAGCGGCCGGCAAGCCCAGCAGGCTCATGCCAGCGCGCAAGCGTTGCTGCAGCCTGGGTATTCTGCGGATCGCGTAGGAGTGACCGCCCGGCTCGGTCAGGGCCCGGTTGGCGCTGAGCAGGTCGATGGCTGTCTTTTTTAGCGCAAGCGTGTCGGCGTGTTGCAGGCCCTGGCGCACCGCATTCACAGCCAGGACTTCGGTCCACACCTTGAAAAGAAAGTCACGTAGCTCGGCTGGCGCCGGCTTGTCCTTGAGCAGGTCGCGCAGGGCGATTGTGTACTGGACAGCAAGTGCTTCCTTCTGGTCTTTCTGGCAAATGAAGCAGTCCACCTTTTGCGTCACTGGCGTGCCGCTTTGAAATCCGGCCAGAAATTCTTCGAACTGTTGGTTCGCCTGTTCATAGACCTGATGCTCGCTATCGGGGTACTGCTCGATGAACAGTACCAGTCGCTTGATTTCCTGCTCGAGCGCGCCGCAGGGCAGAACGGCGCCGCCAAATCCCATGGCCGAGGACGCAAAGTGAGCCAGCAAGCGGCGCGCCGGGTGCTTGGGGTCGTGAAATGAATCCGGATCGGCCAAGGCCTGCTGCATGACAGGTGTTTGCAGCCGTGCAATCCAGACCCGAAGCAGTGGGCTGAGGCGGTCCTCCTGCAAAATGGTCTGAAACAACAGGGCGATGGCGTCGACCCCAACGCGCTGACAGGCAGCCGAAGATGTCTCTTCGGCGCCGTTGAACAAGTGTTTGATTTGCTTCAGCAGCCCCATGGTGCGGCTGGACTCGCCGCTGCGTGAGGTGGTCGAACAGGAATCTGCCCCCATGGCACAGGCAGGGTGGGGTCGCGCTGCGGGTACCAGCGTCAAGACGCGATGAAATGGTGTAACGGATGATGGTATTGCATTTGAAGACATGGCTGCCTTTCGGAACCTGATGCCTCAAATATAGTGATCGGAGCAAAGAGTTTGCTCTCAAATCCTCTCAATTCTGAGAGCATCCATG
>CAIVLG010000275.1 GCA_903906695.1 uncultured beta proteobacterium | reverse complement strand
TGCGCACCGCTACGCCAGTCCATTTGGAGGACGTCCTCCATGGTCTTGCCTACCATCCTGGCAAAGATCGGGTTGGCCGTGTAAATCCGACCCGTGATCGAATCGACGAGAGCGATCCCCAACGGTGCCTGATTGAAGATGAGTTTGAGCCGGGCCTCGCTTCGCCGCAGTTCCTCCTGCACCTTCCTGTAATCCGTGATGTCGGACTTGACCGCCACGTAGTGGGTCACGACGCCCAGCGGGTTCTTGACCGGCGCAATCTGAACGTCTTCCCAATAGTGCTCACCGTCCTTTCGACGGTTGACGATTTCGCCTTTCCATGGCAAGCCGCTGCACAGGCGGCGCCACATTTCATCGTAAGTCTCGCTGGATGTCAGCCCGGACTTGAGAATCTTCGGGTTCTGTCCAATGGCCTCGGCGGCGCTATAGCCAGTCACTTTGGTGAAACGGGCGTTGACGTACTCAATGCTGGCGTTCAGATCAGTGATAACCACGGAGGCGGGGCTTTGTTCTACCGCGATGGAGAGTTGCCTTAACTTGTCCTCAGAGCGTTTGCGCTCGGTGATATCGACAAAACTCCAAAGCGATTCTCCAACGGAAAGGTTCAATCCGCTTCCGCTCAGATCAGCCCAGACATGAACCCCATCCTTTCGCACAAGCTCGATTTCTGATCGAAATACTTGACCGGCCTGCATCAGCGGATAGGCAGTTTGGCCCACGGCCTCGTATGCTTCCTCGCTCGCATACAGCTGCCGGGTAGCTACCCCAACCAATTCGCCATGTGCGTACCCGAGCATCTTCTCGAATGCGGGATTGGCCCACACGATCCAGCGATTCCTGAGGGTCACGATGCCTATCAGATCGTTCTCCAGGATCGCCTTCTGTTCACGCATGAGGCCATCAATTCTCTGAGCGTTAAGCACCCGCGTGGTGATCTCCGTGTGCGTGACGACAACACGACCGGGCCGCTCGCTTCCGATGGGAGTAACCATCATTCTGAACC
This sequence comes from uncultured beta proteobacterium, assembly GCA_903906695.1. Lineage (GTDB taxonomy): Bacteria > Pseudomonadota > Gammaproteobacteria > Burkholderiales > Burkholderiaceae_C > Rhodoferax. The sequence continues at coordinate 22,012 of CAIVLG010000275.1, read as the reverse complement.
AGCGTTGTTGCGCTGGTGAATCGCAAGGGTACTCAAGGCTGAAAGTTGGCAAGACGCCATCGATGACTGCTCGAATACCCCATGCGGCATTCACGCGCACCTCGGTTTCATCGGTAGAGCCGCCGCTGCAAATCTCAAGGTAGTTCACGCCCACGCCGGTCTTGGGTGCCGGGACGCCGGGCTGCAAACCATTTTCCAGAGCAAACCGTCGCCAGGGTTCGTTGACCGCCAGAATCACGCCGCTGTGATCGAGCACGGCAATCTGCGAGATCATTGAATCGAGGATGCTCTGACCGAAGACTTCGCTTTCCATGAGCGCCTGCTCATCACGTTTGGACTTGCTGATGACATCGAATATGGCCAGGAAATACCCTGGCTTGAGGCTCAGGGCCTGAACTGAAAACCACTGTGCGAGAGCTTCGACAAATATCTCGATGCGCTCCGGAGCGCCGCCAGCGGCGACTCGACCGTAGGCAGCGAGCAATTCAGGATCGGACTCCCGGATTCCCGGGACGACTTCACTGGTGCGTTTGCCACAAACCGGGCCTAACCCCGTTTGTTGACGGAAGGCTGCGTTCGTGTAGAGATAGACAAGGTCATCCGGTTTGCCATCTTGATAGAGCATTTGGCAAACGGCAGCACCTGTGAACATCTGCTCCAGGAGTGCTGGCAGCATTGCTTCACCCAAGACACCGCAAGCGGCTAGGTTATTAAGCGCATGGGCTTGGTCCTGACCCGGTGCTACTTCGATTGGCGACATACGCCTGCTTTATGGTTGATCCGTGCGAATTGAAATTGTGGCAGAGTGGCGGATGGAACACCACACAATCATGATGCACCCCACATCGGTCTCGGGCTTGAGATATGTCAACAATGAACTATTCAGACTGCGTCCATTTGGCTGATCGTAGCCGCCGACGGCTACTCTAAGCCAGAGCCCCACAGCGGGAAAATTGTTGTTCATCCGTTGAATAACTGCTGATTCGGAACGCGAGCTGACGATATCGCGCGCAGACTCGAGCGGTGCACCAGGAGGCATTGTCTTCTCGGCGGCGTGAGGCGGTTATCGGCGTCATGATTTCAGGCGCCAGTCTTTACAAGGCGGCAGAAATTGTCGGTCACCGTGCCAGCGCGCTCAAGAACAACGCGTCCTACCGTTTCACCAGCCCATCCGGAGAGAGCGGGACCGCGCATTTCATTGACAACTGCAACGGGCATCCGACGCCGGCCAATGCCGGCAACAGCTACCACTACCACGGTCTGTCGCCCTGTGTCACCGCTCAGGTTGACGAACAAGGTGGACCGTCCCACCTGATCGGTGTGGCGCTGGACGGTTTCCCGATTTACGGCGACCGCGACATCGACGGCAAGCCGGCGGGTTTTGCTATGCAGCCCCACCTGCCGGGGCGCTCGATTTGGCAGAACCTCTCATGAACATGGGAAATCGGTCCAAGGGCGCCACCATCACCTTACGCTGAAGATCTGTCCCGCAATCGGCTAGAAACCGTAAGAGAGCACCGCGATTCCGGTTGTACCCTGGGTCTGGCGCGTCAGCGGGCTGTCTTTGGCGTCGCTCTGAAGGCTGCTGAACGAAACGCCCGTCATGAGGAACAGCTTGGGATTGATGTGGTAAGCCACGGACAGGTTGGCACGCGCGTCGCGGATTCCAGCTCTTGCGGCATAAGCTGTGTACCCCGAGCTGCTCGCCTGCATCGCGTCCACGCCGAAGTACGACTGCATGTAATCCGCATTGGCATAGGTTGCGGCCAGTCCCAGCGATAGGCGCCATTGCGGCATCAGTTGTATCGCATAGACCGCGCCGACATCGGCCAGCAAGCCGTGGCGGTTGTTTCCAGAGCCATAGCGCAGCGACGAGGTGATGACCATCTGGCGGCCAAGTGCGTAATTGAGAAAACCACCAACTTCGGGTCTTGCATTGATGTCACCCATGCCGTAGAGCGCGCTGGAGCGGCTCTCAGAGCGCCCGAAGTCGGCGGTCAGACGCAGTCCGTAATCAAAGCCCGGGAGGTTTGAGAAATTCACACCGATGCCATTGGCGGTGCCGGCAAACCAGCCGTTTCTCCACTGGTAGTCGATGCCCGGCACAAGCATGTTGCGGCGCTCATTGGAACCAGGGTATTGGTAGCCAAACAGAGCGGCGACGCCGATGGTGCCGCCCTCTTCGCCCGGCGCAGCGCCATACAGACGCACCGCATCGAAGGCCTGAGCAAAGACCGTCGGCGCGCAGACGCTCAGGCAGGCGGCTAACGCGCTTACCCGAAGCGGGCAATTTGCAATGGACAAGGGGAACTCCTTAAGAGATGAATCAGCCCCGATCTTATCTGCCGGTGCCGTTGTCTGAAGGGGTGCGCATCGATTTGCCGCTATCGTTGCAGCCTGATCTCCAGTCCGGCATAAGATTGGTCTGAACCATGAACCTTGCTCACTTGTTGCTTCGTCAGGCGCGCCAGCAGCCCGGGCGTAACGCCATCTACAACGGCACCGCGCCGCACGCCACCTATGGCCAGTGGGCGGCGCGCAGTGCTGGACTGGCCCGACGCCTGCTTGACTCCGGTCTGGTGCCGGGCGACCGCGTGCTGCTGTTCATGCACAACCATCCGCGTTATCTTGAAATTTTGTTTGGTGCCTGGTGGGCCGGTCTGGTGGTGGTGCCGATCAACGCCAAGCTGCACACGCTCGAAGCCCAGTGGATTATTGAAAACGCGAATGTGCGCTGGGGCTTTGTCACCAGTGATGTGGCGCCCACGGCGCTGGCCGGGCTCGAGCGCCAGATCGATGTCGAAAGCGGCGAAGCCGACACCCTACTCGCGCCCCTGGCCGACTTCATCGGCGAGCCTCTGACCGAGCGCGACAATGACTCGCTGGCCTGGCTGTTCTACACCAGCGGTACCACCGGGCGGCCCAAGGGTGTGATGATCACGCAGCGCAATCTGATGACCATGGGCCTGACCTATTTTGTCGATGTAGACAGCGTCTCGGCACAGGATGCGATCGTCTACGCAGCACCAATGTCGCATGGCGCCGGGCTGTACGCCATCCCGCATCTGATGGCTGGCGCACGCCATGTGGTGCCAGCGTCCGCAGGCGTCGATCCGGCGGAGCTGTTCGAACTGGGTCGCGCAGTCGGTCCGCTGTCGACCTTTGCCGCACCGACCATCGTCAAGCGACTGGTGGACCATGCCGAAGTAGCCGGTCTCACACCGAATGACGCAGCAGCATCGTTCAAGACCATCGTCTACGGCGGCGCCCCGATGTACGTGGCCGACATAGCGCGCGCACTGCGGGTCATGGGGCCCCGCTTTGTGCAGATCTACGGCCAGGGCGAAACGCCGATGGTCGCCACCGCGCTCTCACGTCAGCACCTGATCGACAGCAAGCACCCGCGTTATCTGGAGCGCATCGCCTCGGTCGGCGTGGCGCAGACGCCGGTACAACTTCGCATCAGTGACGCCAGCGGTGCCGAACTGCCGGTGGGCGAAGTCGGTGAAGTGCTGGTCAAGGGCGACAGCGTCATGGCGGGTTACTGGGGTAATCCAGAGGCGACTGCCAACGCCATCCGCGACGGCTGGCTTTTCACCGGCGACGTCGGCAGTCTCGACGCGGATGGCTTTTTGACCCTTAAGGACCGCAGCAAGGACCTGATCATCAGTGGCGGCTCCAACATCTATCCGCGGGAAGTGGAAGAAGTCTTGTTGACAGCGGCCGGCGTGGCCGAGGTGGCGGTGGTCGGTGCGCCCGACGCGCAGTGGGGCGAAGTGGTGGTCGCTTTTGTCGTGGCGCAGAGCGGCTTCAGCCTGAGCGAGCAGACGCTGGACCAGCATTGCCTGCAAACCATAGCGCGTTTCAAACGCCCCAAGCACTATCGACTGGTGGAGGCTTTGCCGAAGAACAATTACGGCAAGGTGCTCAAAACCGAGTTGCGGCAACGGTTGCTGCAAGAGCCAACCGGCGACAGGCCGTCCGCGTCCTGAGGTCGACGGCTTTCGCAGCGGCGCTGCAAGACTCAGGCGGGCATGCCATCCCAAAAGTGCTTGTGTTCCTGGCGCAGCAAGTGCTTCTGGATCTTGCCGGTGGCGGTTGATGGCAGTGCATCCACAAATCGGATTGCCTTGGGCACCTCGAAGCCGCCAAGGCGGTTGCGGCAGTGTTCCACAATCGCCTCCTCGTCGCAGCTCGCGCCCGGCTTGCGAACCACGAATGCGCAGACGGCTTCGCTCCAGCGCGGGTGCGGCAGCCCGAGCACGGCCACTGCGGCCACTGCCGGGTGCGCGAGGATGGCGGCTTCGACCTTGACGCTGGCAACGTTCTCGCCGCCGGTCTTGATCATGTCCTTCTTGCGGTCGAGAAACAGCATCTGGCCGCCGCTGTCGAACATGCCGAGGTCACCGGTGTGGTGCCAGCCAAACTTTTGCGCCGCCGCCGTTGCCTGCGGGTCCTTGAAATAACCCAGCATCACGTTCGGACCACGGTGCACGATCTCGCCGACCTCGCCGGGCGGCAACAGGCGGCCATCGTCGTCCATGATCGCGGTTTCGCAGGCCAGACCCGACAGGCCCCAGTAGTTGGCATCGCGCCCCGGATTGGCCAGCGGGTCGAAGCTCATGGTGATCGGGTAGATCTCGGTCTGTCCGGTGGCCAGCAGAATGTGCGGTGCCATCTTGGCGGCGATGGCCTGGATCAGCGGTTGCGGCATTGGCGCCATGGCATAGACACACAGGCGCATGGTGGCGTAGTCGGGCGTGGCATAGGTCTTGTCGGCCAAGAGCGCCGCGTACATCATGGGCAGGCCGACAAAGACCGTCACCTTCTCTTCGGTCACCAGACGCGCCACCTCGCCCGGGATGAAGGCGCGCGCCAGCACCATGCTGGCACCGATGGCGCAGGCGCTGGCGGCCAGCACATGCTGCGCACAATGAAACAGTGGCAGCAATCCAGTGATGGCGTCTTCGTGCGTTAGACCAAAATTGGCGATATTGCCCATGATCGCGCTGTAAACCGAGAGATGCGAATGCACCACGCCCTTGGGGTGCCCGGTGGTGCCGCTGGTGTACATCAGCAGCGCGGCTTCGCGCTCATCGATCTCGATCTCCGGCAATTGCGCCGATCGCCCTTGCTGCGCCTGTTCCAGCGTGGTGGCCGCGGGGTCAGCTGTCTCGCCCATGGTCACGACCAGCGGTACCGCCAGAGCCGCCAGCAGCGGCGCCATGCCGGCCTGCGTGCGGATGGCCTCGTCGACGACCACACAACTGACCTCGGCGTGACGCAGGATGTAATCGATGGTCTGCGGTTCGAGCTTGATGTTGACCGGCACCCAGACGTTGCCCGACTTGTGGATGGCGTTGACCGCCACCAGCATATCGGCCGAATTGGCGCACAGCATGCCGATTTGTTTACCTTGACCGACGCGCTCTATCAGGTGGTGTGCGCATTTGGAACTGCGGGCGTCCAACTCGGCGTAGCTGAGGTGCAGCGCGCCATCGACGACGGCGTTGCGCTCGCCATAGTTCTTTGCGCTGCGGTAGACCAGGTCGCCGAGTGCGATGCGGCGCATGCGTTGGGCTTCGTGGGACAGGGGAATGGCTATCATTTTTGTCTCCTTCATTCGTTATCGGGCAATCAGGTCTGAGGGCTAGTGCCGCAGCTCCTTTGCCAGCGCGCTGGCGTTCTGGGCGCTCAGCGCGTAGATCGAGAGTTGCGGATTGGCGCCTATGCTGGTTGGAAAAACCGAACCGTCCATGACCGAAAGATTAGCAATCTGGTGATGCGTGCCGCGGCTGTTGACGACGCCGTGCGCGACGTTCTCGCTCATACCGCAGCCGCCCATCAAATGCGCGGTGGCCAGCGAGGTGCGAAACTTCTTCATCGCAAGCGCATTGATCGCCTGGCGCGCCTCAACCCAGCTCGCGTAGTACGGGGCGTCGATGTGACCCGGGCGCACCTGCTTGGCGCCGGCCGCGAACTGCGCCTCGACCATGCTCAGAAAGGCGCGCCGGGCACCGTCCCAGACGTAATCGCTGACTTCGTAATCCAAAATCGGGCTGCCGTCGGTAGCCAGTCGCACGCTGCCGCCCTCGCTCTGTGCGACAAAGCCGTCGCGCAGCAGGGCGAGCAGTGCATTGGTGTGCGGCAAGGCGGCGACTTCCTTCTGCAGCGGCTCGCCGAAGACGTTCAGCGTGGCTGAGCCCAGTCCGGCGAAGATCGGGGGCACTTCGAGCTTGTAGCCCATGGGTCCGGTTGCGCCATCCTTCCATTGGAAATGATCGGAGGCGATCGACTGCGGCGTGCCGTAGAAGGGGTCGATGCGCTCCGGCATGGTGGCCAGCGAGACCACCACCGGATGGATCAACGTGCGCTTGCCCAGACGCTGGTGCGGGTCAGGCAGTTGTGAGCGCAGCAGCAGGGCCGGCGTATTGATGGCGCCACCGGCGGCAATGAAGTGCCTGGCCTTGATCGTCACGGCAACGCCGCTGGGGGTGCGGCCATCGCTGCCGAGCGCCTCGCCGATGGCAGCGCTGATCTTGCCGTCGGCATGTTGCAACTGCCGCACACGCAGCCGGTGCACCAGTGTCGCGCCGTGCTGCAGCGCGACCGGAATGGTCGAGACCAGCATCGACTGCTTGGCGTTGACCGGGCAGCCGAAGCCGCAATAGCCCGAGTCCCAGCAGCCCTTGACGTTGCGCGGGATCACATGCGACTCCCAACCGAGTTTGTCGCAAGCGCGCTTCAATACGCTGTTGTTGGCGTTGGGCGCCACATCCCAGGGAGCGATGCTGAGTCGCTCTTCCATTTTTTCAAACCAGGGCTTCATGTCATCGACGCTATGGCCGGTGACCTCGTGCTGCGCCGCCCAATGTTGCAGCGTCGGTGCCGGCGTGCGAAAGCTCGAAGTCCAGTTGACCGTGGTCGTGCCGCCGACGGTGCGCCCCTGCAAGACGGAAATGGCGCCGTCCGAGGTGGCGCGCGTGGCCGACTCCTGGTACAGCTCGCGATAGGCGCGCGCCTCGTCCATGTCCTTGAAGCTGTCCGAGGTCTTCAACGCACCTTCCTCGATCAGCACGACCTTGAGACCGGCCAGACTCAGGATTTCGGCGGCGACGCCGCCACCGGCACCGCTGCCGATGATCGCGACGTCGGCCTCAATCGTGAGCGCGGCCTTCAAAGTGGCGGCGTCGATGACTTTCCAGCCAGACGCGATCCCCTCGGCATAAATGTCAGAAATGGCCATGATTCTCTTTCATGAGTTGACTGCCTGGTACATGCGAGCCAGCGGCCCCGGGTAGCCGGCAGCGGGCCAGCTCGCCGGCAAGACGTAGTAGCTGGCCGAGATCAGCTTGACCAGAACATTGCCACCCGCGTTGAGCGTCTCGAACCGACTGCCACGCCAGCGCGTCAGAAACGCCTGCAGGGTCTCGATGCTGGCCTCGTTCCAGGCGCCAACGCCGGTTAGCAGGTAGCGCAGTGGCGCCATGGCCAGCAGGTCCAGCAGCTTGCGCAGCTCCTGTCGGGCGGCAAGGTCCATGGTGCTGAAGGTGTTGTCCAGATTGCGCAAGACAGCGCTGACGCGCGCCTTGCGCTCGGCGCCCTCCAGGGGCACCAGATCGATGATGACCGCCGGCGTCAGGGCGCTAAAGAGTTGCAGGTCGCCTTCTTGCAGGAAGATAAAACTCTTGGCCGGCGACTTCGCTGCTTCCCCGCAGCCACTGAGCACGCCCAGCGTGCCAGTAATCGTCAGCGCCAGCGTAAAGCCCGCGCCGACCTTTAAAAAGTCGCGCCGCGCCAGCCCCTGCCCGCTGCGCGGCGCCACCGTGTTTGATTCAGATGTCATGGTTGGTCCTTTGATCGGCGCATGGTCTGTCCGCCTCATCATCGTAGCGCATCAGAACTTGAGCGCAAAGTCCGTGGCTTGCCAGATGGCACGCTTGGCGTCGAGTTCGGCAGCGACATCGGCGCCGCCGACCAGTGTGTAGGCCTTGCCGGCTGCAGCCAGTCCCGCGACCAGATCACGCTGCGGTTCCTGACCGGCACAGATCACCACGGTGTCGACCGGCAGCAGTCTTTCTTCGCCGTTGACGCGGATGTGCAGGCCGGCGTCGTCGATCAACAGGTACTCGACACCTCCGAGCATGTGCACGCCGCGCTTTTGCAGCAGCAACTTGCGCGCCCAGCCGGTGGTCTTGGCCAGACCATCGCCAAGTTTGCTTGGCTTGCGCTGCAATAGCCACAGCTCACGCGGTACCCGGGGCACCACCGGTGCGGTCAGGCCGCCACGCTGGTCGGTATATTTGAAGTCAATCCCCCACTCTTTCTTGAACGCCTCAAGTTCGTCTGCGGCATCGACATGACTGAGGAGTTCGGCGACGTCAAAGCCAATGCCACCGGCACCGATCAACGCCACCCTCTTGCCAACCGGTTTGCGCTGTTCGATGGCGTCGATGTAGCTGACGACCATGGGGTGAGCGATGCCGGCAATGGCTGGCGTGCGCGGCGTCACGCCGGTAGCGACAAGCACATGATCGAAGGCGGCAAGATCGCTGGCGAAGACTTTCGCGTTGAGCTGCACCTTGACCCGCAGATCATGGAGCCGGGTACGGAAGTAACGCAGCGTCTCGCCGAATTCCTCCTTGCCCGGAATCTTGCGTGCGTAGTTGAACTGGCCGCCGATCTCGGTGGCGGCATCGAACAGCGTGACCTGATGCCCGCGTTCAGCCAGCATGGTCGCGGCAGCCAGACCGGCCGGACCGGCGCCGACCACGGCGACCTTACTGGGCGCGTCGGTGGGCAAGACCTTGAGATCCGTTTCGTGACAGGCCAGCGGGTTGACCAGGCAGGAGACGGTCTGGCGCGAGAAGATGTGATCGAGGCAGGCCTGGTTGCATGCGATGCAGGTATTGATCGCATCGGAGCGCCCGGCAGCGGCTTTGTTGACGAAGTGCGCATCGGCCAGGAAAGGGCGCGCCATCGACACCATGTCGGCGTCGCCACGCGCGATCACGTCGTCGGCGACCTGCGGGTTGTTGATACGGTTCGACGCGACCAGAGGAATTGTGACCTGGCCCATCAGACGGCGTGTGACCTCGGCGAAGGCGGCACGCGGCACCGCAGTGTAGATGGTCGGTACGCGCGCCTCATGCCAGCCGATGCTGGTGTTGATCAGGTTGACGCCGCAGTGTTCGAGTTCCTTGGCCAGCGATACGACTTCATCCCAGCTGCTGCCATCCTCCACCAGGTCGAGCATGGCAAGGCGGAAAATGATGATGAAGTTGGCGCCGACGCGGGCTCGAACCGCGCGCACTACCTCCAGCGCAAAGCGCATGCGCCTGGCCGGGCTGCCACCCCAGTCGTCGCTGCGATGGTTGGTACGCGGGGCGATGAACTGGTTGATCAGATAGCCTTCGGCGCCCATGATTTCAACGCCGTCGTAATTCGCGTGCTGGCACATCGCCGCACAGTGGGCGAAGTCGGCGATGGTCTGGCGGATCTCGTCCTGCGACATCTCATGCGGCGTGGTTGGGCTGATCGGCGACTTGATGGCCGAGGGCGCCACCGGATTCCTGACGAAGGCATTGCGCCCGGTGTGCAGCACCTGCACGCAAATCTTGCCACCGTGCTGGTGCACCGCCTGCGTGATGACGCGGTGGCGTTCGGCCTCGGCTTCGTTGTCGAATACGCCGCCGCCTCCTGCGATGCTGGCGTCGTTCGGTGCAAAGCCGCCGGTCACGATCAGACCGACGCCGCCCTCGGCGCGCTCGCCGAAAAATGCCGCCATGCGTTGATGTGAACCCGGCATTTCTTCGAGGCCGGTATGCATGGAGCCCATCAGCACGCGGTTCTTCAGCGTGGTGCAGCCAAGGTCAAGCGGAGCAAGCAGGTGCGCATAGGGGGCGGTCATGGAGAATCCTTGTCGGTGGTGTTGACGACATTAAGGCAGGCATCCTAAAACAAAATACGGGCGCCGCTCCATTTCATGCAAAACTATCGCCATCGCACACCGCCTGCGGGCATTCAGAGAAAGGCACACGCCATGACTTACACCACCCTCGATGTTCAACTCGCCGACAAAGTCGCCACCATCACGCTCAATCGCCCCGAGCGGGCCAATGCCATGGAACAGGCGATGTGGGATGAGATCCCGTTGGCGATGCAATGGGCCGACGCCACTTCAGAGGTGCGCTGCGTCATCATCAAGGGCGCGGGCAAGCACTTTACGGCCGGACTCGATCTGGGCCTGCTGGCGGGCCTGGCCGTGCAAGTCGCGGACGATGATGAGGGGCGCAGCCACGAGAAGCTGCGCCGCTTGATCCTGAAGATGCAGGAAGTTTTGACCAGCATCGAGAAATGCCGCAAGCCGGTGCTGGCTGCCGTGCATGGCGCCTGCGTCGGCGGCGGCATCGACCTGATCACTGCTTGCGACATGCGCTACTGCTCGGCTGACGCAAGGTTTTCGGTCAAGGAAATTGACAACGGCTTGACCGCAGACGTCGGCACGCTGCAGCGTCTGCCCAAGCTCATCGGCGAGGGCATGGCGCGCGAGATGGCCTACACCGGGCGCTTTGTCGGCGCTGCCGAGGCCAAGGAAATTCAACTGGTGAACCGCGTCTTTGAGTCGGTCGAGGCCCTGCACATCGGAGTCCTTGAGCTCGCGCTGAACATCGCCAGCAAATCGCCCCTGGCCATCCGTGGCTCCAAGGAAATGATCACCTACACGCGCGACCACTCGGTGGCCGATGGCCTGAATTATGTCGCCACCTGGAACGCGGCCATGCTGATGTCCAAGGACCTGTTCGAAGCCGGGCGCGCCACCGTGGAAAAGCGCCCCGCGCAATTTGCGGACTGAGGAACAGACTCAATGCGACGCTGGAACGGATGGGGAGACGACACGATCAATGCCGCACTGCCGGCGCAGGCGCTCGATTTTCTGCGTGAGATCGTCGGGCCGGCAACGCCACCGCGCAGTGCCACACTGCAAGAGGTTTGTGAGCGCGTGGAGCGCGAGTCGCCCTCGCGTCTGGCACGAGGCATTGCGCTGCATCCGCTGATTTCCGTCAAGGCCGAGGACCGGCTGCGCAGCGGTGTCGGTCACAGTCTGGGTGACTGGATTCGCCTGCGCTTTGGTGATGTCGGGCGCATCACCGACGGCGTCGCCTGGCCTGAGCACAGTGGCGAGGTGCGGGAACTGATGCAGTGGGCGCAGCAACACCAGGTTGTGCTGCTGATCTGCGGTGGTGCCACCAGTGTTGTCGGGCACCTGGCGCCGCCGGTCGGTGAGCGTCCCTGCCTGACGCTCGACATGCGGCGCATGCGGGCGTTGATCGAGCTGGACGAGACCTCGCAGTTGGCGCGCTTTCAGGCCGGCGTGCTGGGCCCCGACCTCGAAGCCCAGCTGCGCACCCGTGGCTATATGCTGGGCCATCTGCCACAGAGCTGGGAATACGCTTCGCTCGGCGGCTGGATCGCGACCCGCTCTTCGGGTCAGCAGTCGCTGCGCTACGGACGTATCGAGCAGCTGTTCGCCGGCGGCACGGTTGAGACGCCGCATGGCACGCTCAAGCTGCCACCGTTTCCGGCCAGCGCCGCCGGGCCGGACCTGCGCGAGCTTGTGCTGGGATCGGAAGGGCGCCTGGGCGTCATCACCGAAGCCATCGTGCGTGTCAGCCGGTTGCCCGAGCAGGAGCGCTTCATCGGCGTCTTCATGCCCGACTGGGAAAGCAGTGTCAACGCAGCGCGCAAGCTGGCGCAGACGCGTGTTCCGCTTTCCATGCTGCGCCTGTCGAACCCGGTCGAGACGTTTACCACACTGCGTATGGCAGGGCATCAAAAGCAGATCGCCTGGCTGGAGCGTTATCTGGCGTGGCGCGGCGCCGGGGACAACAAATGCCTGCTGCTGCTGGGCCTGACCGGCAGCGCGGCGCAGGTCGGGGCGAGCCGGGCGCAGGCCAGGAGAATCATCGAGGAGTTCGGCGGCGTCTGGACCGGCACGCTGCTGGGCAGCAAGTGGGCCGAAAAGCGCTTTGCCAATGTCTATCTGCGCAACGCGCTGTGGGACGCCGGCTACGCGATCGACACAATGGAAACCGCGGTGCCCTGGCAGGCCACGACGCCGACCATGAACGCGATCGAGCAGGCCGGGCGTACGGCGCTGGAGGATCTCGGTGAGCGCTGCCAGGTCTACACCCATCTCTCGCACGTCTATGGCAGCGGCTCCAGTGTCTACAGCACGTTTTGCTTTCGCGTTGCAGCGGACGCGCCCAGCACGCAGGAACGCTGGCTCGCGCTCAAACGCGGCGTCAGTGAAGCCATCGTGGCCCAGGGCGGCACCATCAGTCATCAGCACGGCGTCGGGCGCGACCACGCGCCCTACCTGCCGGCAGAAAAGGGGTTGAGCGGCATGGCAGCAATCGCAGCCACCTTCGCCCATTTCGATCCGCAGCGCTTGCTGGCCAACGACAACCTGACTGGCCCAGAAAGATGACCGTTTTGATGTCGCGCGGGCAAAGACTTGCGAGCTTGCCGCGTGAAGTCGACCTGCTGGTGATCGGCGGCGGCATCACCGGTGCCGGCATCGCGCTCGAAGCGGCGCGCGGCGGCGCTCGTGTGTTGCTGGTCGAGGCGCACGATTTTGCCTACGGCACATCGAGCCGTTCCTCCAAGCTGGTGCACGGCGGCTTGCGCTACCTGAAGGAAGGCAAACCGACTTTGACGTTGGAGTCGGTTCGCGAGCGCAACCAGCTCATGCGCGAGGCGCCGGGCCTGGTCGACCCGCTCAGTTTCATGATGCCGCATTACGCCGGACGCAGTCCTTCGCGCCTATCAATGCGCATCGGGCTGGCGCTTTACGATCTGTTTGCGGGCAAAGCCAGCCGCGGTTTTGCTGACCCTGCCGAAACGCTGCGCTGCATTCCCGGCCTTGCGCGCGAGAATCTTGAAGGTGCCAGCCTGTACCTCGACGCCACCACCGATGATGCGCGACTGGTGCTGCGTGTGCTTGGCGAGGCTCAGAGCCATGGCGCCACGATCATCAACTACCTGCCGGTCGTTTCCTTGCTGCGCAGCGACGCGGCACAGGGTCAGGTCTGCGGCGCCCGACTGCAAGCCGATGGCACCGGCGCGCCAATCGACGTGCGTGCGGCCTGCGTCATCGCCGCTACCGGGGTCTGGGTTGATCAACTGCGTGCGCAGCTGGGGCTGGCGCCCAAGCTGCGTCCTTTGCGGGGTAGCCATCTGCTGTTTGCGGCCTGGCGCGTGCCGGTGTCACGCGCGGTCGCCTTCCTGCATCCGGATGACGCGCGCCCGGTCTTCGCCTATCCGTGGCAGGGCGCTACGCTGCTTGGCACTACCGATCTCGATCACGCCGATCTGGAGCACGAACCCGCCATCACGCGTGCCGAGGTCGACTACCTGCTCAAGGCCATGAACCTCCAGTTTCCGGCGCTTGAGCTGACCCCCGCTGACATCCTGTCGACCTGGGCCGGCGTGCGCCCAGTGGTCGACAGCGGCAGGAATCTGGCGCCCTCGCAGGAGTCGCGTGACCATCTGGTGCTGCATGAGCATGGGCTGATTTCGGTCACCGGTGGCAAGCTCACGACCTTTAGAAGAATCGCCCGCGACGCCTTGCGGCAGGCCAGCGCGCAATTGCCCATGTGGCACGCTGCCGATGCTGCCGAGATCTTGCCCAGAGCCGATGCAGCGCCCAATATCGGCAAGCTCCCCGCCAGCGTGCGGCAGCGACTGATAGCTGCCTACGGCTCGGAGCTTGCGACCCTGATCGATGGTGTACCCAGCGATGAGTTGACGCTGATCCCGGGCAGCCACACGCTCTGGGCCGAACTGCGCTGGGCCCTGCGCAGTGAGCAGGTCTGCCATCTCGACGACCTGCTGTTGCGACGAACGCGACTGGGCCTGACGCAGCGCTCGGGCGCCGCAGATCTGCTGCCGCAACTCCAGCACCTGCTGGCCCTGGAGCTGGGTTGGGATGCGTTACGGTGGGACAGCGAATGCGAGCGCTACCGAGAACTGATAGAGCGCAGTTACAGTGTGCCCCATGGCTGAACGAACAGAGCTGATGCTTTCGATCGACTGCGGCACGCAAAGCGTGCGTGCGCTGCTGTTCGATCTCGATGGTGAATTGGTGGCGCGAACCCAGCGCCCCCTCAATGATTACCGGGTGCCGCAGCCGGGCTGGCTGGAGCACGATGGCGACGCCTTCTGGCAGGCCGGCGCCGACTGCTGCCAGATGCTGTGGCAGCAAGACCCCCGCTGGCGCCGGGCGGTGCGTGGCGTCGCTGTCACGACGCAGCGTGGCTCCATCATGCCTGTTGACCAGCAGGGCCACTGCCTGCATCCGGCGCTGATCTGGCTCGACCAGCGCCGCGCGACCCAATTGCCTTCGTTGTCGCTGCGCTGGCGCCTGCTGTTCAATGCCATCGGTGCGACCGATGCGATCAGGTACTTGCAACAGGAAGCCGAGGTCAACTGGTTGGCGCAACACGAAGGCGCGCTGCACCGCGCGGCCTACAAGTATCTGTTGGTCTCCGGTTTGTTCAACCAGCGTTTGACGGGCCGATTCGCCGATTCGCTCGGATCGATGGTGGCCTACCTGCCCTTCGATTACAGAAAGCACCAGTGGGCCGGCGCCAGCGACTGGAAGTGGCAGGCACTGGCGGTGCGCCCCGACCAGCTGCCCGAACTGCTGCCGGTCGGCAGTGTGATGGGCGCGGTCAGCGCGGCTGCGGCGGCTGCAACCGGCATTCCTGCCGGCACCCCGGTGATCGCTGCTGCCGCCGACAAGGCTTGCGAGATCCTGGGCTCGGGTGCCCTGCTGCCGACCATCGGTGCCTTGTCCTACGGTACCACCGCGACCGTCAATGTGACGCTGGCGCGCTACCTCGAAGCGACGCCGCTGATGCCGGCTTATCCGGCGGCCATCCCCGGCAGCTATAGCACCGAAGTGCAGATCTTTCGCGGTTACTGGATGGTCAACTGGTTCAAGGAACAGTTCGGCCATCCCGAGCGTGCCAGCGCCGAGTCGCTGGGCGTTTCACCCGAGGCCCTGTTCGACGAAATGATCGCAGACATTCCATCGGGTTCAATGGGTCTGATGCTGCAACCCTATTGGAGCCCGGGCGTGCGCCAGCCGGGGCCGAACGCCAAGGGGGCGGTGATCGGGTTCGGCGATGTGCACACCCGCGCCCACCTCTACCGCGCCATTCTCGAAGGCCTGGCTTATGCGCTGCGCGAAGGCGCCGAACGCATCGAGAAACGCGGACGACTCAAGCTCACCGAACTGCGTGTTTCGGGCGGTGGTTCGCAGTCGGATGCCGCCATGCAACTCACAGCCGACGTTTTCAATCTGCCAACCGCGCGACCACACACCCACGAGACTTCGGGGCTGGGCGCCGCCATCGACTGCGCCGTCGGGCTTGGACTGCATCCGGATTTCAAAACGGCGGTAGCGCGGATGACGCGCATCGGCAGCTTGTTTGAGCCGACACCGGGCAACGTGGCGATTTATGAGGCGCTCTACCAGCGCGTCTACAAGCCGATGTACAGCCGCCTTTCTCCCTTGTACTCGGAGATCCAGAAAATCACCGGCTACCCGCGTCGCGATTGAGTCGGCTGCGACGCTTGTCAAATCGGTCAATAGGATTTCATGCAATCGATAAACGCTTGCTGTTCCATCTTCACGCTGCCACAGTAATAGACTGGCCAGTCGGCATCGGTAATTTGTTTGAAGGTACCGGCAGCCGGAATCGAATAGTGATGAGCCGAGAAGTAGTGATCCCGGTACAGCGCCTGCTTTTCCTTGTTCGTGGCAAGTTCGATAGAGAGTTGCTCAAACGACGCATTCAACGACCCTGACAAAGGATAAGCATCCGAAAACGTGTAGTACTTGTTGAACTGCAAGGGGTTTGTCGCGAGATCGTAGTTGAACGAGGTGTAGTCAGTCGGTTTCAATGTGTCCTGAGCGAAAGAAAAGACTCTAAAGCCGGGGTTGTTGCCAAAGTAGGGCGTGATGGAAGGCGATATCTCAAGAACGTTGCCCGGTGCGTAGAGACGGAATTCATCCATGTGGGTATGGGCCGCCAGGGTCAGGGCAATGAGCCCCGGATAGTTTGAAACTGTTTGCAGAAAAGTAGTCTGGTATTGTGGCTCCCACATCATCGTTGCTGTGGCAGTCAGCTTGCCCTTGAAGTCATTCATGGCCGTTGAATAGATGTCTGCACCAGGAGGAACATGCATCAGGAGCCACACTTTCTTGCCAGAAGCCTTGGCCGCAGCGAGTTTTGAATCGAGCCAGGCAAGTTCGGTTGTGACTGCACTTTGCTCATATTCTTTCAGAAACGGGACGAACATCAGTGTGTTGAGTCCTATCACCATCAGGTTTGTTCCTGGCGGTTCAGCGCAATAGTACCCACCCTTCTGGAAGGAAGCTTGAAACTCACTGTGATCCACAGTGCCGTTCAAGAACTTTGTATAGAACGTCTCGGTGTTGCTGGCAAGAAAACTGGGCTCAGGTACTGCACCCAGGTATGAATCGGCATTACCCAGCACGAACATGACGGGGACAGATCCGACAGACGACCGCACCTGGTCCGCAAAGAAAGCAACCGTCTTGTCGGCAAAGGCTTTCATGGCTGCAACCGCTATTTTGTCGGCATCAATAGCTGCCGGGCTTGGGACTGGAAGGCCAAGGTTCGCGTAATAAAGATTGAAGAAAGTCTGAGAGAAGTAATGCCCCAGAATGTCGCCGGTAAAGATGACCATTGGACTGGCCCCCATGTTCTGCTTTACACCTGAGAGTGCAAGTACCAGCGAAGGGTAGTTGGTGTCGTCGCCCCACGTTGACAGCCCCGTGATTGTCGAACTATTGAAGACGCTCGCCCACTGGCTGTAGTCAGCAAGGACAAGCTTGTTAAAGAGCGTCGTGTCGTAGTAAGGGTTGAAGTGAACATCCGAGAACACGGCGACTGGAAAGGTGTTCGGGGCGGTTCTATTGGCGTTACCGCCGCCGCACCCGCTGACCACGGTGGTTGCCAGTAAAACCAACGAAAAGAATACGATTGTCCAAGTGCGTTTGATCATGCTTGCTTTCAATTGACTTCAGAGGGTAGAGATCTGTGTGCGATCAGAACTGCGGCGCGGCTGAAAAGTTCGCCTGCAATATCGTGGAATCGATGCCCTCACACAGCGCGTTGTCGGCAGTCAAATTGCCTTGTGCGTCGAGCTTGACTGTCCAGACCGTGTCGTAGTCGGTATCGGGCCAGAAGGTGTTGGAAAACACGGGGGCACCACCATTCGGAAACGGGAAGTAGCGGCTTAACAAGTCGTTGAGAGTGGGTGGCAGGTGATCATGTTCCCAGGCCAGAAGAATCTTCTTGCCGGAGAAGGTGCCGCCGATGAAGAAATAGTTGTTGGCATTGATGACCGATTGGCTGGCAGGAAGGCTATCCGGAAGATTTGTTAAATCAACGTCCATGAGGCTGAAGCTTGATACCAGATAAAACGGCAGGTTGTTGGCGATCGCATAAGGTTCGACCGTCATGTCAGTTCTGACATACGAGAACATGTTCGGGCTTCCCGGCATGCCGGCCACCTGCGCCGGATCAATCGAATACACCATGTCAGGGCTGATTTTGCCGCGCAGTGCATCAGCCAAGCCGAGTGCACGCCATTGACCGGCAGCGACAAAGTTGCCGTCATCGAAAGAGGATGAGGGATGCGCCTCGGCATGGCGAATCATGTAGACGGTCTGGTTGGTACTGATGTTCTTGGGCAAGACAGCATTGACAGTGCCCGTGGTGGTGACACCGTTCAAGGTCTGGCTGTAAGGCTGACCCGCTTTGATGGAGAAGCTGAACTGCTGCGCTTGTGCGATGGGTGCGTTGCAGGCGGTTTTTGGCAGCGCGACAGGCAGCACCGGTGCGGCAATTGTCGGGGTCAGGTTGCTGTTGTAGGTGATCAGGCTGGCACTGCCCGACGGCGTGATCGACACCGCATACACCTGATTGGGACCCGCATAGCTTGATGGCATCGTCAGGCTGGAGCCGTAAAGCTTGTTGATATTGGTCAGCATGGCAGTGGCCGTCTCCCAGGGTGCCGAGAAGACGTGGAAGCCTGTAGTTTTTGCTGCCACGATGCGGGCCACCAGCGCGTCGTTGTTGCCGCCCGAATTGCTGAAATCGATACCCTGGCAGTTCGGACAGGGCAAAGGCGCAAACGGTGCCACCACTCCGGTGGGCAGCACCATTGCAGCGGCATAACCGACGTTGAGGGGAAAGCTGTTGGCTTGCGTTGTATTGGCTGGCTTTGGCAGCGAGATCTGGTTAAGCATGGCAAATTGCTGGATCGCGCCAAGGGGCGCCATGTCGGGCAAATTGTTGATGGTTTGCAAGTGCGTCATCGGCGCCACTGCATAGATGCCGGTGACGTTCTTGCCGCCGAGTACCTGCTGTTTCAGGTAACTGGCCATCTGGAGCGAGCGGTTCAAGCCTTGATTTGTCAGGTTGGTCGTGACGGGATTGACATCGCCTGAGGCTGCATAAGTCAAGTCCGGGCTCAATACAAAGATCAGGTTGATGTTCTGATCGCTCAGGGCGATCGGCGCGCCGGAGCCGGAAGAGCCGCCGCATGCCGCCAGCAGCGACACGGCAGAGGCCAGGGCCAGGCGCGGCCAACCGAGCGAGAGGGTGCTATTCATACATTTCTTTCAATCGTTGATCGCTGCGGATTCGGAAATAAGCAGGCCGATGCAAAACGTCACTGTCAATATCAGCCTTTTCATTGGACTGATTGAATGAATGACGCCATTCTTGCGACAGGAATGGCGTCAAAGTCAGAGAAAATTGTTGACCTCAGGAAGGCTGCGGGAACTTGGCCCTCAGCACTGCCACCATCTGCGTACTCAACTGCTTGAACAGTTCTGCGTTGTAGGACGCGTTGTAAGGCACGCCGCTAGCACTTAGATCCACGTACTTGATCGTTGGATCGACCTTTCCATCCTGTGGCCGGGTGGGGTCCATGCTGGGCACCGGTATCTGGCCATTGGCAACGGAGGCAACATTGGGACTGTTCTGGGTCAACTCGTTCTTGACGATCTGTTGCACCGCGATGGCGTACTTGCGTGAAGTCGCCGCTGGTGTCCCTTCTGCCACGGCTGGATCCACATTGGTGGTCACGATTGAAATCGTATAGTCGCCGTTGAGGTAGACCTCAAAGGTGCGCAATTGTTGCGGGAAGTCGCGCAGCGACGATGTTTCAACCTGCCAGAAACCCTGCTCAGGTTTGGTCGAGTCGGGTGAGACAAAGGCCTTCACGGTATTGAGATGACGATGTCCCGAGATCCACATCAGCAGGTTCGGTGTGCCTTGAAGCAAAGCGACCAGGCCGGCCAAGTCGACTGCGTTGCGGTGCTGCGGCGCGGTCGTGGGTTCGTTCAACCACCACTCCATTTCGGAACCAATAGGAGACACACCAATTGGCGCATGCGCCGCGATGATCATCAACTGATTGGCGGCCTGACCGGCAGCGAGTTCCGCCTTGAGCCAGGCCAGGCGCGCCGCGTCAAGGTAGCCGTGGCCATGAATGTCATTGGAGCCATCCGCCTCAGACTGGGTGTCGTCGAGGACGATCACTTTCAGCGGAACATTCGCCTTGGGCAGAAAACTGTAGCAAGTAAAGCCCGGTGTGCTGGTGTTTGGATTTGTTCTATCTACCAGGTTGAAACCGTGGCCGACCGGGGCTGTCGCTGTCTTGAAGAATTCCTGCACCCATTCAGAGCGCAGGAGCGAACGCCGATCAGGGTCTGCGGCCACCTTGGGCGCACTTGCGGCAAAGGCGGGGCTGTCTGAGCGGCCCGCCTTGGCAATGTTGCCATACGGGGTCGAGCCATCGATCACCCCCATGTGGTATGCCGGTGTCGCCTTGAAGCCCTGCATGTTGAACAGGACCGGGAACTTCTTCAGATTCGGCGCCAGTGCGTTACCGATCGCCCAGACGGTATCGGTCGTGTACGACTTTCGAAAACCCAGCGATGGATCTGCGTCCACCGGGAATGAGCCAATCATGAAATGGTCGTGGTTGCCCATGACTTGATACCAGGGAATGGACTGGTCGAGCCCGGCCGCCTGATAGGGCTTCTGGTAGTCGATGCTTTCAGCGCCGAGGTGGGCACCCGAACTGGGCGTAATGACCTTGCCGTCGATCACATCGATGTACCAGCGCAGTTCGTTATATGACGTGCTGTTGCAGGTGTCGCCCAGCGAGAGGCCGAAGTCAATCGGATTGGTCTTGTGCAAGGCGTTGATGGTCTGAATGGCCGCATCAAGCACATGCGTGGTGTACATCATCACCGGCGAATAGATCGAGGTGTTGTTGGCAGCAAAGGGTTCTTTTTGCTGCATGTAGATAAGTTGGTTGGGCGCTTCCTTGTCGGTAATGTGGATGTCAGTGAAAGCAAAGAAATTCACCAATTTTCGGTTTCTCGCGGGCGACGGGTTGCTGTAGCCGGGGCGCATGATATCCACCCTTTGCACTATCGGCAAGGCGGCGCCAAACGTCCACTTGCCATATCCAAGGGTGCTGTATTGCGAGACCTTATCCACGTCGGTCACCGCAAGACTCGACACATTGACCGGAAAGGAAATCATCCGCTCAGCCGTGGTCGCCACCTTGGAATCAATCGGATACCGTTGGACCAGGGAGCCACCAACGCTCGCACAGCCGAAGGTCAAAGAACTCATGGAAACAGCGGCGAAGGTGCCGGCAGAATATTTCAGAACATCCCGCCGTGAAAAATCACCGCTCTTCACTGGACGATTCACTTTGTTTGAATTGCTGCTATGTGCCATGTAAGCCTCTTCTTTCTGACAGCTACGCCTGTAATTTCTGGAATGACAACCAAACTTGACCTATTCCAAGCCGTACTTTTCTGCGCCCGCAACTGATAGGCGTCGCGTCGGCAGGAATATGCTGAACAGTATCGGCCGAATAGCTTTCTTCTTAATCGTCTGCGATCGTTACATCGATCCCTCTGTTGATCTCTATCAAAGAATCAACCACTAATCCAGAAT
Organism: uncultured beta proteobacterium; assembly: GCA_903906695.1. Taxonomy (GTDB): domain Bacteria; phylum Pseudomonadota; class Gammaproteobacteria; order Burkholderiales; family Burkholderiaceae_C; genus Rhodoferax. Next base: position 926 of record CAIVLG010000275.1, on the reverse strand, counting down.
GAATGGCTGCGGATGGCCGGTTCTCAATTGCGCCACCGGCAGGAATGGCAATCTAAGACCTCTTGCGAACGGGCGCTTGGCTCTTGCGTCTCCTGGGCGCTTTAAGCCCGGACTCGAAAATGGCGAACACCCGCTCGGCGATTTGCTGGACATTCAGCGCCCCGTCTGGCCGGTACCACCTGGCGAGCCAGTGCATGGCGCCGAAGATCGAGAACGCCGTGATCTTGGCGTCACAGGGCTTGATCGAGCCGTCCTGCATGCCCTGTTCCAGCAGTTTCCTGACAAAGGTGTCGAGCAGCCGGAAGGTTGGCGTGAGTTCGTCCCGGCTTGATGGCTCCAGCGGCCCCAAACCGGACAGCACCATGCATTTGCCGAAGACGCCGGTCATGGCCATGGTGTATTGGGTCACGAAAATCTCTAGTTTAGCCAGACCGTTGAGCTCCGAATCCTCTGCCAGCGTCATGGCCGGCGTGAATTCAAGCAGCGCCTGATTCAGGATCTGAAGCAGGATGTCATCCTTGTTCTTGACGTAGTAGTACAAACTCGGTTTGGTGACGTTCAGGCGCTTGGCCAACTCGTTAAGCGAAGTCTCATAGAAGCCACGTTCGTTGAAGAGTTCTGCGGCAGCGCGCAATATGGCAAAGCGTTTGAGGCCGCCCTGCTCGGCGCTGCTCTGGATATCATTGCCCCATCTGGCAGCGCCTGGCTCCGCCGGCGTCGGACCTGATGCTTTGAGCTTGGTGTTTCGCTTGGCGGTTTTCATGGGTGGCAATCCTGATCCCAGGGTAAATACCTAATAGACACGTTACTTACTGGACGGTAACATTTGAAATTCCCATCTTAAACCATTTGTGCTGCAAGTGGCAATCCTGAAAGGAAGAATCTCCATGTACGTGACCCAAGGCCTGCACCGCGCAGCGCAACAG
>CAIVLG010000274.1 GCA_903906695.1 uncultured beta proteobacterium | reverse complement strand
GGAACGCGGTGCGCCGCCATGATCTCGGTCAGGTTCTTCTTGCGCGAGGTTTTGCCCGCTGGCGTCGAGCCGGTGCGCGCGAAATGCGGTGTCGAGGACGACTTCTGGGCGCCGGTGTTCATGTAGCCTTCGTTGTCGAGGCAGAAATAGATGAAGTCCTCGTTGCGCTCGGCCGCCGAAGACAGGCACTGAAAGCCGATGTCGTAGGTGCCGCCGTCGCCAGCAAGGACGATCACCTGGGTATCGTGTTTTCCTTTGGCATCGAGGGCGCGGCGCAAGCCGGTGGCGGCCGCGGCGCTCGATTCAAGCGTGGGCTGGTAGACCGGAATCTTCAGCGAACTGAAAGGCTGCGGCCCGGCGATGATGGCCATGCAGGAAGGCGGAATCACCGCCATGGTATTGGGTCCCATGGCGGTCAGCAGATGACGCACGGTCAGCGCGTCGATGCAGCCCGGGCAGGCAGCATGCCCAGAGCACAGCATCGGGTCCTGATTGGATTGTTCGATCTTGATCATGCTGTTCATTTTTACTTCACCTTACCCACTGGGATTCGCTCTGCGCTTCGCTTTGCCCGACCTGCTTGACGAACTCGACAATCTTCGCCGGCGAGACGTTGACACCGCCGACACCCGCGAGCAAGCCATGGATGCGCGGCGTCACTGCACTGCCATAGAGGGCGGCGCGCAGTTCCTGGTGCAGCACACCGCCGTGACCAGGCGAGTAATTGCGATCGAGCACGATGACCTCGTCAACACCGGCCAGCGCCTGAATCAGCCCCAGCGTCGGCAGTGGTCTGAACAGGCGTACCTTGAGCAGACCAATAGCCTGTCCGGCGTCGCGCATGGCGTCCACCGCATCACGCGCCGTGCCGCACATGCTGCCCATGGTGACGATCACTGTGCGCGCACCGTCGCAACGGTAACGCTCGATCACACCGTGGCTGCGCTGTGTCAGTTGCGCCCACTCGTGATCGGCCTGCGCCGCCAGTGACGGGACCATGGACATGGCTTCAGCGAGGCCTTGACGGTGCCGGAAATACATGTCCTGCGTCGCCACATTGCCCCAGGACTCGACCTTGTCGGTATCGAGCTTGTGCGGCGGATCGAATGCCGGCAAATAGCCGTCAACCAGTTGCTGCTCGGGCACCAAAACCGGCTCCAGCGAGTGCGAGACATAGAACGCGTCGAGGTTCACCATGGCGGGCAACAGCACCTGTTCGGCCACCCGGAAAGCTTGAATCACCGTATCGAGCGCTTCCTGCGCACTTTCCACGTAGTACTGGATCCAGCCGGTGTCGCGCTGCGACAGACTGTCGGTCTGATCCGGCCAGAAAGCCCAGGGCGATGCCACCGTGCGATTGACATTGACCATCACGATCGGCGCCCGCGCGCCGCTGGCGTAATGCAACAACTCGTGCATCAGCAGCAACCCCTGCGAGGCGGTCGCTGTGAATACGCGCAGGCCGACCAGCGAGGCCGGAATGCAGGCCGACATCACCGAGTGCTCTGACTCGGGTGTGATGATTTCGGCGTCAAACGTACCTTCGGCGGCAAACTCGGTGAGTTGCTCCAGCACCGGCGTCTGCGGCGTGATCGGATAGACGGGAACCACCTTGGGTCGGGCCAGACGGGCGCCCCAGGCCACCGCCTGGTTGCCGGTCAGCAGCATCGCTGTTTGATTGGCGCTCATCGCAGTTCCTCCTGCATTTTCATCGAGCCGGTCGGACATTCTTTGACGCAGACGCCACAGCCCTTGCAGTAGTCGGTCAGGACGATATAGCCATTGTCAACGCGTTTGACCGCCATGTCCGGGCAGTAGACGACACAGTTGTCGCAGAAGATGCAGGTGCCGCACGAGAAGCAGCGTTCGCTCTCGGCCAGCGCCTGTTCGATGTCGAGTCCCAACTGGACCTCGACCACGCTAGAAAGTCGCTCACGGGCGTCCAGCAGCCCGGTCTGGACCCGTTCGCGCTTCGGGTGGTAGAAAGTGCTGATGGCTGCCAGCGGCACTAGCGGCTCACTGGCCTCGCTGCAGACGCTGCTTGACCCGTCCTGGCGCTGTTGCAATTCGCGCGCGATCGCTGCTGCTGCTCGCTGTCCCATGCCGACCGCTTCGGTGACAAAGCGTGCCATGCTCGCCATATCGCCGCCGGCATAGGCACCGGCTGCGCTGGTGGCGAGTTGCGCGTCGGTCACCAGCAGTCCGCCTGCCGTGGCGTAACCCTCGCCGAGCACCGAGAGATCCGGATCCTGACCAATGGAGGTGATGATCGCGTCGGCCGCGAGCGTGAAGCCGCTGCCCGCGACCGGCGTCAACGTGAACTGTCCGCGCTGGCTACCGGGAACAAACAGGACCTTGGTACAGCTCAGTGCCAGACCCGCGCTGCCCGCATCGCTGACGGCATCGAGTCGGGCGCCGTCGATCAAGATAATGCCCTCCTCCAGCGCCTCATGCACCTCTTCTGCCTGTGCCGGCATCTGGGCTTGCTGTTCCAGCGCCAACAGCGTCACCTCGTGACCGAGCCGGCGCGCGCTGCGCGCAGCGTCCAATGCGGCGCTGCCACCGCCGATCACCAGCAAACGCCTGCCCAGCGCCATAGGCTTGCCAGCGTTGGCACCGGCCAGATAAGCAGCGCCGTCGCAGACCCAGGGCTTGGTGTAATCGAGCGTCGGCAAGCGCTTGTTGCGTGCCGCACCGAGCGCCAGGTAAAGCGCGTCGTGCTGCTCGCGCAGTCGATTGAATTCGTCAGCGCTATCAATGCGGTGCCCGCAGTTCACCTTGACGCCCATCGCCACGATGCGCGCGATCTCGCCATCGAGCACGTCGCGCGCCAACCGGTAAGCCGGAATGCCGTAACGCATCAATCCGCCGAGTTCGGCCTGCGCTTCATAGAGCGTGACGGTAAAACCCATGCGCCGTAGTTGAAACGCTGCCGACAGACCCGAGGGGCCGCCGCCGACGATGGCCACGTGGCCCGGTCGCGCCACTGGCAGCTCGAAACCCCAGCCCTGCGCCAGCGCCTCATCACCGACAAAGCGCTCCAGTTTGCAGATGGACAGCGCCTCGTCATAACCGGCGCGGTTGCACCCCGTTTCACAGGGGTGATGACAGATGCGCCCGGCAATCGACGGGAAGGGGTTATGACGCACCAGAACTTGCCACGATGCGTGGAAATCGCGCGCTCGTGCCAGCCCGATCCACTCCGCGATGTCGCCGTCCACCGGACAGGCGCCGTGACAGGGTGCCGGCGCCTTGATGTGCGTGGCCAGCGAAGCCCGCCAGGTGCCGGTCATGATGGCTGTGGTGCTGCCCGTGGTCCAGGTGGCGGGAATGGGAGCGGGAGCCCCCACGCTTGGCGCGGCGCTCATGCCATGCTCCCGGAGAGTTGCATATCGGCCGAGCGATACCCTTCGGTGCAGGCTGCCACGTTTTCGTCGTGGTGCTTGGGAGCGTTGTCCACCAGCGCCTGCGTCAGCACAGCGAGTGAGGGCGCTTCGATGACGCGCACCAGCGCCCCCAGCAAAGCCGAGTTGACGATGCGCCCCAGACCCTGCTGGCGCGAAATGGTCAGTGCATCAATCGGAATCACGCGTTTGCCGGGCAGAATCTGCGCAAAGTCCGCTGCACTGCGCGCCGAGTTCACTACGATCAGGGTGCGCTCATCGGCACTGGCCAGCAGGCGGCCTTCGAGCAGACTGGCGTCAAAACACAAAATGGCATCGGCACGCTCGATATCACAGCGCACCCGCACCGGACGCTGATCGACACGGATATAGGAGTTCACCGGTGTGCCGCGGCGTGCCCCACCATAACTGGCAAAGCATTGCACATGCAGCCCCTGCGCATGAAAAGCGCCCGCCAGCAGATTGCCGGCGGTCTGAGCACCCTGGCCACCGCGACCCTGGATGATGATCT
>CAIVLG010000273.1 GCA_903906695.1 uncultured beta proteobacterium | reverse complement strand
TACAACGCGGCGTTCGATCTGCTACAGCGCAATCTGCAAGCCGGGCGGGCGGACAAGATCGCTTTCATCGATGATGCCGGCAGCTACAGCTATGCCGAGCTGGCCCGGCGCGCCAACCGCTTTGCCAATGCAATCACCGCATTGGGTGTGCAGGCCGAGCAGCGCGTGCTGCTGTGCATGGTTGATACGATTGATTGGCCGGTGGCGTTTCTGGGGTGCATTCTGGCTGGCGTAGTGCCAGTCGCCGTCAATACGCTGCTAACGACCGATGATTACGAGTACATGCTGCGCGACAGTCGAGCGCGAGCGCTGCTCGTGTCCGATGTGTTGTGGCCCAAGCTGGAGCCGCTGATGGGCAAGGTGTCGGGCTTGCAGCATGTGGTGGTCTCGGGTGAAATGGTTGGCACAACAAAGGTTGAGCGGCTGGGTTTTTCTGCATTGCTCGGATCTGCCGGTGACCAATTCACACCGGCAGAGACATCGCCCGACGAGGCCTGCTTCTGGCTCTATTCGTCGGGCTCGACCGGGGCGCCCAAAGGCACGGTGCACATCCATTCCAGCCTGGTCAACACGGCGGAGCTTTTTGCGCGGCCGATCCTCGGGCTGCGCGAAGACGATCTGGTGTTCTCGGCCGCCAAGCTGTTTTTCGCATACGGACTCGGCAATGGCCTGACCTTTCCTATGGCGCTGGGGGCCACCGCACTGCTGATGGCTGAGCGCTCGATTCCGGAGGCCGTGTTCAAGCGCCTGCGCGAGCAACAACCCACCATTTTCTACGGCGTGCCGACGCTTTTTGCATCGCTGCTGGCGAGTCCGGCATTGCCCGCCAGGGGAGAGCTCCGAATGCGTCTGTGCACATCGGCCGGCGAGGCCCTGCCGGCGGACATCGGCAAACGCTGGACGGAGCACTTCGGGGTTGAAATTCTGGACGGTATCGGCTCGACCGAAATGCTGCACGTGTTCCTGAGCAACCGCGCGGGCCAGGTCCGTTACGGTACCACCGGACTGCCGATTCCAGGTTACGACTTGCGCGTGGTGGATGAGCAGGGACATCCCCTGCCGGTTGGTGAGGTGGGTGAGTTGCAAATACGCGGCGCCACGGCGGCAACGGCCTACTGGAATAACCGTGAAAAGAGCCGCGATACCTTCCAGGGGGTCTGGACGCGCAGCGGTGACAAGTACTCGGTCGATGCCGACGGCTATTACACCTACGCCGGGCGCAGCGATGACATGCTCAAGGTCGGTGGCATCTATGTCTCGCCGATCGAGGTCGAGTCGGCGCTGATCACGCATCCCGCCGTGCTCGAAGCGGCGGTGATTGGCCGGGCCGACGATGCCCAACTGGTCAAGCCACAAGCCTTTGTCGTGCTGAAGGCCGGCTTTGCCGCCACCGATGTGCTGGCCAGTGAACTGCAGCAGCATGTCAAGAGCAAACTGGCACCGTACAAGTACCCGCGCTGGATCGAGTTCATTGACGAGCTGCCGAAGACGGCGACCGGCAAGATTCAGAGGTTCAGGCTGCGCGCTCGGCCTGCTGGCGCTCGATGATGCGCAGCATGGTGGCCAGCGTGATCGAACTCATGGACGCTTTTGCGATTTCGTCAATCTCGGACAGGACCGAGGCCAGCGCCCGTCCCACCGGCGTCACTTCGCTCTGGCTGTTCTCGGTCGGCAACACGTCCTCGAAGCGCGAGATCACGTCCATCAGCGTCAAACGGCGTGCATTGCCGACAAAGCGGTAGCCACCGCCGACACCTCGAACCGATTGCACCATGCCGACCCGCGACAACTCCGCCAGTACCTTGGCCAGATGGTGTGACGAGACCGAGTACTTCTGCGCGATCTCGGCAGCCGGGATCTGGCGCTCGGGATCGGCGGCAAATTCGAGCAGGCTGAAGAGTGCCAGACGCGTGTTTTGTTGTAGTTTCATGGCAGCTGATGCGGGGTCGGCTCAGGATTCAAGATCCATCTCGAGCGGAATGAAGGGGCCTATCATCATGCCCTGGCTGCGGAAAAATGACAGGATCAGCGTGTTCTCCCTTGACAGCAGGGTGCGAACTTTGCTGACGCCGGCGCGCATGAAACCCTGGCAAATCGCCTGCAGCAGGTGGGTGGCGGTGCCGGCCAACCGGACATCGGGCCGCACGTCGATGGCAAACACCCAGCCGCAGGGGGGCGAGCCAAATTCCCAGTCACGCACCTCGCCAATGACAAATCCAATCACTTCATCACCCGATGTCGCGACCAGAAAATGCTGGCCCGTCGCCACTGCATTGGCGTACCGGTGGTACAGCGAATTCCAGTAATCGCGTTTTTCGATTCCAGTCACCATGGCATCCATTTCAATCACCGCATTCAGGTCCCCGCGTCGCACCGGACGGATCTGCAATGCACTGGCAAGTGCCGATGCGGGCTGCGATGTCGGGGCTACCGGAATATTCTTTGTCGGACTTTTTGGCTTGCCACTTTCGGGCGCTGATTTGCTCATCCTGGACCTGCTTGGTTTGCCTCAGGCAATTATTGCATGCAAATGCAGGAATAGGTAAAATGAAACGCAGCGGTAGCAAAAAGACGGGTCTGATGACGCCATACTCCAACGGAGACTTTCGATTCCCATGAACCTTGAAACCAAGGATGTGCGCAAAGTTCCGACCTACTGTTACCAGTGCGTCGCCGGCCCCGACCTGCTGACGGTCAAGGTGGAGCAGGGCGTCGCCACCGAGGTCGAGCCCAACTTCTGCGCCGCTGACATCCACCCGGGTGGTGGGCGGGTCTGCGTCAAGGCCTACGGCCTGGTGCAAAAGACCTACAACCCGCATCGGGTACTGACGCCGATGAAGCGCAGCAACCCAAAGAAGGGCCGCGATCAGGACCCGGGCTTTGTGCCCATCAGCTGGGAAGAGGCCTTTGCTCTGATCGCCGACAAGCTCAACGCGGTGCGCGTCCAGGGTATCCTTGACGCCTCAGGCTACCCACGTGTGGCAGCCAGCTTCGGTGGTGCCGGCACGCCGCAGTCCTATATGGGCACACTGCCCGCCTTTCTTTCAGCATGGGGTCCGGTTGACATGGGCTTTGGTTCTGGCCAGGGCGTCAAGTGCTACCACTCCGAGCACCTGTACGGCGAGTTCTGGCACCGCGCCTTCATCGTCACACCCGACACGCCACTGTGCAATTACCTGATCTCCTGCGGCTCCAACATCGAGGCCTCCGGCGGCGTGATCGGCGTCTGGCGGCACTCGGAAGCGCGATTGCGCGGTTTGAAGCGGGTGCAGGTCGAGCCACACTTGTCAGTCACCGGCGCGTGTTCGGCGCAGTGGGTGCCGATCAAGCCCAAGACCGACGCTGGCTTCCTCTACGCGCTGATCCATGTGCTGCTGCATGAGGTGCCACGCGAGCGCCTGGATCTGCCATTCCTGGCGGTTCGCACTGCCTCGCCCTATCTGGTCGGGCCGCACGG
>CAIVLG010000272.1 GCA_903906695.1 uncultured beta proteobacterium | reverse complement strand
GAAGAGTTCGGCCATCAGGTAGGCGGTGGCATGGTTGTGAAAGTCAGCCGAGTAGTAGCCCAGGCGGATCTTCTTGTCTCGCGCTCGTTTGACAATGGGGCCGAGTTCCTCATTGACCGGGTGCTTGTCTCTCACCCAGGTCTGCGCAGCTTGACGTTGTGCAGCCAGTGAGGGGCACAAAGCCAGAAAGGTAAACGGGTTGGTGGCTTGTTGATTGAGGCGGACTTTCTGTACCAGCTGTTTGACCTGCGTTGTCTCATCGCGCCAGTCGCAGATACAACGCCTGGTGTAGAGCAGCCACCCGATCAAATACACATGTTCAGGATTGAGGGCAAACACCTTTTCAAAATCGTCTATGGCGGCTTCGTGCTGCCCGATTTCACGAAAGGCCAGACCGCGGTTGTAGTAGGCGTCTGCGGCCCCAGGCATCGCAGCAAGAACCCTGTCAAAACTCTTGATGGCGGCCTGGTACTGCTTGAGCTGATGCAGGACATTGCCGCGGTTGTAATAAGCTTCTGCGGAATCAGCTTTGATAGCCAGAAGCTGGTCATAGCTCGCCAACGCTTCCTGATACCGCTTCAGGTCAAACAAAGCCAGGCCCCGGAAGAAATAAGCCTCAATGGCGCCGGGCATCAGGGCGATGGCGCGGTTGCAGCTCTGCACCACCGCCTCGTGCTGGCGTAGCGCGTAAAGGCTCTTGCAAAGACCAAGATGAATCTGGGCATAGTCTGGCTTGAGTCGCAACGCTTGGTTATAACTTTCAACAGCGGCCTGACTCCGACCCAGCGCAGCCAGCGCGTTGCCCAGGTTGGCGTGGGCGGCAGCGTTGTCTGGATGGATGGCAATGGATTGGCTGATCAGATCCAGCGCCCGTGCATGGTTACCTGATTGCGCCGCGGCCAGGCCCAGCAGGTGCAATGCTTCATGATGATCACCCTGCAGCGTCAGGGCCTGCTTGTAAAACGCCTGCGCCCTATCAAGCTGCCCCTGTTGGTGCAGAGCCAAGCCTTCAGCAAATTTGGCTTGCGCCCGTGCCGCCTCAGCGTCCGTATACATCCTCAAAGCGCACGATATCATCTTCGCCCAGGTAGGAACCCGACTGCACCTCGATCATCTCGAGCGGCACACGGCCCGGATTCTCCAGGCGATGCCGGGTGCCCAAGGGAATGAAGGTGGATTGATTCTCTGACAGCAGCACGGTCTCGTCGCCGCGCGTGACCTTGGCAGTGCCGCTGACCACGATCCAGTGCTCGGCCCGGTGGTGGTGCATTTGCAGTGACAAGGTCCCGCCAGGTTTGACCACAATGCGCTTGACCTGAAAGCGCTCGCCCATGTCGATGCTGTCGTACCAGCCCCAGGGGCGAAACACCTTGCGATGAATCGAGCCCTCGGCGCGACCCTGCTTTTTCAGGATGTCGACGATCTTCTTGACGTCCTGAGTCTTGTCGTGGTGTGCCACCAGAATCGCATCCGCGGTTTCCACCACCACCAGATCGCTGACGCCGACGCATGCAACCAGCCGTCCTTCCGACAGCGCCAGTGTATTACGACAGTCTTGCAGCAGGACGTCGCCCTGGGTCACGTTGCCGCTAGCGTCTTTGGGCAATACCTGCCACAGGGCGTCCCAGGCGCCAACATCCGACCATCCGGCATTGAGTGGCAGTACCACTGCGGGCGGCAAGGCGCCGGGAGCAGCGTCAGCCAGGGACACTTGTGCCGCGATGCGTTCCATGACCGCATAATCGATCGAGTCGCTCGGGCACTTGGCAAACGCTTCCTTCGCCACCCGGACAAACTCGCCGTCGCTTGAACCCTGGTCCCATGCGCTCTGACAGGCGTGCAAGATGTCGGGGCGGCAGACCTGCATGGCAGCCAGCCAGACCGAAGCACGCATCATGAACAGCCCGCTGTTCCAAAGGTAAGAGCCATCCCGCAGATAAGCCTGCGCCGTTTCCAGGTTTGGCTTTTCGACAAAACGCGCGATCACCTTGGCGCTGCCTGATTCTTGTCGACCGGAAGGCACTCTGTAGGCCGATCCCGACTGGATATAGCCGTAACCGGTTTCCGGGGCATCGGGAGTGATGCCAAAGGTGACGATGGCGCCCCCTTCGGCGAGAACGGTGCCTTCGGCCACTGTGTTCTGAAACGCCTGCAGATCAACGATGACGTGATCCGACGGCATCACGAGCAGCACCGGGTCGGCTCCGTTCTTGATCGCAGACAGCGCCGCCAAAGTGAGCGCCGGCGCCGTGTTGCGGCCGGTGGGCTCGAGCACGATGGTGCCCGGTTTGCCCATCAGGCGCAATTGCTCGGCAATGACAAAACGATATTCCTCGTTGCAAACCACCATCGGGGGCGCCAACTCGACGCCGGCAATGCCTTCGACGCGTCGCACAGTGCCCTGCAATAGAGAGTCGGCGCCAATCAGCGGCAACAGTTGTTTGGGATATTTCTCGCGCGACAATGGCCACAAGCGCGTGCCCGAGCCTCCCGACAAAACAACTGGTTGTATCAATGGTTTGGTAGTCATGTCATTCATGCCCGGGCATCGCCCCAGCGCAGTTGGGAGGTGTCGTCGCCGCGGTAGAGTGTTTCGCCGTAGCGGTCCACGCAGTAGTCGGGTGAGACAATCATTTCAAAAAAGCGCATGTCTGCAGCGATACGGGTGTATTCAAACAAGACGCTGCGCACCACCTTGGCACCGGTCCGTATGTGGCTGCCATGTCCAATCCAGGCCGGGCCGGTGATGGTGGCGCCCGGTTCGACGCGAACGCTGGAGCCAATGTAGACCGGACCCTCAATGTTCACCTTGTCCCATGGAATCGAGGTGTTGAGGCCAACCCAGATGCCGGGTTTGATCTGCTTGCCGGGCATGCACATTTCGGCCACTTCGCCGCGCAACACGCGTTGCAGGACCGACCAATAGTCGCTGACTCGGCCAATGTCGATCCAGTTGAACGGGCGGTTCTGGACAAAAAACGGCAGGCCGTGTTGGACCAGGTCAGGAAACAGCTGCGAGCCAATGTCGTAGACGGTGTCAGAGGGAATCAACCCCAGCACGGCGGGCTCGAAAATATAGATGCCGGTGCTCGCCAAGGTAGATTTGGCCTCCGCCGGCTTGGGCTTTTCCTGGAACGACTGAATATGCCCGTCCGGTTCTGCCACCACGATGCCGTAGCTTTGCACATCGGCCAGTGGCACATCCAGCGCCACCACGCTGGCAATCGCGTTCTTGGCCCGGTGTTCGGCCAGCGCTGCCGTGATGTCGAGATCGATCAGGGCGTCGCCGCACATCACAAGCGTCGACTCATCAAAGAAGCCACTGAAATCCTGAATGCGCCGCATGCCGCCAGCAGAACCCATCGGCCGCGGCAAGATGTCGCCATGATCGCGAACGCCTTCGTAGGAGTAGCCTATTTGCACGCCCCAGCGATGCCCGTCACCAAAATATTCTTCGATTTTCTGATGATGCCAGGCGACGTTCACCATGATCTCGGTGATGCCGTGGCGCGCCAGATGTTCAATCAGGTATTCCATCACCGGTTTACCCAGAATCGGCACCATCGGTTTTGGCAAGTCGCGCGTCAGCGGACGAACCCGCGTGCCCTGTCCGGCGGCCAATATCATGCCCTTAGCCATGGGTCACCTCGTATGTCGTTTTCATTTATCAGCTCTCTGCGTTGGTTCAATTCAGATCGTGCCATATCCGTTCGGATTGGCATTTTGCCAGCGCCAAGTGTCCGCGCACATGGCCTCCAGCCCACGCTCGGCCCGCCAGCCCAGTTTTGACAGTGCCAGAGCTGGGTCAGCATAGCAAGAGGCGATGTCACCGGCACGGCGTGGCCCGACTTTATAGGGTATCGGCCTGCCGCTGGCCTGCTCAAAAGCATGGATCATGTTCATGACGCTAAATCCGACGCCGGTTCCCAAGTTTATCGCCAGACACTCCGAGCACGTTTGCAGTCGCTCCAGCGCCTTGAGATGGCCCAGCGCCAAATCCACCACGTGAATGTAGTCTCGCACACCGGTGCCGTCGGGTGTCGGGTAGTCATTGCCCCACACGTTCAGGAACTCGCGTCGTCCGACCGCCACCTGAGCCACAAAAGGCATCAGGTTGTTAGGGATGCCCCGCGGATCTTCGCCGATCAGGCCACTGGCGTGGGCGCCGACCGGGTTGAAGTAGCGCAGGATGCTGATGCGCCAGCTCGGGTCACTGCGGTAAAGATCACGCAGCATCTCTTCAATCAGTAACTTGGTCCGACCGTAGGGGTTGGTCGCCGACAGAGGATGTTCCTCCGTCAATGGCAGGCGCTGCGGGTCGCCATAAACCGTTGCCGACGAGCTGAATACGATTGTCTTGACACTGCACTCGCCCATCGCCTTCAGCAGTTGTATGGCACCTACCACATTGTTGTCGTAGTAGGCCAGTGGGTCTTGCACTGATTCGCCGACCGCCTTAAGACCTGCAAAATGAATCACGGCCGTGGCGCCGCCCTCGCACAGCGCCGCCCTCAGCGCTGCCGAATCCCGCACGTCGCCACGCACAAGGTTGACCTTCTTCCCGGTGATGTGCTCAACTCGTGCCAGCGCTTCGGGCTGACTGTTGCAAAAGTTGTCAAACACGGTGACCTCATGGCCCGCGTTGAGCAGTTCAACGCAGGTGTGAGAGCCGATATAGCCGGCACCGCCGGTCACGAAAATCATGTTGACTTGCAATAGGATCGAAGTTGTTCCGAGTTTAGCCGTGGCCGCAGCTTTGTCCGCCAAAGCAGGAATTCTTTTCAGATCAAGTTGCGAACTCCAGGGCGGAAGTGGCGTGCCGGTCTTGCGCCAGGATGCTTGCCAACTGAGGCAAGGCAAGCTGGAGTGCAGTCTTCAGGGTGTGCGGCGGGTTGATGATGAAGATGCCGCTGGCCGGCAAGCCCGGGCGAATCACCACGCCAGCTTCATCGGTCGTTAGTTTGCTCGATTTGACCGTCAGAGAGGCATTCAACCAGGCTTTGCCGGCCTTCGTGGCCAGGGTCTTGAGCTTGCGCGGCACGTCGTGCGCTTCGGGTCGCGCAATGAGGGGGTACCAGATGGCGTAAGTCCCTGTGGCAAACCGCTGCAAGGAATCGGCAATCATCGCCACGACTCGGGCGTAATCGGTCTTGACTTCGTAACTGGGGTCACAGAGCACCAGGGCGCGACGGGCCGGTGGTGGCAAGAATTTTTTCAAGCCTTCGAAACCATCCTCGCGCAGCACCGCCACCTGGCGCCCAACCTCCAACTGCGCAATATTGGCAGACAGCGTTTTGGCGTCGGTCGGGTGCAACTCGAACAGTTTGAGCTTGTCACGTTCGCGTAGCAGACGCTGGATGATGAAGGGCGAACCCGGATATACCTTGTGACTGCCCTTTGCATTGAAACTGGCGACCAGGTCCAAGTAGTCCTGGATAACCGGTGTCCACTGCGGTGCAGTCGCTTTTGTGGGTGCTGAGCTTGTTTCCACGACAGGGGCAGGTTTCGCTTGCGCGCCAATCAGTCGCAAGAAACCGTCAGCCGCTTCGCCGCTGGTCTCGGCGTAGTCACCATCGAGCCGGTACAAGCCAGCGCCGGCGTGGGTGTCAAAGACGGTCAGTGCGGTGTCTTTGTGCACCAGGTGCCGAAGGATGGCAATCAGCACCGTGTGCTTGAGTACGTCGGCGTGGTTGCCGGCATGGAAGGCGTGGCGGTAACTGAACATGGAGAATGGTAACCGGCCCTATCGCCTCGAATTACATCGTCTCCGCAAACAATTCCCGCCCAATCAGCATGCGCCGGATCTCGCTGGTGCCGGCGCCGATCTCGTAGAGCTTGGCGTCGCGCCACAGGCGCCCCAGCGGGTATTCGTTGATGTAACCGTTGCCGCCAAAGATCTGCACGCCTTCGCCCGCCATCCAGGTTGCCTTCTCGGCACACCACAAGATGACCGAGGCGCAGTCCTTGCGCACCTGGCGTACATGCTCGACGCCCAGCAAATCGAGGTTTTTGGCCACCGTGTAGGCAAAGGATCGTCCGGCCTGTAGCACAGTGTACATGTCGGCGACTTTGCCCTGAATCAGTTGGAACTCGCCAATGCTCTGGCCAAACTGCTTGCGATCGTGGATGTAGGGCACGACGTTGTCCATCACCGACTGCATGATGCCAAGCGGCCCGCCGGTCAACACAGCGCGCTCGTAATCGAGACCGCTCATCAGCACCTTGGCGCCATTGCCCAGACCACCCAGAATGTTCTGCGCCGGCACCTCGACGTTCTGGAACACCAGCTCACCGGTGTGCGACCCGCGCATGCCGAGTTTGTCGAGCTTTTGCGCGACCGAAAACCCCTTCATGCCCTTCTCGATCAGGAAGGCGGTGACGCCGCGCGCGCCCAGTTCGGGCTCGGTCTTGGCGTAGACCACCAGCGTATCGGCGTCGGGGCCATTGGTGATCCACATCTTCGATCCGTTCAGCAGGTAGTAGCCACCTTTTTCTTCGGCCTTGAGCTTCATGCTGATGACGTCGCTGCCGGCACCGGGCTCGCTCATGGCCAGCGCGCCGACGTGCTCGCCGCTGATCAGTTTGGGCAGGTATTTGTTGCGTTGCCCGGGGGTGCCGTTGCGCTTGATCTGGTTCACGCACAGGTTGCTGTGGGCACCGTAAGAGAGGCCGACCGAGGCCGAGGCGCGCGAAATCTCCTCCATCGCAATCATGTGCGCCAGGTAGCCCATGTTGGCGCCGCCGAACTCTTCACCGACCGTGATGCCGAGCACACCCAGGTCGCCCATCTTGCGCCACAGATCCCTTGGAAACTGGTCGTCGCGGTCGATCTGGGCGGCACGCGGTGCGATCTCGGTCTGTGCGAATTCACGCACCGTGTCGCGCAGGGCGTCGATGTCTTCACCGAGTTGAAAGTTGAGTCCTGGTAGGTTCATGATTGTTTCCTCTTGTTAGGTGATTCCTGTTTGTGAGCGGTAGTGATCTTCTGATTGCCTTTGACCTGACTCTTGGCCAGCAGCTCCTTGGCCTCGCGCTGGTGCACCTTGAGTTCGTCCAGATTGGCCTGCAGGTCGGTCATCTGGGCCTCCAACTGCTTTTGGTGCTCGGCAATCACGGCCAGGAATTTCTGCAATTGCGGCCCGGTGTCACGTGGGCTGTCGTACATGTCTATGATTTCCCTGGCCTCGGTCAGGCTCAATCCGAGCCGTTTGGCGCGCAGCGTCAGCTTCAATCGCGTGCGATCACGTCCGCTGTAAACCCGTGTGCGCCCACCAGGACCGCGGCGCTCGGGCTGCAGCAGACCCATGTCTTCGTAAAAGCGCATGGCCCGCGTGGTCAGGTCGAACTCGCGGGCCAGATCGGTGATGCTAAAAGTGATGGCCATGTCTGGTGTCCAACCAAAGTGACTCGGGGGCAAGACGGCCTCCCCTACAATGTCGGCTCTGATTGACGTTTACGTAAACGTCAATTATGTCGCAAATCAGGAGTCCTCTTGAATCAATCCGTCAACGAACTTGAGCAGCAATTGCACTACCCGCTCGGTGACGTCCTGCCGGCGCCGGGCGCCACGCTGAGCGTTGCTCCCGGGGTGAAGTGGCTGCGCATGGGTTTGCCGTTTGCCCTGAACCACATCAACTTATGGCTGTTGCGCGACGAGATCGATGGTCGCACGGGATGGAGTGTGGTTGATTGCTGCATCAGCATCGCCGCGGCAAAAGCGCAATGGGAACAGATTTTTGCCAATGAGCTGGATGGCTTGCCGATTCTGCGCGTGATCGTGACGCACATGCACCCGGATCACATCGGCCTGGCCGATTGGCTTTGCCAGCGTTGGAAGGTGGGCTTGTGGATCAGTGCGACCGATTTCAACCTGGCCCGTATCGGCAGCTCGGGACCGACCGCCTTCGGTGGTGAATCGGCGGCCCTGTTCTTTGCGGCGCACGGCCTCAATGACCCGGCGTCGGTGGAGAAAATCCAGGGACGAGCCAACTACTATCAAACCCTGGTGCCTTCGGTGCCAGCGCGCTTTCGGCGCCTGATGGACGGCGACACCTTGCGCATCGACGGGCAGCAATGGACCTGCATCAGCGGCTACGGCCATGCGCCCGAGCATATTTCCTTGTACTGCAAGGAGCTGAAAGTACTGATTGGCGGCGATATGATGCTGCCGCGCATCTCGACCAATGTCAGCGTCTACGACCAGGAACCTGAGTCCAATCCCCTCAAGCTGTTTCTGGACTCGATCGACAAATTCAGCACTCTCGACGGCGACACACTGACCTTACCAGCGCACGGCAAACCTTTCACCGGCCTGCACCGGCGAATCCAGCAGTTACATGATCACCACGAGGCACGCCTGTCCGAAGTGATGACGGCGTGCAGCGCCAGACCTCACAGTGCCGCCGATGTGATCCCGGTGCTGTTCAAACGTGAACTCGACCTGCATCAGACCACCTTTGCCATGGGCGAATCGATCGCCCACCTGCATGCGCTCTGGTTCGACGGGCGCTTGACGCGCACGCAGGGAGACGACGGCGTCTTTCGATTCGCCGCAAATCAAAAGTGATATTCGACGCGAATCATGGGCGTCTTGGCGAAGGCGCCCGACCCTGCTGCGCCACTGCTGTCGTTGCCGAACTTGTTCTTCCAGTACTGATATTCCAGACCGAGCTTGAGTGAATTCTTGCTGGCACCCAGCACAGAACTCAAGTCATACATCACCTGCATGTCAATGTTGGTCTCGGCGGCCGTATCAACACCAAATTCGTTCTTGCCCTTGGCAGCAATGAAGTTGGCGAAACCTTCAAATGAAAGCGGCAACGATCCAACGTTGAACGGAATACCCCAAGCCAGGGTCAGCATGGGATGGGTATCGTATGAATAACGGGGCGTGGAGATGCCGCTGAAAGTGCTGTAAGGAGCATTACTTTCCCACAGCAGCAGCAAGCCGATATTCAGAAAGCCTGGCACATCCATCATGAACGTGGGGCCAGCCACCAGCATGCGCTTCTTGGAGTTGTAACCAGCGTCAGTTTTGGTATTGAAATCGAAACCCGCTGTCAAACCGAGGCCGCGCATCGGACCGGCCTTGAAGGACTTGCCGGTGACTTTTTCCAGGTCCAGGGTGTTGCGGTATACCACGTAGACCTCCTGCGCACCATTGGTTGAGCCTTTGCTGGAAGGGTCCTTTTCATCAGAAAGTAACAAGTCGACGTTGAAAAAATTCGACCCGTACTTATACCCGCTCACATGATTGAGATTCAGGATATTCTTGCTGATGGCATTGGCGTTGAACGGCTCCGCAAAGTCGGTACCGTAGCGGTAGCCAATCGAAGTGTCACTCCATTCAGCACCTTGGGCGGAGAAGCCGGCCGTGGCGACGGCTGCAAAAACAGTTGCGTACTTGAAATATCGATGTGTCATGACTTGTCCTTTGCTTTAAGTTGGTGCGTTGATGCGTCCAACCAACAGCGAAGCAATTAGCGCGCCAACGGCATCCAAGTCAGACCCAATGCGGGCTCGCATCCTCCTTGAGTTGCTGTCGCAACGCCGCATAGTCGGGTAACACGGAACGCACCGTCTCCCAAAACCGCGGGCTGTGGTTCATGATTCGCAGATGACTGAGCTCGTGCACTACCACGTAGTCAATCACTGCCAACTTGAATTGGACCAAGCGCCAGTTGAGTCGAATCGAGCCATCAGCTGTTGCGCTACCCCAGCGGGTGGCAGCCCTGCTGAGCGTCAATCTGCGCCATTTCACATCGAGCATGGGCGCAAAATGATCAAGTCGCTCGGCAAAAATTCGCTTCGCCTGACGCATCAACCAGACTTGCACCGCATCCCGAATTTGCTCTGGTGCAGCGCTTTGAGGCAAGGCAATTGACAGTGTCAGCGACTGACTTTCGGCTCCAGCCAGCACTGCGGGCATACCTCTTGCCTTTGTAGCATCAAGGACCACTGTGACCTGTTCGCCAAGAAAAGAAATTCGAGTCGCATCACGCCATTCGACGCGCTGCCCGATCAAGCGTTCATGGCGTTCTTGCGTCTCGCCCAATTTCTTGACGATCCAGGCCGCTCTTTCCTGCAAGGCAGCATCCACGTCTCGCAACGCGACCCAAGCTGGTGCACGTACCGCCAGCCCCTCAGGACCGACAACAAAACCGATCGTGCGCCGCTTGCCGCGTTTGAATTCGTAGGCCACAACAAGATCGCGCAAACGGGCCTCGCGGTTGGCACGCGGATGAAGAAACGGGTTCAGAGGTAAGCCTCGGGGTCAATGCGACGCATTTCGGCTTCGATCCAGGCCTCGACCTGACGCATCAATTCTTTGGGTTCCCGACCGACACTCGCGATCGCGGGCCCGATCGAAACCCGAACCACACCCGGGTATTTGACAAAGCCCTTTCGCGGCCAGCATTTGCCCGATGACACCGCGATCGGAATCACCGGCGCGCCGGCTTCCACCGCCAGCCGCGTGCCAGCAGTCTGATAGGTGCCCTTTTCTCCCCGTGCCATGCGTGTGCCCTCGGGAAACATGATGATCCATACGCCTTGCGCAAGCAGCCCTTTGCCCTGCGCCACCACTTGCTTGAGCGCCTTGGCCCTGGATTCGCGATCAATGTGGATCATGTCCAGGCGCGCCATCGACCAGCCAAAAAACGGGATGCGCAACAGCTCGCGCTTGAAGACAAATGCCAGCGGATGCGGCATCAGGGTTGGCAGCAGAAGTGTCTCCAGTGTGGACTGGTGCTTGGACAGCAAGACTGCGGGACTGGTCTCACCCGTTGGCAAGTTCTCCATGCCATTGACCCGCACCTGAATTCCCAACAAAACGCGACAGCCCCAGATCACCAGTCGAAACCAGTTGACGGCAAACCACCACAGCGGCGTGCGGCCCACCCAGACAGAAATCAATACCAGGGCAAGTCCCCACGGGATGACCGTGAGCAGCATCCACGCCATATGCAGGACTGACCGGATCAGTGCCATCAGCTGGGTGTTGTTTCGCGTGCAATCAAAAAGTCAGCAAATGCTGCCAGGTCCTGGTGCACGCGTGTCTGCGGCGGAAAGTGGTCGGGCAGAGCGCGCCCGCGGTAGGCCTCACCCTTGCCTGTCAAAACCAGATGCGGCTCGCAACCAGCGGCCACAGCAGCCCGTACATCGTTCACGGTGTCACCCACCATCGGCACGCCAGTCAGGTCGATGCCATAGCGCTCGCCAATCTGTTCAAACAAGCCGGGCTCAGGCTTGCGACAGTGACAACCGTCATCGGGCGCATGAGGGCAATAAAAAACCGCATCAACCCGGCCCCCCACCTCGGCCAGCAAGCTGTGCATTTTGGCGTGCATGGCGTTGAGCGTGGAGACGTCGAACAGTCCCCGCCCCAGGCCCGACTGATTGGAGGCAATCACCAGATGCCAGCCGGCATGGTTGAGCCGCGCAATCGCCTCCAGCGCACCAGGCAAAGGCGTCCATTCATCGGCTGATTTGACATAGTCGGCACTGTCTTCGTTGATGGTGCCGTCGCGATCAAGGATGACGAGTTTCATGGTGGTGTGTCTCAGCTCGCCAGTTTGGAGAGGTCGGCCACCCGATTCATGGCCTGATGCAGAGTTTGCAACAGGCCCTGGCGATTCAGGCGCATATCCATTTCGTCGGCATTGACCATGACGCCGTCAAAGAAAGCATCGACCGGCAAACGCAGGGCAGCCAGGGTCTGCAGCGACGCGGTGAAATCCCCAGCCAGGAACTGCTCGTTTGCCTGCGGCACTACCTTCTTCATGGCCGAGTAAAGTGCAATTTCAGCGGGTTCGCGCAGCAGTACTTCGCTGACATGCGGATCAACCGTGCCGGCTTTCTTGAGGATGTTGCCAATGCGCTTGTTGGCAGCGGCCAGCGCGGCGGCTTCGGGCAAAGCGGCAAAGCCTCGCACCGCAGCAAGGCGCTTGGGCACAGCCCCCAGGCGCTGCGGTTTGAGTGCCATGACGGCATCGACTTCGTTCGCGCTGTAGCCTTGCTCGCGTAGCGAGCCAGCAAGGCGATCGTAGATGAATTCGGTCAGGGCCACTGTAGCCTCGCCCAGTTGGTCACCAAAGGCGGGCGCTGCACTGCTTAGCAGCGCGCCAAGGTCCAGCGGCAGATCCCGCTCGATCAACATGCGGATCACGCCCAGCGCATGGCGACGCAAGGCAAACGGATCCTTTTCACCGGTGGGCAAGTTGCCGATGCCGAACATGCCGACCAGCGTCTCAAGCTTGTCCGCCAAAGCCACCACAATACCAATCTGATTGCGAGGCAAATGGTCACCGGCAAAACGCGGTTTGTAGTGATCTTCAATGGCAAACGAAATGTCTTCGCTCAGCCCGTCGTGGCGGGCGTAGTAGTTGCCCATAACTCCCTGCAACTCAGGGAATTCACCCACCATGTCGGTCAACAAGTCGGCTTTGGCCAGCCGCGCTGCAATGTCGGCACTGCCGGCCAGAGCATCGCCGCCGAGTTGTCGACCAATCACGCCGGCAATCGCGCGCACGCGCTCCATGCGTTCGCCCTGCGTTCCCAGCTTGTTGTGATAGACGACCTTGGATAAACCCGCGACCCTTGAGGCCAGTGTCTTTTTGCGATCCTGATCGAAGAAGAACTTGGCATCTGCCAGGCGCGGACGCACCACACGCTCGTTGCCGCCAATCACGGCACTGGCATCCGTCGGGCTAATGTTGCTGACGACCAGAAACTTGTTCGTCAATGTACCGTTGGCGTCGAGCAAAGGAAAGTATTTCTGGTTCGCCTTCATGGTGAGGATCAGGCATTCCTGTGGCACGTCAAGGAACTGCGCCTCAAATTCGCAGACCAGCACATTCGGCCGCTCGACCAAGCCGGTCACCTCGTCGAGCAAGGCATCGTCTTCAATCGGTCTGGCACCGTTACCCACTTGAGCCGCCGCGCGGTCAAGTTGGCGCGCAATCTCGGCACGCCGCTCGGCAAAGCTGGCGATCACGGCGCCATCCCTGGCCAGCGTCGCGGTGTAGCTGTCGGCATCCGCGACAAGCACGGGAGAAACCATTGCTTCAAAACGGTGCCCCAGCGTAGTGTTACCAGCCTTCAGGCCCAGCACCTTGACCGGCACCACGGTGCTGCCGTGCAGCGCCAACAGGCCATGCGCCGGGCGCACAAAATGCACGCTGCTCCAGCCCGGCAGTTCACAATCCGTCTCAAGCTGGTAACTCATCACCTTGGGGATCGGCAGCTTGTCGACCGCTTCTTGCAACGCCTTTTGCAGGCCAATATCCAGTGTGGCACCAGTCACCAGGCTGTCATAGAACAATGCATCGGTCTTGCCGTCGGGCGCCTTTCTAAGCGCCGCCACGGCAGCTACCGGGTCGGCCATATCGGCACCAAGCGCTTCCAATTTCTTGATCAGGGCCGGCGTCGCGCGGCCGTTTACATCGAGCCCCACACTCACAGGCATCAGCTTTTGCTGCATTGCTTTGTCGGCGGCCTTGAGCCAGACCTGCGTGATGTGCGCGGCGAGTCGGCGCGGCGTGGCAAAAGCGGTGACGACCGAGTCTGTGCCGAGTAGCCCCTGGGAACCGAGCTGTTCGGCCAGTTGGCTCGCAAACGCCTCACCCAATTTCTTCAGCGCCCTGGGCGGCAACTCTTCGACCAACAACTCGACGAGCAGGTTCTTCATGCCGTGACCACCTGTTCCACCCACTCACGTGGTGCCATCGGGAAGCCCAGACGCTGGCGGCTCTCGTAGTAACTTTGCGCCACGCTGCGCGCCAGATTGCGAATCCGTCCGATGTAGGCGGCACGCTCGGTCACGCTGATGGCGCCACGCGCATCGAGCAGGTTGAAGCTGTGCGCACACTTGAGCACCTGCTCGTAGGCCGGCAAGGCGAGTTGCACGTCAATCAGGTGCTTGGCCTGGCGCTCATGAGCGGCAAAGGCGACAGACAGAAAATCGGCGTCGGCATGCTCGAAGTTGTAGGCCGACTGTTCCTTTTCATTTTGCAGGTAAACGTCCCCATAAAGGATCTGGCCCCCACGCTCGACCCTACGCTCGACTGGCGCTGCCCCGGTTTCGGTCCACACCAGCTTGTAGACGTTGTCCACGCCCTGCAGGTACATGGCCAAGCGCTCCAGGCCGTAAGTGATCTCGCCGGTGATTGGCCTGCAGTCAAGTCCGCCAACCTGCTGAAAATAGGTGAACTGCGTCACTTCCATGCCATTGAGCCAGACCTCCCAGCCCAGCCCCCAGGCGCCCAGCGTCGGATTCTCCCAATCGTCTTCGACAAAACGAATGTCATTCTTCTTTAAATTGAATCCGAGCACTTCGAGCGAGCCCAGATACAGTTCCAGAATATCGGAAGGTGCCGGCTTCAGGACCACCTGGTACTGGTAGTAGTGCTGCAGACGATTCGGATTCTCTCCATAGCGGCCGTCCTTCGGTCGACGACTTGGCTGCACGTAGGCCGCTTTCCAGGGCTCCGGCCCGAGTGCGCGCAAAAACGTCGCGGTGTGTGAGGTGCCGGCACCAACTTCCATGTCATAGGGCTGCAGCAAGGCACAGCCTTGAGCGTCCCAGTAGGACTGCAATTTCAAAATGATTTGCTGAAAGGTCAACATGACTTGGCGGGCACGCTAAAAGCGCCGATTTTACGGGGCTTCCAGCTTGCCAGCGGCGTTCCGGCGAAGCAGGACGCCCTAGCCCCTGCGCCATCCAGTGCGCGCCGCCAGAAAAACCAGCACCAGGGCCAGCAACCACAGCGGCCACAAGTCAAGGCGTGCCACCCACCAGGCGTAAGGCGTGAGCCCAGTTCGACCCTCGACCGCACCGACCAGAACGACCCGGGTATCGCGGGCCGCAGTGCTCAGGACGCGGGCGTGGTGGTCGACAATCGCGGTGGCGCCGGTGTTGGTCGCCAGCACGAACGCGCGCTCGAATTCGAGTGAACGCATACGGGCAATCTGCAGGTGCTGGTCGATCGCCGCGCCGTTGCCGAACCAGGCCAGATTGCTGACGTTGACAAAGAGGGTTGGCGCCAACGCCGGGTTGGAGAATTGCGAAGCCAGTTCCTCACCAAAAAGATCTTCATAACAAATATTGGTGGCCAGTCTTTGCCCCTGCCAGTCAAAAGTCGACTGTCCGTGCGCACCACGATTGAAGTCGCCCAGCGGAATGTTCATCATCGCCGTGAACCATTTGAAAAACGGTGGAATGAACTCACCAAACGGCACCAGATGCTGCTTGTCGTAGCGCCAGACTTGGGCCTGACCGGGCGTCAGACCCAGCACCGAATTGGTATAGCCATGCTCGTAATCACCCAGCGGCATGCCGATCAGGGCGGCCTGCTGACCGCCACCAAACCGACGCTGCAGCGCCGGCCAATAGTCCGGCGGCAATTGTTGCGGCAGCAGGGGGATTGCGGTCTCCGGTGCTATCACCAACGAAGTACGACTGTTGTTCAATTGCTCGCCGTACCAATGCAGCGCCAGCGGCACGCCGCTGCCCAGCTCGAACTTTTCATCCTGGGAAATATTGCCTTGCAACAGGGTGACCCCCAGACGTCCGCTGGACGCAGAAAACTCCGGCACAGCGAGCGAGAGCACCGATGGCAAACCCAGCACGACCACAATCGCAATCACGCCGCGCCCCCTCTCAAACCAGGACTGGTGCCGCAGAAACTGAAGCAGCGTCATGACCAACCAGGCGGCCAGGGCGCCAACGCCATAAACGCCCAGCCAGGGTGCGTAGCCTGCAAGCGGGCCGTCGATATGCGCATAGCCCGAGGCACCCCAGCCAAAGCCGGTCAGCCAGGTGCCGCGGGCAAGTTCGGCCAATAACCACAGCGCCGCAAAGACAGCGGCTGCCCGGCGATCAGTGAGACGCCCGACGGCCACGAACAAAGCACCGGCCGCCGCGTAAAACAAAGCCATCAGAGCCGCCAGCGCGAGTACTGCCAGCAACGAAAGCAGCACTGGCAAGTCACCGTAGGTGTGTAGCGCGACAAAGGTCCATCCCACGGCGCCAGCCAACCAGGCAGCGGCGAACAACCAGGCCGATAACGCGGCGGCACGCCAGCTCCGACACGCTCTCAGCAGGTACGCCAAGGCGCCGAGCGACAGCAACTGCAGCCACCACACCGGCTGGCCGGCGCGCAGACCCAGCTGCGGCAGGAAATTTGCGTGAAGGGCCAGAGGCCATGCCAGACTGCCCGCGTGGGCGACTCCCGCCGTCAACGCAAGCAGTGGCCGCATCAAGCTGGGCCACCACGGCGACGCTTCAGGGGACTGCATCGACCACCGGCGAAACCTTGAACCATTTCACAGCGCCGCCCTTGGTGTGCAGGACGACAAAGTTGAGCCCTGCCATGGTGTGCCGCTCACCGCGTTTGGGAACGTGCCCCATTTCATGGGCGATCAAACCGCCAATCGTGTCAAATTCGTCGTCCGGGTCGCTGCTGGTGAGCTTGACAGAAAATGCGTCTTCGACCCGTTCCAGCGTGGTGTCGCCACTGACGCGATAAGTGCGGTCGACGAGGCCGTAGATATCGCCCTCGTCTTCCGCGGTGTCAAATTCGTCCTCGATTTCACCCACAATTTGTTCCAGCACATCCTCGATCGTGATGAGGCCGGCAACACGGCCGAATTCATCGATGACGATGGCCTGGTGATTGCGGTTGCCCTGGAACTCGCGCAGTAGATCGTTCAGCCCCTTGCTTTCGGGCACAAAGACCGGCGGCCTCAGCAGCGCCCGGATATTGAGCTCCGGTGCGCGCTGCAACTTGAGCAAGTCTTTCGCCAGCAGAACACCGATGATGTTCTCGCGCTCCCCCTGATAGACCGGAAATCGAGAGTGCCCGGTATCGATCACGCCATGCAGCATGAGATCGTAGGGCTCATCGATATTGACCAGGTCCATGCGCGTTGCGGGCACCATGACATCCCCGGTGGTCATGTCAGCCATGCGTATCACACCCTCCAGCATGGCGCGCGATTCCGCGCCAATGACATTGTTTTCCTGGGCTTCGACCAGGGTTTCGATCAGCTCGTCCGCCGAATCCGGACCCGGATGAATGAACTCAAGCAGTTTTTGCAAGAAAGTGCGTTTGTCTTCCCGCTCGGGAAGTCGCGCAGGATAGGGGTCTGACACAGAGCGAAGCGCAGGACATGCCGTTGTTGATGACCCTCTAGGATAGCGGATTGCCATGCCCCCTGGATGACAGTCCCTGTCAGCACTTACTTTGGGGAATTTCGCTGGGCATCCTGAATGTCGCGCCGGATCGCCTGAACCCCGGCCAAAAAGTCCCAAAATTGCTTGACTTGAACCTTGATCCGATAGTCAGTCTGAGCCACCTGCTCCACCACCATTTCACTCAAATGGCTGTCTAGTGTGGCTGATTTCAAATACAGATGGGCCTCGGCTTCGGAACCGTCGCGCTCGACCTTGGCTCCTGCTTTGCTGGCGATCCGGAGCATGGCGGTATTTTCACTCAAGGCATAAATGAACAAGCGGCTCACCCCCTCGTTGCGGGCGTGCATGGCGGCGCGGTCGAACAACCGGGCACCGTAGCCGCGACCCCGAGCCGACTTTAGTACCGACACGCCAAACTCCGCACAGGCATCGAGATTCGGATCCACGGAGAAAGCCAGATGTGCCATGGCAATCAGTTCGAGACGGCGGTTATAGATGCCGAATATCTCGTCACGGTCAAAATTCACGGAGTCGGCATAGCGCTGAATTTGCTCGTCGCTGGCGGCAAAACCAAAACGCAGGTAACGGTCGTGAGGGTCGAGCGCCATCAGGTGCCAGGCGATGCGCCCCCGATGATTGGCACCCAGGGAACGAATCGGAACCAGCACGGGCGGCGGTCGGATCTCGGGCGGCGGTCCGGCACCTTCCGTCGGTGGACGCAACAAGCCCTTGCCAGCTTCCAGCGATGCCTTGACCCAATCCATTGTTTCTGCCATGGCTAAGAATATAAGGGTTTTCCCTAGACTATTCTGCCCAAAGTTTAAGAAATCCCCAGTAAGCCCAGTGTTTGTTGCGTTGATCCACTTCAAATATCTACAACTTTAGGCCGCTGCATCTTGAAATCCAGACAAATTGCCTTATCATTAGCACTCAAGCGATTCGAGTGCTAACAGAGTCGGTAACCCTTCTCACAGCAGTCGGTTCCGGTTATTGAGCGCCGGCCAGCTTGGTCCGTCGCTTGTATTTTTCAACCTTTGTTTCAAACTCAAGGAGATCCCATGAAACTTCGTCCTCTGCACGACCGCGTCATTGTCAAACGCGTCGAAAACGAAACCAAGACCGCCTCTGGCATCGTCATCCCTGACAGTGCTGCCGAAAAGCCTGATCAAGGCGAAGTGCTGGCTGTCGGCCCGGGCAAGAAAAACGACAAGGGCGAACTCAGCCCGATGGCCGTCAAGGTCGGCGACCGCGTCCTGTTCGGCAAATACAGCGGCCAAACCGTCAAGGTGGACGGCGACGAACTGCTCGTGATGAAAGAAGACGATCTCTTCGCTGTTGTCGAAAAGTAATCGTTAATCATTTTTTGAATTTTTTGGAGAATTAATCATGGCAGCAAAAGACGTCATTTTCGGCGGCGAAGCCCGCGCACGCATGGTCGAGGGTGTCAACATCCTGGCCAACGCAGTCAAAGTCACCCTCGGCCCCAAAGGCCGTAACGTGGTGCTGGAGCGCTCTTTCGGCGCCCCGACCGTGACCAAGGACGGTGTGTCCGTCGCCAAGGAAATCGAACTCAAGGACAAGCTCCAGAACATGGGCGCCCAGATGGTCAAGGAAGTTGCTTCCAAGACTTCTGACATCGCTGGCGACGGCACCACCACAGCCACCGTGCTGGCACAAGCCATCGTGCGCGAAGGCATGAAGTACGTGGCCGCCGGCATGAACCCGATGGACCTGAAGCGCGGCATCGACAAGGCGGTCACCGCCCTGGTTGCCGAACTGAAGAAAGCCTCCAAGGCCACCACCACCTCAAAGGAGATCGCTCAAGTCGGCTCGATCTCGGCCAACAGCGACGAAGCGATCGGCAAGATCATTGCGGACGCGATGGACAAAGTCGGCAAGGAAGGCGTCATCACCGTCGAAGACGGCAAGTCGCTCGACAGTGAACTCGACGTCGTTGAAGGCATGCAGTTTGACCGCGGCTACCTGTCACCCTACTTCATCAACAACCCGGAAAAGCAGGCCGCCCTGCTGGAAAACCCGTTTGTGCTGCTGTACGACAAGAAGATCAGCAATATCCGCGACCTGTTGCCCACGCTGGAACAAGTCGCCAAGTCGGGCCGTCCGCTTTTGATCATCTCTGAAGATGTCGAAGGCGAAGCGCTGGCAACCCTGGTGGTCAACACCATCCGTGGCATCCTGAAGGTCGTGGCTGTCAAGGCACCGGGCTTTGGCGACCGCCGCAAGGCCATGCTGGAAGACATCGCCATCCTGACCGGCGGCAAGGTCATCGCTGAAGAAGTCGGCCTGACGCTGGAAAAGGTCACGCTGGCTGACCTCGGCT
>CAIVLG010000271.1 GCA_903906695.1 uncultured beta proteobacterium | reverse complement strand
GCATCGCCATCGTTCCTGGACTGGTCTGCGAACTCGAGGGGATTCCCGACGTCATGCGGGGCGAAGAGACCCAGATTTTCGGCGCGCTGAAATTACTCGGACTGCAGGACGCGCTACTGGTGCTACCGGGCACGCACAGCAAATGGGTGCAGGTGCAGGCCGGGCGCATACAGTCGTTTGCCACCTTCATGACGGGCGAGTTCTTTGCGCTGCTGCGCCAGCACTCCATCCTGTCGCGTACGCTGCCGGCCAGCGACGGCGACTTCGACAGCGAAGCTTTTGCGCAGGGCGTGACGCTGGCGCTGCGCAGCAACAGTCTGCTGCACAGCGCCTTTGGCACACGCACGCTGTCGCTGTTTGATCGTCTCAGCGCGGCCGCACTTCCCAGCTATCTGTCCGGCCTGGTCATCGGCGAAGAGTTGCGGGCCCAGACCTTGCCAAGTGACGCCAAGCTCGTCATCATTGGCTCCGAGGCCTTGACCCAGCGCTACCAGGACGCACTGGCGCTGCGGGGCGTCGCCGCGCAGCGCATCGGCTCGCGCGCGACCTGGGCCGGTCTGTGGGCGATTGCCAAAACCATAGCTCCCGGCTTGTTGAAAACAGCATGAACGCACAACAAAAATTTGAGTCCGCGTTAAGCAGCATTCCGCTGGTCGCCATCCTGCGTGGCATCCAGGCGAACGAAGCACTGGCGGTGGGCGAAGCGCTGACCCGCGCGGGCTGGACGCTGCTTGAAGTCCCGCTCAATTCACCGGATCCGCTCCAGAGCATTGCGACCATGGCGCAGCACTTCCCCCGGGCATTGGTCGGCGCCGGAACGGTGCTCACGTCCGACAATGTGCGCAACGTTCATGCCGCGGGCGGCCAATTGATCGTGTCGCCCAACTTCAACCCGACAGTGGTGCGTGAAGCCCTGCGTTTGGACATGCTGTGCCTCCCGGGCGTGATGAGCGCCACAGAAGCCTTCGCCGCAATCGACGCCGGCGCGACCGCGCTCAAATTGTTCCCGGCAGAAATGGTGACGCCCGCAGCGGTTCGGGCGCTGCGCGCCGTGCTGAGCGCAGACACAAAGCTGTTGCCGGTGGGCGGCATCACGCCGGACAACATGGGCAGCTACCTGGCTGCAGGTGCCAGCGGTTTGGGCATCGGCTCGGCGCTGTACCGACCCGGCATGACGGCAGCGCAGGTGCTGGCCAACGCGGTGACACTGGTCGAAGGGCTGCGCACGGCGAAGGCACAATGGCGCCAACCCGGCTGATTCGCGCCGCTCCACCATTTTTCAGAAGGCGAACTGACATGACTTTCAATTCAAGGGTTGCCATTGTCACCGGTGCCGGCACCGGCGTGGGTAAAGCGGCCGCGCTGGCGCTGCTCAAGGACGGCTACCGCGTCGTGCTGGCGGGCCGGCGCTCCGGCCCGCTTGCTGAGGTTGTTGCGCAAAGCAGCGCGCCGGACCGCGCGCTGGCGGTGCCCACCGACGTATCGGACGCGGATTCCGTCCGGGCGCTGTTCGACGCCGCTGTGACTGCGTTCGGACGGGTTGACGTGCTGTTCAACAATGCGGGGGTCAACGCCCCGGCAATTCCGCTGGAAGACCTGACGCTGGCGCAGTGGAAGAACGTGGTCGACATCAATCTCACCGGCATGTTCCTGTGTATTCAGCAGGCGTTCCGTGTGATGAAGGTACAAACGCCGCGGGGCGGGCGCATTATCAACAACGGCTCCATCTCGGCCACCACGCCGCGCCCCAACTCCATCGCCTACACCTCGACCAAACACGCCGTGAAGGGCATGACCAAGACCGCCTCGCTCGACGGCCGCAAGTACGATATTGCCGTGGGGCAGATCGACATTGGCAATGCCGCGACCGAAATGGCGCAGCGCATGGCCACCGGTATTGCCCAGGCCAATGGCGAGATCGCGATCGAGCCTTTGATGGACGTGAACATCGTGGGTCAATCGGTGCTCTACATGGCCAACTTGCCGCTGGAGGCCAACGTGATGTTCCACACTGTGATGGCAACCAAGATGCCGTTTGCCGGCCGCGGTTGACAGGTCACTTCCGGGGAATCTTCCCCTTGATCTGCGGCGAGCGGAGGAAGTCAAAGTCCACACCCTGGTCAGCCTGTGTCACTGTTTGCAGGAATAGCTTGCGATAGCCGCGCGCTGCGCTTGGCTCAATGACCACGTTTTCGCGGCCGCGTCGAGCCAGTTCCTCGTTGGAAATCAGCAGGCTGATTTCACGCTTCTTCACGCTCAGACAGATCCGATCTCCGGTCCTCACTTGGGCCAGTGGACCACCCACTGCGGACTCCGGCGTGACATGCAGCACGATGGTACCGAATGCCGTACCGCTCATGCGACCGTCGGAGATGCGAACCATGTCCTTGACGCCGCAGCGAGCCAGTTTCTGCGGGATCGGGATGTAGCCAGCCTCGGGCATTCCAGGTGCCCCCTTCGGACCAATGTTCCTGAGAACCAGAACATCTTGCGCTGTCACGTCCAACTCGTCGCTGTCGATCCGGCGGGCGAGGTCCTCGATGTTTTCAAAGACCACGGCGCGGCCTTCATGTTCCATCAAATCGGCATCCGCTGCCGATTGCTTGATGATGGCGCCGCCGGGTGCCAGGTTGCCACGCAGCACGGCGATGCTGCCTTGCGGGTAAATCGGGTTGTCAAGAGGACGAACCACGTCCTGGGCAAAACCGGGGCCAGCAAGTTCAAGCTCCTCACCCAGCGTACGGCCCGTGACAGTCAAGGCATCGAGGTGCAGCAGAGGCCTGAGCTGACGCAGCAAAGTGGGCACGCCACCGGCTTGATGGAAGTCTTCCATATAGTGCTGACCGGAGGGTTTCAGGTCCAGCAACACAGGGGTTTCACAACCCATGCGATCCAGGGCCTGCATGTCAATTTCCAGACCCACGCGGCCCGCAATCGCAGCCAGGTGGACGATGCCATTGGTCGAGCCCCCAATGGCAAGAAGAACCCGCATGGCGTTCTCGAAGGCCCCGGGCGTCAGGATTTTGTCGATGGTCAGTTGCTGACGTGCCATCGCCACGGCACAGGCGCCGGTTTCCTGCGCTACGCGGATACGGTCGGCAGTCACGGCCGGGGGCGATGCACCGCCCGGCACCGTCATGCCCAGGGCTTCTGCAATGCAGGCCATGGTGCTGGCGGTTCCCATCACCGAGCAGGTGCCCACGCTGGCGACGAGCTGGTCGTTGACGTCTTCCATTTCCTGGGCCGCGATCTCGCCGGCGCGAAACTTGCCCCAGTAGCGCCGGCAGTCGGTACATGCACCAACCCGCTCGCCACGGTGGGAGCCCGTCAGCATGGAGCCAGTGATGAGCTGGATCGCCGGGATTCCTGCCGAGGCCGCTCCCATCAACTGGGCCGGCACCGTCTTGTCGCAGCCACCGATCATGACGACCGCATCCATCGGCTGGGCGCGGATCATTTCCTCAGTGTCCATAGCCATGAGGTTGCGTAAGTACATGCTGGTCGGTGCCGAGAAGCTTTCGTGGATCGAGACCGTGGGGAAGTCCATCGGCAAGCCACCTGCCAGCATGACGCCACGCTTTACCGCCTCGATCAGCTGTGGCGCATTGCCATGGCAGGGGTTGTAGGCGCTGCCGGTATTGGCAATACCAATTACAGGACGGTCAAGAGCCTCGTCGGTGTAGCCAGCACCCTTGATGAAAGCCTTGCGCAGGAACAATGAAAATCCCTGATCGCCATAGCTGGTCAAGCCCTTGCGTAGGCCGGTCTGGACCGGTTGATTGATTTTGTCGTGTGATTCTTTGGACATGGGAAGGTTGGTCATCGCGATTTGAAGAAATGCGAACAATGGGGCGCATTCAGTTGTGACTGTACGCCACCGGTAAAGAGTAATTGCCGCCCCTTTGCTATTCTCACGCTTGATCTGACTCAATAACACTGAACTGGCTGTCACATTTACCACGAATGGGGATTGCAAAGTTCTTGAATATGGAACAGGATTG
>CAIVLG010000270.1 GCA_903906695.1 uncultured beta proteobacterium | reverse complement strand
TGCACGCTTTTTCGACTGACGGTTCCGGAAGCCGTCGCTGGCGTCACGCGGCACGCCGCACGCGCCCTGGGACTGCAGGACAGCCATGGCACGATCCGGGTTGGCGCGCCTGCCAATTTTGTACTGTGGCCGGTGCAGGACGTGGCAGAGCTGGCCTACTGGCTCGGGCAGCGACCGTTGCCGCGCATTGTTCGCCAGGGACGGATCGCTCAATGAAGCCTGAACTGAATCGCCTGTTAGCCGACCACGCCCTGCTGCCCGCAGGATGGGCTCGCAACGTGCTGTTGCAGTGGAACGATGACGGTCAACTGACCCAGGTTCAAGTCAACGCTCAGGCAAGCGCTGATGCGATGCGATCAAGCGGTCCGCTGATCCCCGGCATGCCCAATCTGCACTCGCATGCCTTCCAGCGTGCGCTGGCCGGATTGACCGAATACCGCGATCAGGCGCAGGACAGCTTCTGGAGTTGGCGCGCCCTGATGTACCGTTTCGCCTCGCGTCTGAACCCGGCTCAGCTGGAGGCGATTGCGCTGGGCCTTTACGTCGAGATGCTGGAGGCCGGTTACACCTCGGTCTGCGAGTTCCACTACCTGCATCATCAGAGCGACGGCCGTCCCTACGCCGACGACGCGACTCTTTCGCTGGCGCTGCTGCACGCCGCCGAGCGCTGCGGCATCGGGTTCACGCTGCTGCCCGTGCTGTACCAGAGCAGTGGCTTTGGCGCTCTGGCGCCGAGCGCGGGTCAGCGTCGCTTCGTCCGCTCGGTCGATTCGATGCTGCGCCTGCTGACAGCGCTCAAGCCCCACTGCGAGGCACAGGGCGCACGCCTCGGGCTGGCACCGCATTCCTTGCGCGCCGTGCCACCGGATTTACTGCGCGAGGTGCTCGTCGGCCTCGATGCCATCGACGCCACTGCGCCGATTCACATCCACATTGCCGAACAAGTGCAGGAAGTGGAGGCGTGCATCGCCTGGTGCGGCCAGCGCCCGGTGGCCTGGTTGCTCGATCACGCGCCGGTCAACCCGCGCTGGTGCCTGGTCCATGCCACGCACATGGATGGCGAAGAATGCCACCAGGCCGCCGCCAGCGGCGCCGTCGCAGGTCTGTGCCCCAGCACCGAGGCCAATCTCGGCGATGGCATTTTTGACCTCGGCGCCTGGCAACAGGCTGGCGGCCAGTGGGGCATAGGCTCGGACAGCCACGTCTGTGTCAACGCTGCCGAGGAACTGATGCTGCTCGAATACAGCCAGCGCCTGGCGACGCGCCAGCGCAACGTGGCGGCCAGCGCCGCGCAGCCGCATGTGGCCGATGCCATGACCTTGCAGGCGGTGCACTCCGGTGCCCAGGCCGCGGGTCGCAACATTGCCGGACTGCGCATCGGTCAGCAGGCCGACTTCGTTGAACTTGATGCCACGCACCCCGCCTTGCTCGGACTTGAGGCTTCTGACATGCTGTCAGCCCACGTGTTTGCCAGTCATCGCAGTAGCGCCGTGGACGCGGTCTGGGTCGGTGGCGTCAAGCGCGTCAGCCAGGGTCGTCACCCGCTTCATCAACAGGCCATGACCGGCTTCGTGGCCGCACGCTCGGAGTTGCTCGCAACATGAATTTTTCAACCCCTGAACCGGTTCTGCGTTTTCGGCAAGGCACGCGCGCCCTGCTGATTTCAATGCCCCATGTAGGCACCTATGTGCCGCCTGAACTGGCCGCTCGGTTGACGCCGCAGGCGCGTCAGGTGAGTGACACCGACTGGCACCTGGAGCAGCTTTACAGCTTTGCCGATGCCCTCGGTGCGTCCTTGTTGGTGGCGACCCATTCGCGCTACGTGATCGATCTGAATCGCCCGCCGGACGACCAGAACCTGTATCCCGGACAGGACACCACCGGCCTGTGCCCGGTCGACAGTTTTGACAAGGAAACGCTCTACGCCAGCGGATGCGAACCCGACGCTGCCGAGATCGATGCGCGGCGCGCGGCGGTGTGGCAGCCCTATCACGAGCAACTTAAAGCTGAACTGGCGCGCCTGCAAGCGGTGCATGGCGTCATCGCGCTCTGGGATGCGCACTCGATCCGCTCGGTCTTGCCACGCTTCTTTGACGGCAAGCTGCCGGATCTGAATCTGGGCACGGCCAACGGTGCCAGTTGCGACCCGGCACTGGCGCAGCGCATGCTGGAAATTGCAACTCAGGCCAGCGGCTACAACGCCGTACTCAACGGGCGCTTCAAGGGCGGCTACATCACCCGTCAGTACGGCGCGCCCAGCCGCGGCGTGCACGCGATTCAGCTGGAGATGACCCAGTGCAGCTACATGCAGGAACAGCTGCCGTTCAACTACCTGCCTGAGCTCGCCAGCCGCATACAGCCCAGCGTGCAGGCGATGCTTGAGGCGGTGCTCGACTATGTCGAGTCCCGCTGAGGCTGGATCCATCGCCTTCGGCGATCAGCTTTCAAGGATGGCGACAACGCCCTGGCCGCCAGCGGCGCAGATCGAGATCAGGCCGCGACCCGAGCCTTTTTGCGCCAACAACTTGGCCAGCGTGGCAACGATACGAGCGCCGGTGGCGGCAAACGGGTGACCGGCCGCAAGCGAGCTGCCGTTGACATTGAGCTTGTTCATGTCGATCTTGCCCAGTGCCTTGCTCAGGCCCAACTGCTCTTTGCAGAAGACCTTGTCCTGCCAGGCATTCAGCGTGCACAGCACCTGCGCCGCGAAGGCTTCGTGGATCTCGTAGAAGTCAAAGTCCTGCAGCGTCAGCTTGGCGCGCGCCAGCATGCGCGGCACAGCGTAGGCCGGGGCCATCAGCAGACCTTCCTTCCTCTCGAAGAAGTCCACCGCCGCCACTTCGCTGAAGCTGAGGTAGGCCAGCACCGGCAGCTTTCGCGCGGCGGCCCATTCTTCACTCGCCAGCAGTACGGCAGACGCACCATCGGTCAAGGGCGTGGAGTTGCCAGCCGTGAGCGTACCCTGACCCGGCGCCACTACTTTGTCGAACGCGGGTTTGAGCGATCGCAGTTTCTCGATGCTGAGATCGGCACGCAGGTTGTTGTCCTGCGTCAATCCCTTGAACGGCGTCATCAGGTCGATGAAGAAGCCCTCGGCATAAGCGCGCGCCAGGTTCTGATGGCTGCTCAGGGCCAGTTCGTCCTGGGCTTCGCGGCCAATGCCCCACTGCCGTGCCATTTGTTCGGCATGCTCGCCCATGGACAGACCGGTGCGCGGCTCGCCATTGCGTGGCAGCGATGGGCTGAACAGCATGGCCGGGCGAAAGCGAGATGCCACCGCCAGGCGCTGTGCCGGCGTCCTGGTACGCGACAGGTCGAGCAGGATTTTGCGCAGCTTTTCGTTCAGCGCAATCGGTGCATCCGAGGTGGTATCGACACCACCGGCAATGCCACATTCGATCTGGCCCAGCGCAATCTTGTTGGCCACCACGATCGCGGCTTCGAGCCCGGTGCCGCAAGCCTGTTGCAAATCAAAGGCTGGCGTTTCGTGTGCCAGTGTGGTTGAGAGCACGCACTCGCGCACCAGATTGAAATCGCGCGAATGCTTCATGACGGCGCCGCCTGCCACCTCGCCCAGGCGCTCGCCCTGCAGGTTGAAGCGGTCCACCAAGCCTTGCAGCGTGGCGGTCAGCATCTCATGGTTGGAGGCCTGCGAGTAGACGCTGTTGGAGCGGGCGAAAGGAATGCGGTTGCCGCCCACGATGGCGACGCGGCGAATGGTGTTCATGGTGTGTCTTTCGTACAAAATTTCAGTAGCTGAGTTGTCCGCGCAAATGAGGTCGCTGGCCCTTGGCATCGCGCACCTCGAACAGCGCGCCGCGGCTTGATCGCGCACTCCAAAGAGTGGCGCGCCCCGGCAGAAACAAGGGCGTCTTGAACTCAACCGCCAGCGATGCCTGATCCAGGGGCTCTGAGGGCAGCAAACACGACAGCGCCCTGGCATTGGTCCACATGCCATGCGCAATGGCACGCTTGAAGCCAAACAGCCGGGCCGTCACGGCCGACAAATGAATCGGGTTGCGGTCGCCCGAGAGAGCGCCGTAACGCCGGCCGAGGTTGGCGCCGGCCGAAAACTCGGCCTGCAACGACATGGGCAGATCGGACGCAATCTGACTCACGTAGGGCGGCCCCGAGGTCTGCTTGACTCCCACGCGCAGCAGGCTTTGGGTTGCGCTCCAGACCAGGACATCGCCGCGCAAAACGCGCAGCTTCAAGGTGAAGACTTGGCCCTTGTCGTGAGCAAACAGGTCGCCCGCGCCGAGCTCGACACGCACTTCGTCGCCAGCGCGCAAAGCCTGGTGCTGCGTGATGCTGTTGGCCAGGTGCACGGTGCCCATCGCGGGCCATGGACATTCGGGTGAACTGACATAGGCGCTCACCAGAGGAAAGGTAAGCAACTGCGGATAGATCAGCGGCACGCCCTGAGTCGCCTGGAAGCCACACAGTTCTGCATAGCGGGCCATATGCTGCGCATCAAGCACCACGCGTGGCAGCGCCAGCTCCACCTTGGGCAAAGCCTTGACCGGGCCCGGACGCTTGCCGCCAGTTCCAAGTGCACGAAAGAAGGTCGCCGCAAGGCTGGGAGTTTCCGTAATTTCGATCGTCTTCATCTTCATGCCCCCAACAGGCTTTGACCGCAGACACGCACCACGTTGCCGGTCAAACCACCGGAGGCCGGGCTGGCAAACCAGGCAATCGCCTCGGCCACGTCCACCGGCTGGCCACCCTGACCCATGGAGTTCATGCGACGGCCGGCTTCGCGCAAGGCAAAAGGCACAGCAGCGGTCATCTGCGTCTCGATAAAGCCGGGTGCCACCGCATTGATGGTGATGCCTTTCTTGGCCAGCACCGGCGCCATGCTCTGGACCATGCCGATGACGCCCGCCTTGGACAGTGCGTAATTGGTCTGGCCCAGATTGCCCGCGATGCCCGATATGGAGGAGACGCAGACGATGCGCCCGCCGGCCTTGAGCGCACCGGAGTCGACCAGCGCGTCATTGATGCGCTCCTGAGCCGACAGGTTGACGTTGACCACCGCCTGCCACAAGTGTTCTTTCATGTTGGCGATGGTCTTGTCGCGCGTGATGCCGGCGTTGTGCACCACCACGCCCCAACCGCCGTCGGCCAGTGCAGCGTCGGCCAGCTTCTGGGGAGCGTCCGCGGCGCCGATGTCGAGCGCCAGCGCCCTGGCACCCAGGCGAGCGGCAACTTCATCCAGACCGGCTTGCGCCTGCGGCACGTCCAGGCAAATAAGCTGTGCGCCATCGCGTGCCATGACTTCGGCAATCGCGGCGCCAATGCCACGCGAGGCGCCGGTGACGAGAATCTTCTTGCCTTGAAGCGGCTGAGTCCAGTCGACCGCAACGGCACCGGCAACGGATGGAACGCCAATGCGCACGACCTGGCCCGACACATAGGCGCAGCGCGGCGAGAGGAAGAAGCGCAGCGTACTCTCCAACTGGTCATTTGCACCTTCGGCAACGTAGACCAGCTGCACCGTGATGGCGCGCTTAAGTTCCTTGGCCAGCGAACGCGTCAAGCCTTCAAGCGCACGTTGCATGGTGGCCATGCGCGGTGAGCTGCAGGCCTCGGGTGGGCGACCCAATACCAGCACGCGGCCGCAGGGCAGGACCGAGCGCGCCGCATCGTGGAAGAACTGGTACAGCGCGTCGGCCTCAGCGCTGTCCTGCATGCCAGTAGCATCGAAAACCAGCGCCTTGACTTTCTCGCCGGGCTTGTCCTCGACACCCCATCGCCCTGTCATCAAACCGGCCTGGTTGGCGAGTTGCGTCCACTGCGGCAGGCTGCGATGGGCCACAGTTTGTGCGGCCATCGATTTGAAACCGGCAGCCAATGCGGGAAGCAGCTCCGGCTCGCCGCCCGCGCCCAGCAGCACGCTGCCCTTGAGCACCGGCTGCCCGGCACGATAGCGCTCCAGCGGCAGTGGCTGAGGCAGTCCCAACAAAGTGGCGATGCGCGAACCAAGACTTGAATTGGCAAAGCTGAGGTAGGAATCTGTCATCGGGGAAACTCCGTTTCTGTCATGTGCTGTTTCTGATCGAGCATCGCCGCGGCCTGACCGCCAATCCATCATACCGGCATGGGTCTGGCTGCAAGTCGGCAGGCAAATGGCTGGGCCCGCAGACACCCGGTTAATATAGAGCCCGCACGTCAGAACCACCGTCTTGAGGAGTACCTATGTTTCCTGAATACAGCGA
The DNA here is from genome assembly GCA_903906695.1 of uncultured beta proteobacterium. Taxonomy (GTDB): domain Bacteria; phylum Pseudomonadota; class Gammaproteobacteria; order Burkholderiales; family Burkholderiaceae_C; genus Rhodoferax. The sequence goes on along the minus strand of CAIVLG010000270.1, from coordinate 50,542 downwards.
GCTGATCGCTCGGTTGAAAGCCTCCGACCAAGAATTCATGCGCTTGTACGAGCAGCACCACGCGCTGGACCAGAAGATCAAGAATATGGAGACGCACATTGAAATCGGCACCCATGAGCAGATTGAAACCCTGAAGAAGGAAAAGCTTTTGCTCAAGGACCATCTCTACGCGATCCTGCGAAAGGCGCTCGCCGCCCAAGCCTGATGCTGTCCTGCTGAATCGCAACGACCCAGGATGCATCTCGCCACGGGGAGGACGCCATGACAAGCGAAAAGACAGAAAGCGCTGCGACCCGGCAGCCCCCTGCTGGTCCTGTAGACAGGGAACGTCAGCTCAAGTCGGCGGACGACAAGATACCCGCCATGATTGGCTACTGGGACCGCAGCCTGCACAACCGTTTCACCAATCTGGCTTACGCTCAATGGTTCGGCGTCGATCCCGCAAAAATGCCCGGCATGCACATCCGTGATGTGATTGGGGACGAACGCTACGGCGTCAATCTGCCGTACATCGAAGCCGCGTTGGCGGGCCAGGAGCAGCAGTTCGAGCGCGCCATCCGGGCGGCCGATGGCAGGCTGTCGTGGCATGGGCTGGTGCAATACATACCCGACTTCGTGGCCGGTCAGGTGCAGGGCGTCTACATCATTGTGACCGACATCAGCCGCCTCAAACAGGTCGAGGTGGAACTGAGCGAGACCGAAAAGCGCTTTCGCCAGATGTTCGAGAACAATGCTTCGATCCTGCTGTTGATCGAGCCTGAGTCTGGCGCCATCGTCGATGCCAACGCCGCTGCTGCAGGCTTCTATGGCTATAGCATCGAGCAACTGCGCTCCATGCGCATTGACGAGATCAATACTCTGCCGCCATCGGAAGTCGCGGCAGAGCGCGCTCGCGCCGTACAACAGGCACGTAACTACTTTATCTTCCCGCATCGCCTGGCCAGTGGCGAAAGTCGGATTGTGGAAGTGCGCTCAACGCCGATCACTGTTGACGCGAAGACTTTGCTTTTTTCTATTGTCAGCGACGTCACCCGCATCAAGGACACCGAATACGCGTTGCGCGAGGCCCAGAAACTGGGCGGCGTCGGCAGCTTTCGCCACGACATCGCCAATGATCGCTGGACGAGTTCGGAAGTGATGGATGATATTTTTGGCATCGATGCCGACTATTTGCACACCGTAGACGGATGGGCGCAGCGAGTTCACCCGGACGACCGCGATGAAATGCTGGCCTACTGGCAGACGACGACAGCTCTCAAGACTCGATTTGACAAGGATTATCGAATTGTGCGCGCCAGTGACGGTGCCATACGCTGGGTTCATGGTCTTGGTGCGATTGTGTGCAACGAGCGGGGCGAACCGGCGCAATTTATCGGCAGCGTGCAAGACATCACGGAGCGCAAGCTCAAGGATAAGCGTTTACTGGAAAAGTTGGCAGCGATACGGCTACGCGAGCAGGCACTGAGTCAGATTTCCCAGGGTGTACTGATCACCGATGCCGACCGGCGTACGACCTATGTCAATGACGAGTTCGTCAGAATCACCGGCTACTCCCGCGAGGAAATGCTGGGCAAACCCTGCAGCATCCTGCAAGGGCCTGATAGTCAGCCTGAAGTCGTATTGCAGATGCGTGCCGCCCTCGACGCCAAACAGCCGTTTCACGGCGAAATCCTCAACTACCGCAAGGATGGCACGCCGTTCTGGAACGATCTATCCATCAGTCCTGTCGTTGACGAAGCCGGCGATGTGACCCAATTCGTGGGTGTGCAGCGCGACGTCACCGAGCGCAAACAAACACTTGAAGATCTAAAGCTGTTCAAGCAATGTATCAATCACGCCAATGACGTGATCGTGATCACCGAGGCCGAGCCGTTTGAATTGCCTGGCCCGCGCATTCTTTTTGTCAACGATGCCTATGAGCGCACCACCGGCTACACGCGCGAAGAAGCCATTGGTGGCACACCGAGCATGTTGCAAGGACCGAAAACCGATCCGGCCACGATCAAGCGTATGGGGCAGGCCCTCAGGAAGTGGAAACCGGTGCGCGAGGAGGTGCTCAACTACACCAAGAATGGTCGCGAATTCTGGAGCGAGATCGACATTGTTCCGATGGCCAACGAAACCGGTTTCTACACTCACTGGATTTCAGTCCAGCGCGACATCAGCGAGCGCAAGTCGGCCGAAGAAGCACAACGCATCGCCTCAATTGCATTCGAGACGCAGCAGGGGATGTTCATTTGCGATGCTGCAAAAGTAATTCTGCGTGTCAACAATGCCTTCACCGAAATCACTGGCTACAGCGCCGATGAAGCAGTTGGCCAGACACCGAGCTTGCTCAAGTCCGATCGGCATGACGCATGCTTCTATGCTGAAATGTGGGAATGCATTGAGCGCAGCGGCGCGTGGGAAGGTGAAATCTGGAACCGGCGCAAGAGTGGCACGCTATACCCCGAGCACCTGAACATCAGCAGCGTCACGAACAATGCCGGCGTGCTGACCCACTACGTTGGCGCCTTCAGCGACCTCACGTCCTACAAGGCGGCCGAGGAGCAGATCAACGACCTTGCCTACACCGACCTCTTGACCGGCTTGCCCAATCGCCGCAAGCTGGTTATCCGGCTGCAACAGGCCATCACCGCAGGAGAAGACCATCAGCACCAGAACGCACTGCTGATGCTTGATCTGGACAATTTGAAGAGCCTCAATGATGCCATCGGGCGTGTGCAGGGCGACGAGGTGCTGCAACGCCTTGCCAAACGGCTGAGCGCAGTGGTGCGTGACGGCGACACCGTGGCGCGCCTGGGCAGTGATGAATTTGTTGTGCTCCTGGATCATCTGAACCAGGACCCGCAGAAGGCGCTCAAGCAGGTCCAAACGGTGGCCAACAAGATCTTTGAGGCGCTCAACAAGCCCTACCAGTTGGCCGACTCCCAGGTTTCGTGCAGCGCCAGCATTGGCATCACCTTCTTCGGCGAGCACTACGAAGATCCGCTGGAGCCTTTGCGGCGCGCCGAGCTGGCCATGTACCAGGCCAAGTCCGCCGGGCGCAACAGGCTGTGCTTCTATGACCCGCAGATGCAGGCCGTGGTCGACGCCCGCGTCACACTGGAGGCGGCGCTGCGCGAGGCGATCCAGAACAGGCAGTTCATGCTGTACTACCAGGCGCAGGTTTCCGACAACCAGGGCATCGTCGGCGCTGAAGCGCTGCTGCGCTGGCTTGACCCCCAACGTGGCATGGTCTCGCCGGCCGAGTTCATCCCGCTGGCGGAAGAAACCGGGCTGATCCTGCCGATCGGTGCCTGGGTGCTGGAGACCGCCTGCCAGCAGTTGGCGCTTTGGGCCGGCAAGCCGGAGCTGCAACACCTGAGCATTGCGGTCAACGTCAGCGCGCGCCAGTTTCGCGAAAGCAACTTCGTCGCTCAGGTGCTCGCAGCGCTGGAGCGCAGCGGCGCCAACGCACAGCGGCTCAAACTGGAGCTGACCGAGTCGGTGTTGATCGCCGATGCCGAGGATGTGATCATGAAGATGAACGCACTCAAGGCAAGAGGCGTTGGGTTTGCCATCGATGATTTTGGCACCGGCTATTCATCCCTGTCTTACCTCAAGCGGCTACCGCTGGAGCGGCTCAAGATCGACCAGAGCTTTGTACGCAATATCCTGATGGACGCCGATGACGCGGCGATTGCCCGGGCCGTCATCGCGATGGCCACCAGCATGGGGCTGGGTGTGATCGCCGAGGGCGTGGAGACCCAGGCGCAACGCGACTTTCTCGCGAGCATTGGTTGCCACAACTACCAGGGCTATCTGTTCAGCCGGCCGCTTCCGGTCGAGGAGTTCGAGGCGCTTGTGACGCAGTAGGACCCGCTATCGTCGGTTGAACTTCAAAATTGAAGAAAACGCTGTTCGCCATGACTCCCTGCCAGGCGTTGCGTTTACTTGTAGAACGCCTCGACTTTGCCCTTGAGTTTGATCATCAGCGGATTGCCTTTGCGGTCCAGGGTCTTGCCCGCGGCCACTTTCACCCAGCCCTCGCTGATGCAGTATTCCCCAACATTCAAAAGCTCCTTGTCGCTCAATCGAATGCCGACCTCGTGTTCAAACACGGCAGCCACGTAATGCGGACTGCGTGGATCAATCGAGAGGTGGTCCGGCAAAGGCGGGAATTGGGTGGCGTCATTCATGGGTGTCAATTTTAGAGACCTCGCTGCCAATCAGCACGAAGCTTGGCGGCCTCGGGCCGTCCGATGGCGTTTCGGACCTCCAGCAGGAGACGCTCTTTTTCGGCGCCCAACACGCCCTTGAGGACCAGCCAGTTGGACGCATGATCGCTGCGAAACACGGTACGCCTGAGCTCCAGTGCCTGAAGAAACAGCTCCATCTCAAGGAACAGCTGCTGCTGATCGAGCGGCTCCCATTCCGGAAAAGTCTGACGAAAGCGCTGCTCGCCCAGCGGAAAACTGACCACCAGCGTGGCAAGGAATTCAGGCTGGGTCAGATTGACCAGGCGGGCGGAATTCTGCGCATGCTGCCTGGACAGCGCACGACCGCCGAGTCCATTGAGCAGCATCACCGAGCGGCTGATTCCGGCGGCACCCAATTTGTCCAGGGCGTCGCGCGTACTCTCAAAGCTTTCCCCCTTGTTGACCTTCTGCAGAACTTCGTCATCGCCCGATTCGGCACCGATATAGGCGAGCGTCAATCCGGCCTCGCGCAATTCAAGCAACTCGGACGCCGATTTGCTGCGCAGGTTGCGCGGCAGGCAGTAGCTCGATATACGACGCACCTTGGGCAGATGGTCCTTGATGGCCGACAACAGCGTCAACAGTCGTCGTGTGGACAGGACCATGGCATCGCCGTCACCCAAAAAAACGCGCTGAACCTGGCTCGCGAACTGTTCGCCGCAACGCCGAATGGCGGTCAACGCTTCTTCTTCATCACGGGCGCGAAACTTTTTTCGCGGCGCCGTGTACATCTCGCAATAGCTGCACTTGTTCCAGGAACAGCCATTGGTGACCGGCAGGATCAGCGACTGCGCTTCGCTCGGTGGGCGAAAGACCGGGTTGATGTAGGAAATGGGGAAATCTTGCTTCACTTTGGTCCGTCTTCAGCATCGCAACGTGGCACTTCCATAGAGGTTTTCATAGCTCATGACACGTCTCAAACAGACGCCATCATGCCAGAGTGCATCACTGTCATCCCCGATTGCATCACTGTCATCCCCGATCGCATCACTGTCATCCCCGATCGCATCACTGCCATCCCGGATTGCATCACTGCCATCCCGGATTGCATCACTGTCATCCCGGATTGCATCACTGTCATCCCGGACTCGATCCGGGATCCAGCGCCACGCCACGACTGGATTGCGGGTCGCGGCCCGCAATGACAACCAAAATCAAATGCAGGGTCGGCCTTTGCGGAATGCTTACTGGCAACTGGCCGGGCGATACTTTGCCGCGATCGTTCCGCTGCAGGTCCAGCTGACCTGACCGTTGCTGTAGGCGGCAGTCATGGTGACAGTGCTGCCCGTGATGGCCGAGTCACCCTGGGCTGTGGCTGTGATGGCAGTTCCGTCCCAGGCAACGCCGCTTACAAATTTTGACGATTGAGCAGAAAGGGAAACCGACGCGCTGCCAGGCAAGGCGCCGTCGACAGCGGCAGCTTCGGAGATCGCGGTCTTGCCGGCGGCGGCGGCAAGAATCACCTCCGATACCTTGGCACGCACGGTGTAATCCTGATAGGCCGGCAGAGCCACCGACACCAGGATGCCGATGATCGCGACCACGATCATCAGCTCAATCAGGGTGAACCCCTTTTGTATGGAACGCTTCATGAATAACTCCTTGCCTGTCGAGTGGTTCATTCTGTTCCCGGAATTCCAAGCTTTTTATGAATATGGCAGTGGTAAATTGTCATGATTCGTCAAGCCTTGTTATTTTTTGTAAGCACCCTTCAGTCATTCCGGATATCGCAGGCTGGATTTGCTGCTCAAACCGGTAGCCAGCTACTAGCAAATAGGTGCCTGTGCGCCATGGACTCGCGGCCTCAAGGCGTCGAAACTATGCCTCATAGTGTCCACAAGTTTGAGGAAACCACCATGTCAATCATTGATGCCCAGTCGGTCGCGATGCGGCTCGCCGTGGGTGGATCTGCGCCTGGAAGCTTGAGGACAGCATGAAAAAATTCTCGACCACCACGTTTGGCAAAGAGCACCGGAGCAAGAGATACCCGACTGAACTGTCAACCAGCGTCAACGGCTTGACCGGCGTGACGCGCAACGTCAGTGCCACGGGTCTTTATTTGCTGCAGGACCAACCCCTTGACACCGGCTCCCGGATCGATTTTTGGGTCGACCTCGACACGCCCGGCGGACCGCTGAAACTGTGTTGTGAGGGTGAAGTGATTCGGGTCGAGAAGATCGATGAGCGCTTCGGTATCGGCGTCAAGATCCTCAGTCAGGTCATGAAAAAGGTCAACTGAATCACTGCGGTCAAGGTTCAAACAAAATTTTCGAAGGTCTCGCGCAGTCGGTCCAGATAGCGCTTCTTCATGGAGTCGTCAATGAAGCTGGCCTCAAAACTGTTGCGCGCCAGTTGCCAGGCGTGCTGCGCGGTCAGCCCCAGGGCGGCAAAAGTCTCTGTGAAGTTCTGGTTGATATAGCCTCCGAAGTAAGCCGGATCGTCCGAATTGACGGTGGCCGTGATACCGGCCTGCAGCAGTTGCCCCAGACTGTGCTGGGCCAATGTCGCAAAAACGCGCAGCTTCAGGTTTGACAGCGGGCATACCGTCAGCGCAATCCGGTCCTGCGCCAGCCGTGCCATCAGTGCTGCATCCTTGACGGCCTGCACGCCATGGTCGATGCGCTCCACCTTGAGCACATCAAGCGCACTCCAGATGTAGGCCGGGGGACCCTCTTCGCCGGCGTGCGCCACCAGGTGCAGACCCAGCGCGCGAGCCTTGGCAAAGACGCGTGCGAATTTTTCCGGCGGATGTCCCAGTTCGCTCGATGCCAGCCCTATCCCGACCAACTTGTCACGGTGTGGCAAGGCCTGCTCCAGACATTCAAACGCCTCCTGCTCGCTCAGATGCCGCAGAAAGCACAGAATCAGCGAGGCACTGATACCAAATTCGGTGCGCGCATCGACACAGGCCCGGTGCAGCCCGCTGATCACGACGTCGGCACTCAGGCCATGGCCGGTATGGGTCTGGGTGTCAAAGAAAATCTCGGCGTGCACGACCTTGTCGGCAGCGGCGCGCGCCAGGTAGGCATGCGTCATGTCATAGAAATCCTGCTCGGTGCGCAGCACCAGCGTGCCGGCGTGGTAGATGTCCAGAAAGCTCTGCAGATCATCGAACACATAGGCGCGACGCAGTGATTCGACGTCCGGGTATTTCATCGTCAGGCCATTGCGCTGCGCCAGCGCAAACATCAGCTCCGGCTCCAGCGAGCCTTCAATGTGGATGTGCAACTCCGCCTTGGGCATCAGGCGCAACAACTCGGGCAGTCGCTCGGCCGCGACAGGCTTTACTTCAAACATAAACCTCTCCCATCGAACTGCAATCCATTGAACGCAAGGGCCACTGCAGACGCTGTGTTAATGTCCAGTATACCGTCGCACTAACCCTGTATTGCACCGCCCAGTTCCCACATGGAAGCCACCGCTGCCACCCGCCTTGATCCCTTCGAGTCGCTCAACGCCGAGCAGCGGCTGGCCGTGGAACACGGGCTGGGTGAGGAAGCTGATGCACGGGCCCTGCTGATCATTGCCGGCGCCGGCTCCGGCAAGACCAACACCCTGGCCTATCGTGTCGCCAGGCTGATCCTGCAGCAGGCCGACCCGCAGCGCCTGCTGCTGCTGACCTTCTCGCGCCGCGCCGCCATCGAGATGGAGCGCCGCGTCGCCGGCGTGCTGACTCAAGTGCTGGGTCATGGCGCACGCCAGTTGCCGTCGCTGCCCTGGTCCGGCACCTTTCATGGCATTGGCGCGCGCCTGCTGCGGGATTACGCAAGCCGTATTGGCCTGGACGATTCATTCACCATCCACGACCGCGCCGACTCCGAAGACCTGCTCGGCATGGTGCGCCATGACCTGGGCCTGTCCGCCAGCAAGAACCGATTCCCGCAGAAAGCCACCTGCCTGTCGATCTACTCGCGCGTGGTCAACAGCCAGCAGCCGCTGATGCAGATCTTGCAGCAGATGTTCCCCTGGTGTGCGCACTGGGAGGGCGAACTCAAGCAGCTTTTTGGCGCCTATGTCGAAGTCAAGCAGCAGCAGAACGTGCTCGATTACGACGACCTGTTACTGTTCTGGTTCGAGATGATGGCCGACCCGCAACTCGGCGCTGAGGTCGCAGCGCGCTTTGACCATGTGCTGGTCGATGAATACCAGGACACCAACCGCCTGCAGGCCGCCATACTGCTCGGACTCAAACCCAGCGGCCAGGGCCTGACGGTGGTCGGTGACGATGCGCAAAGCATTTACAGCTTTCGCGGCGCCACGGTGCGCAACATTCTGGACTTTCCCCAACAGTTCAACCCGGGCGCGCGCCTGCTGAAGCTGGAGCGCAACTACCGGTCAACGCAGCCGATCCTGGAAGTCTCGAACGCCGTCATCGCGCTCGCCAGCGAACGCCATGCCAAGAACCTCTGGAGCGACAAGGCCGGCAACACCCGGGCGCAGCTGGTGATGGTGCCCGATGACGCCGAGCAGGCGCGCTGGGTCGCCGATCGCGTCTTGGAGCAGCGCGAAGCCGGTCTCAAGCTCAAGTCGCAGGCGGTCCTGTTTCGCACTTCTTCGCACAGCGCGGCGCTGGAGCTTGAACTCACGCGCCGGCAGATTCCCTTCGTCAAGTTTGGTGGTCTCAAATTTCTTGAAGCCGCCCACGTGAAGGACCTGCTGGCGATCCTGCGTTTTGCGCAGAACCCGCGCGGCCGCATGGCCGGCTTTCGTGTCGTGCAACTGATTCCCGGCATCGGTGCCGCCCATGCCTCGCGCCTGCTCGATGCCATGGATCAGGCCGCCGACCCGAGTGCCGAACTGAAGGCTTTCAGGATGCCAGCAAGCAGTACACCGCAGTGGCAGGAGTTCGTGCAGGTCTATGGCGCACTGCGCCAGCCGCAGCGCGCCTGGCCGTCCGACATGGATCTGGCCAAGCGATGGTACGGGCCGCATCTGGAACGCCTGCATGAGGACGCAGCCACCCGGCGCGCCGATCTGGACAACCTGGAGCGCATCGCCGCCGGCTACGCCAGCCGCGAGCGCTTCTTGAGTGAACTCACGCTCGACCCGCCCGATGCCACCAGCGACCAGTCGGGTGTGCCGCAACGCGACGAGGACTATCTGATCCTGTCGACCATCCATTCGGCCAAGGGCCAGGAGTGGACCTCGGTGCATGTGCTCAATGTGGTGGATGGCTGCATCCCCTCTGACCTTGCCACCGGAACGCAGGACGAAATCGAAGAGGAGCGCCGTCTGCTCTACGTCGCCATGACACGCGCGAAAGAGCATTTGCATTTGCTGGTGCCGCAGCGCTTTTACGTGACCCAGCAGGCGGCCATGGGGGACCGCCACCTCTACGCTTCGCGCAGTCGTTTCATTCCGGATGCGCTGGCAGAAAAGTTTGAAACCATCGTCTGGCCGAAGGCCGGCAGCCAATCAGCCGGTGCGCCGCATTCGGGTCCGCCCGGCGTCCAGGTACGCGAACGCTCGCGTTCGGCCTGGCGCTGAATTCAACTCGGTCCGACCGGCAGCTGCTTCTGAAGAAACTCAAAACTGTCGCGCCAGCATAAAAGCGCCTGCGCACGCCAGAACATGACATGAAAGGCGTGCGTTTCGCCGGCGTAGTAGTGGGCAGCGCAGGGCGAATGCAAGCGCTGCAAGGCAGCATCGAGCCGCTGCGAATCGGCCGCCACCGGGTCGTCGAGTCCGGCGGCGATAAACATCGGAGGCACAGGCGCCGCGGCCATCGCCTCGACCACGCACAAGGGGTCGGCCAGGTGCGCCAGGCCATGCATGCCGGCATCCAGCACGATGCGGCGCGCCAATTGGCGAGAGGCAAGCATATCCAACCAGCGACGCATGATTTTTTCTCCGTTGCAAGACTGTAGCGCAGTTGATTTTTATCAGTTGATTGCCAGACTGATGCGGATTTCGGCTTCAGATCAAGCTCTTTTCGACGCAAAAGGAGGATGATGATCGGAACGACAACAAGGAGTTCCAAATGTCCCATTACCACGCCCTCGTCTGGATCGATCATGTGCAAGCCCATGTGATGCACATCAGCCCCGACGATGTTGAAAAATCCGTGATTGAACCGAGCGAGCAACACCGCAAGCTGCACTCTCGTGTTGGCTCGCTCGGAAGCGGACGTGCACCCGAGGATCAGGACTACTACCACCGCGTGGCCGAGGCGCTCGCCGGTGCCCAGGAAATTCTGATCGTCGGCCCGGCGCAGGCCAAACTCCAGCTGATCAAGCACATCCATTCTCACGACCCCAAGCTGGTGGACAAGGTGATTGGTGTGGAGACGGTGGACCATCCGACGGACGGCCAGTTGGTGGCCTACGCGCGCAAATATTTTCTGGCCAAGGACAAGATGCTCTAGCTCTGAGCGGTGATCAGTCCGTCGACGACTTCGATTGTCTTGTCGCAGCGTTTGGCCAGCGCGGCGTTGTGGGTCACGAACAGCACCGTGGTACGGTGCTCGCGGTTGAAGCGGCGCAGCAGTTCGAACACCGCGTCGGCGCTCTTGGTGTCGAGGTTGCCGGTGGGCTCGTCGGCCAACAGCAGTGCCGGGTTCATGGCCAATGCGCGTGCCACCGCCACGCGCTGTTGCTGCCCGCCGCTCATATTGCCGGCCAGGTTGTTCTGCCAGGCCGACAGGCCCACGCTGTCGATCAACTCGGCGGCACGCGCGCGCATCGCCTGGTTTGGGAAGCCGGCCGCGCCCAGCATCGGAATCATCACATTCTCTAGCGCCGTGAAGGCCGTGATCAGGTGGTGGTACTGAAACACAAAGCCGATGTTGTGGCCACGCAGGCGCGTCAAGGCACGGTCGTCGAGCTCGGTGGTCTCCTCGCCGCAGACCTGCAACCTTCCTTGCGTCGGCCGATCCAGCAAACCAACGATGTTGAGCAGCGTGCTCTTGCCCGAACCCGAAGGTCCCATCACGGCACAGAACTCGCCTTGCTGCAGCGTCAGGTCGATGCCATGCAGCACTTCGGTTTCGATCGCGCTGCCGACGTTGAAGGCCTTGTGCACGCCAGACAGCTGCACGACAACCTTGCCTGCGTTCGCGCTGGCGTGATTGGATAGCTCAGCCACGGATTGCCACCACCGGGTCCAGGCGCGCCGCTCGCAGAGCTGGCGCAAAAGCCGCGGCCAGACCGGTCACGGTCGCCAACACCAGGGCAACGCTAAAGAGGACCGGATCGAACGCCAGCGGAAACAGCGCTGTGCCATCGGCGTTGCGGGCATAGCGCTGCCACAGCAGCAAGGCGGTGGCACCAATGGCGCAGCCGACCACCGATCCACCGAAACCAAGCAGGCCGCCTTGCAACAGAAAGACGCGCAGGATCTGGCCCTGCGAGATGCCCATCGCGCGCAGGATGCCGATCTCGCGCGACTTCTGCACCACCACCACCACCAGCACGCTGGCGATGCCGAAGGCCACCGACAAGCCGACAAAGAAGCGGATCGCCGTGTTGGCGGTGGACTGTGCGCTGACGGCGGCAAAGAACTGCGCGCTGGTCTTGATCCAGCTGTCGGCCTCGACGCCGGTGGCCGTTGTGATGCGCTCGGCGATGTCTTCGGCGGCATAGACGTCGCGCACCGTGACTTCGAGACTGGTGACGCCGCCCGGAACGCCCAGCAGACTTTGCGCCGTGTGCAATGCAACGAAGGTGTTGCGCTGGTTGGCACCCTTGTTGCCAAGGTCGAAAACGCCGGCAATCGTCAGCGTGCTGGCCGCACCATTGGCCGTGGACACATGCAGCTTGTCGCCGACGTCAACACCGAGGTCGTTGGCCAGTTCGATGCCGATCAGAATGTCGGTGGCGGTCAGGCGCGTGCTGCCACGCACCAGTTTGTCATCAATGTTGACGATGCGGAAATACTGCTCGGGCTCGATGCCCACCACCGTGATGGCACGGCTGGCGGCTCCGCGCACCACCAGGGCCGAGCCACCGGCCACCGGTGTCACCACCAGCACCTCGGGCATGTCGCGGATCTGCGTGGCCGCGGCCTGCCACTGGTCGATGCCCTTGAGGCGCTGCAGCGGCGGCTGGATGATCGCGCCTTCGATCTCGCCGCGCACGGCGTTGCCGTCAATTCGCTGCGGCCGCGTCACCTCCTTTGGCGGCAGCAGCTGGATGTGCGACTGTGCCGACAAGACGCGGCGTATGAAGTTCGACTGCATGCCGGCCAGCAGCGCCGACATGAAGACAATCACACCCACCCCGATCGCCACACCGGCGATGATGAACAGGGTTTGCAGACGCCCCTCGCGCAGAAAGCGAATGGCAACAATCCACTCGAAGGGAAGCCAGGACCGGAACATCGCGCGCCTCAATGGCTTTGCAGTGTCGCACGCACCCTGGCACCGGGCTCGACCGCAGCGGCTCCCGCAAGCACCAGATCGCCCTCCTGCAATCCATCGAGGACTTCGGCCAGACCCGCGCTGCGCAAACCAAGCCGCACGGCTCGCCGCACCGCGCGACCATCCTCCACACGCAGCACCCAGGGCGTTGCGCCCTCGGCGTCACGCAGCGCGCTGGACGCCACCAGCAGGGCTTTGGGTCTTCTGGCGACTTCGATATCGACCGACACCGTCATGTCCTGCTTGAGTGTGGGCGGCGGCTCCGGCACGTCAAGCTTGACCTCCACCGCACCGGTCTGCGCGTTGATGCCGGGGTTGATGTAGGCCAACTGCGCCGCGAAGCGCTGCTGCGGATAGGCATCGGCCGAGGTCAAGGCGTTCTGGCCCAGCGCGAGCAACCGCAGGTTCTTCTCGTCGATCTCGACCACCAGTTGCGTGCGCCCGGCCGGCGACAGCGTCATCAGCAGCTTGCCGGCCTGCACCACGTCGCCGACCTCGACATTGCGCCCGATCAGCGTGCCGTCGAGCGGCGCCGCGATCATCGTGTAGCCGGCGCGGGCACGGGCCGCCTGTGCGTTCGCCTGGGCCTCGTCGACCGCCGCCAGAGCCAGTGCATAGTCGCTGCCCGCCGTACCCGCCGTATCGAATTGCTTCTGCGCCGAGCGCGTCTGGGCGTCGGCCAGTTCGACCGCCTTGCGCGAATCCTCCAGAGCGGCTTCGCCGATGAAACCTTTTTCAAACAGATCCTGATTGCGCCGCAGCGTCGCACTGACATTGTCGAGATTGGCCCGGGTCTGGCGCAAGGCCTGCTCCGCCACCGGCGCCTGCACCTCGCGCAGTTGCCGCAGTCTGGCCTTGGCCTGCTCGACCGCCACTTCGGCCTGGCGCTGGGCAGCGCGCAACTCGGCCGACGAGAGTTCGATCAGCAGGTCACCCGCCTTCACGTTCTGGCCCTCGGCCACCGGAACGCGTACCACGGTGCCGGTGATCTGCGCGCCGACATCGACACGATGCGGCGTCTCGACGCGGCCGCTGGCGACCACGGTCTGAACGAAATCGCGCCGTAGCACCCGCTCTGCCAGTAACTGCGGGCCTTGCCACCACTGAATGCCGAGAACGGCACCTCCCACGCCGACGGCCAGCGCCGCCAGGATCTTCCAGCGGTGTTCGAGAATCAGTGCGCGAGCTGTCATTTTGACTTTCCGGCGATGGCGTCCAAGGTACTTGGATGATTCTCTTCCAAAGTGACTGGATGACAGCTGATCTTTATCAATCTGTCCCTGATGTCTGATCAGTTTCCCGGCATGGCGCCGCCAGAGCCAGTGCCAAGGCCACCGCGGCGCGAGCGCTTGCCGGCCTCTGACTTGGCGTCTTTGCGCCTGTCCTCTACCGAGGAAGGGCTAGCCCCGCCGGCTGTGAAAGTTGGAATTGCCAAGGCCATCATCTGATTTGCGATCTGTTGCTGATCGGGAGTCAGATTTGCGTACAAAGCCTTGGCCGCCGTTTCCACGTCCTCCAGTGCAGCGAGCCGGTTTTGCAGGTTGTCGACCATCCGTCCGATCTGGTGCGGGGCCGCGTCTTCAAGTGAAGGCTGGACCGGCTTTTGCCGGTAGTAGGTGCCGGTGTACGCATCCACCTTGTCTTCAAAAACGCGCCACAGGCCTTGCTGCAGAGCCGTCAACTGAAGGCGATCATAAAGTTGCGACAAGCTGACTTCACCTGAGCCGGCCGGCTTTGGAGCCGCCAGAGTGTTGGTCGCCGGCACAGGCCTGATGCCTTGCCCAGACATCATGTTGCCCCCCGACTGCGCCCAGCCCAGCAGGGGGACTGACGCGATCATCAACCAAAACAGCCGTTTCATCTCTCGTCCTTATGCCGACATAACGCTGTTAAGCATAATGCGCTGTCCACAGACGAAAGCCGACTGCTGCGCAAAGATTTGTGAAGTTCAATGGCACGACTACTCCACTGCCACCCGTCCCTCATCGATGCTCTGCCAGCGACCCGCAATGTTTTTCAGCAAAAGGTTGACTGCCGCCAGTTGCCGATTGCGCACGCTGAGCAGGTTGCTTTCGCTGTTGTAGGCGACGGTCTGTGCGACGACGACATTGAGGTAGCTCACCGTGCCACCGCGGTACTGGGCCAGCGTGATATCGAGCGTGCGCTGTGCAAACTGCAGCGCCTCCTGCTGCAACTCGGCCTCGCGCTGTAACTGCCTGGCCAGCAGCAGGTTGTCCTCCACCTCCTGCAATGCAGTGAGCACCGTCTGGCGGTAGGCGGCGGTGGCCTGCTCGGCACTGGCTCGGGCCTGCGCGCTGGCAAGCGTGCGCTGCCCGCCATCGAAGATCGGCTCAGCCAGCGCGACCCCCAGGGCCCACAGGGAATTCGGTGCGTTGAGCAGATTCGCAAGCGCGGATTGGCCCAGTTGCCCGCTGGCCGTCAGGCTCAGTGTCGGAAAGAACGCCGCGTCCTTGACGCCGATCTGGGCATAGGCCGCCGCCACCCGACTCTGCGCCGCCGCAATATCCGGCCTGCGCTCAAGCAGCGTCGCGGGCAGCGCTGGCGGCAGCATCAGCGTGGCAGCAATCGTGCCGGTGTACTCAATTGCCAATGCGCTGGGCGACAGCCCGAGCAAGACGGCGATGGCGTGTTCAAACTGGGCGCGCTGCGCGGTCGATTCAGCCACTTGCGCTTGCGCACTCTTGAGCTGGGTCTGCGCCTGCAGCACGTCGGTGCGCGCGGCGACACCGCCGCCGTAGCGCACCTGGGTCAGATCCAGCGATCGCTGGTAGGCCAGGACGCTGCGCTCCAGCAAGCGCTGCTGCGCCTCGGCCGTGCGCATTGAAAAGTAAGTTTGTGCCAGGGTCGCCTGCGCCGACAGGCGCGCCGCTGCCAGATCGTTGGCGCTGGCTTGCAGGCTCGCCTGTGCACCGGTGGTGGCTTGCGACAGCCGGCCCCAGAGGTCGATTTCCCAGCTGGCATTGGCCGACAGTGACAGGTTGTTGGCAGGATTCGAAACTGCTGACGAGGCCGGTGCCGGCGCGCTGCCACTGCGGTTGGCGGACAGGCCCGCGGAGAGCGTCGGATAGAACGCACTGCGGCTGGCCTCCAGCACGGCGCGTGCGCTGCTCACTGCGGCCGCGAGGGACTTGAGGTTTTCGTTGCCGATCACAAGTTGGCGCTCCAGATCATCCAGCACTGGATCCTTGAACAGCGTCCACCAGTCGTCGGGCACCGCTGCGCTGCTGATCGCCGCGCGTTGCCAGGGGCCTGATTCCTTGAACTGAGCCGGCGCCACGACGGGCGCCGGCGGCGCCACCGGGGTCAGGGCGCAGCTGCTTAACAGCACGCTCAGCGTTAACAGCGTCAGTGTCTGGCGAAGGGTATTCATCATGGCTGGCCTATGCGGTGGAGGCTGCGGCGAATGGGGCTGGACGCGTCCTGCGCCAGGGCCATCGGAGGCCGCGCAGCTTGTCCATCAAAACGAACACCACGGGCGTCGTGTAGAGCGTCAGCAACTGGCTGAGAATCAAACCGCCGACGATGGCGATGCCCAGTGGCTGGCGCATCTCGGCACCGTCACCCGTGCCAAGCGCCAGCGGCACGGCGCCAAAGATCGCGGCGAAAGTGGTCATCAGGATCGGTCGCAAACGCTGGCAGGCGGCACGCAGAATCGCCGCACCGGCGCTGGCATGACCGAGGCGCTGGCGTGCAATGGCGAAGTCGATCATCATGATCGCGTTCTTTTTGACGATGCCGATCAGGAGGATCACGCCAATCAGCGCGATGATCGAAAACTCGCTTTTGAACAGCATCAAGGCAAGCAGCGCGCCGACGCCCGCCGACGGCAAGGTCGAGAGGATGGTGACCGGGTGGATCAGGCTTTCATAAAGGATGCCGAGCACCAGATAGATGGTCACGATCGCCGCGCCGATCAGCAGCGGCTGGGAGGCCAGCGATTTCTGAAATGCGTTGGCGGTGCCGGCAAAGCTGCCACGCAATGAAACCGGCACACCGAGCTCGGCCATCGCGTTATCGATCGCCACCGTGGCTTGCGACAGCGAGACGCCCAGTGGCAGATTGAAACTGATGGTCGAGGCTGGTGCGCCGCTCTGGTGGTTGACCGCCAAAGGCGTGTTGGTAGTCTCGACACGGGCAATGGAAGCCAGCGGCACCTGTGCGCCCGAGCTGCTGTTGACGTACAGGCCTTTGAGCGTCTGCGGTCCCTGCAGGTATTCGGGCGCAAATTCCATCACCACACGGTACTGGTTCAGGGGGTTGTAGATCACGCTCACCTGGCGCTGGCCGAACGCGTCGTTGAGCGTGGTGTCTATGGTGTTCATGCTGACACCCAGGCGCGCCGCCGCATCGCGGTCAACCATCAGCGAGGTCTGCAAGCCAGTGTCCTGCTGGTCAGTGCTGACGTCGGCCAGTTCCGGCAACTGCGACAGCGCATTGCGCACGCGCGGCTCCCAACTGCGAAGTGTGTCCAGATCGTCGGCCTGCAGCGTGTACTGGTACTGCGCATTGGATTGTCGGCCGCCGACGCGAATGTCCTGCACCGGCACCAGGAACAGGTTGGCGCCGGCCTCGTGTGCAAGCTTGCCGCGCAGGCGCGCCACCACCGCATCAGCCGACACCTTGCGCTCAGCCAAGGGCTTTAGCGTGATGTAGAAATTGGCCGAGTTGCGCTGACCGCCGCCAGTGGAGCCGCTGATGTTGGCGACGGCCGGATCGGCGCTGACAATCACCATGAACCGGTCCAGGCGCTGCTGCATCATCTGGAACGAGCTGCCCTGATCGGCCTGAACGCCACCGACGATGACACCGGTGTCCTGCTGCGGAAAGAAGGTTTTTGGAATGGTGGTGTAGAGGTAGACGTTGAGCGCCACCACCGCCAGCAGCGACAACAGCGCCAAGGGCTGGTGGCGCAGCGTCCAGACCAGCGAGCGTCGATAGGCGCGCATCGTGGTTTGCCCGACCCAGCTCATGCTGCGCGCCAGGCGACCCGGCACACGCTTGACGCTGCGGGGCTGCAGCAACATGGCGGCCATCATCGGCGTCGTCGTCAGCGACACCAGCATGGATACCAGGATGGCAGCCGCCAGCACCACCGAGAACTCGCGGAACAATCGCCCCACCACGCCGCCCATGGCAAGCAGCGGGATGAAGACCGCGACCAAGGAGAGACTGATCGAGAGCACGGTGAAACCGATTTCGCGCGCGCCCTTGAGTGCGGCCTCGCGCGGCGAAAGCCCCTGCTCGATGTAGCGGCTGATGTTCTCCAGCACCACAATCGCGTCGTCGACCACGAAGCCGGTGGCCACCGTCAGCGCCATCGCCGACAGATTGTCCAGGCTGTAGCCGCACAGGTACATCACGCCCAGCGTGCCGGCCAACGAGACCGGCACCGCGACCGCAGGCAGTAGCGCAGCGCGCCAGTTGCGCAGGAACAGCAGCACCACCAGGATCACCAGGCCGATGGCAACGCCCAACGCGTTCTCGACCGCCAGCAGCGAGGCGCGGATGGTCGGCGTGCGGTCGCTCAGGATGTTCAGGTCGATCGCCTGCGGAATCGAGGCCTGCAGACGCGGCAATATTTCGCGCACCCGCTGCACCGTTTCGATGATGTTGGCGCCCGGCTCTTTCAGCAGGAACAGCGCGATCGCCGGTTTGCCGTTGGCAATGCCATAGTTGCGCACGTCCTGCACCGAGTCGGTGACTTCGGCGACATCGCGCAGCCGCACCGCAGCGCCATTGCGGTAACCCAGGATGACGCCCGCGTATTCGGCGGCGTTGCGGGCCTGGTCGTTGGCACCAATCTGCCAGTAGCGGCCACCCTCTTCGACCGCGCCCTTGGGCCGGTTGCCGGTGGTGGCGGTGATGGCCAGACGAACGTTGTCCAGCGCAACACCCATGGCGGCCAACTTATCCGGGTTCAGCTCGACACGCACGGCCGGCAAGGCACCGCCGCCTATCGTCACCTGACCGACACCCTCGACCTGCGACAGTCGTTGCGCCAGCACGGTGGAGGCGGCGTCGTACATTTGGCCGCGCGTCAACGTGCTTGACGTGAGGGTCAGAATCATGATCGGCGCCGCCGCCGGATTGACCTTGCGGTAGGTCGGATTGCTCGGCATGCCAGTCGGCAACAGGGTGCGCGCGGCGTTGATGGCGGCCTGCACGTCACGCGCGGCACCGTCGATGTCACGGTTGAGCTCGAACTGCATCGTGATGTTGGTCGAACCCAGGGATGAGCGCGAGGTGATTTCGGTCACACCGGCAATGCTGCCCAGGGCGCGTTCGAGTGGCGTGGCCACCGTGGCAGCCATGGTGTCGGGGCTGGCGCCGGGCAGGCCGGCGCTGACCGAGATGGTCGGAATATCCACCTGCGGCAGCGGTGCGATCGGCAGCAAGCCAAAGGCCAGCACACCGGCCAGCGCCACGCCAAGCGTGATCAGTGTGGTGGCGACAGGCCGCGCGATGAAGGGTGCCGACAGGTTCATGCGGCGCCTTTGTCAGCGACGCGACCTTCTGCGCGCCGAGCACGCCAGGCCTGCAGGCGTTGCGCCTGCTGGGCAAAGCCAAGATAGATCACCGGTGTCGTGAAGAGCGTCAGCAACTGGCTGACGATCAGGCCGCCGACCATGGTCACACCCAGCGGATGGCGCAGCTCGTGACCGGCGCCGGTGCCCAGCATCAGCGGCAGAGCGCCGAGCAGCGCCGCCATGGTGGTCATCAGGATCGGTCTGAAGCGCAGCAGGCAGGCCTGGTGAATGGCATCGCGCGGCGCCTTGCCCTCCTCACGCTCGGCGTAGAGCGCAAAGTCGATCATCATGATGGCGTTCTTCTTGACGATGCCGATCAGGAGCACGATGCCGATGATGCCGACCACACCGAGGTCCTGACGCGCCAGCAGCAGCGCCAGCAAGGCGCCCAGTCCGGCCGAGGGCAAGGTCGACAGAATCGTCACCGGATGGATATAGCTCTCGTAGAGCACGCCAAGGACGATGTACATCGTGACCACCGCCGCCAGAATCAGCAGCAGCGTGCTGGCAAGCGAGGCGCGAAAGGCTTCGGCGGCACCCTGAAAGCTGGTCTCTACGCTCGGCGGTAGATCAAGCTTGGCCTCTTCGGCCTTGATCGCATCGACCGCGCTGCCCAGCGATGCGCCCGATGCCAGGTTGAACGAGACCGTGGCCGAGGGGAACTGCGCCACGTGGTTGATCGCCAGCGCGGCCGGTCGCTCGACCACTTTCGCCACCGACGACAGCGGCACTTGGATGGTGGTCGCGCTGCCATTGGCCGCGACCGATGTGACACCTGGCAGGTAAAGATTTTCCAGCGCGCGCGGACCACGGCGGAACTCGTCGGCGGCTTCCAGCACCACACGGTATTGGCTCGACTGCGTGTAAATCGTGGAGATCAGCCGCTGGCCGAAGGCGTTGTAGAGCGCCGTGTCGATCTCGGCCACAGTGACGCCGAGCTGGCCCGCGGCCTCGCGGTCGATCTGCACATAGGCCTGCAGCCCCTGGTCTTGCAGGTCGCTGGCCACATCGACCAGCTGCGGCAGCGTCTTCATCCGCTCCAGCAGTCGAGTCGTGGACGAGGCCAGGGCATCGGAGTCCGGCGAACTGAGCAGGAACTGGTACTGGGTCTTGGAGATGCGGTCTTCGATCGTCAGGTCCTGCACCGGCTGCATATAGGCCGTGATGCCCGGAATGTGGGCCGTGCTGTCGGTCAGACGCCGGATGATGTCCGAGGCCGAAGCCTGGCGCTGGTCGAACGGTTTGAGCGTGAGCTGCATGCGCCCGGTGTTGAGCGTCGGATTGGCGCCGTCGACGCCGATGAAGGACGCCAGGTGATCGACATCGGGGTCTTGCAGAATGACCTCGGCCAGCGCCTGCTGGCGTGCGGACATGGCATCGAACGAGGTGGTTTGCGTGGCCTCGGTGATGACCTGGATCAGCCCGGTATCCTGAACCGGAAAGAATCCCTTGGGCACCACGACGTAAAGCCAGCAGGTGGCGATCAGCGTCAGCGCAAACACCGCCATGGTGGCGCGCGGTCGGTCCAGCACCCAATCGAGCATCACACCATAGCGGGCCACGGTGCGCTCGAAGGCAGCACCGAACCATGAGCCCAGGCGACCGTGATGGCGCTCGCGCTCCGGACGCAGCAGGCGCGCGCTCATCATCGGTGTCAGTGTCAAGGAAACCACGGCCGAGATCAGAATGGCTACCGCCAGCGTGATGGCAAATTCGTGGAACAGACGACCCACCACGTCACCCATGAAGAGCAGCGGAATCAGCACCGCGATCAGTGAAACAGTCAAGGAGATGATGGTGAAGCCGATCTGCCTGGAGCCCTTCAAGGCGGCCTGCATTGGCGAGTCGCCTTCTTCGACGAAGCGGGCGATGTTTTCGATCATCACGATCGCGTCATCGACGACGAAGCCGGTGGAAATGGTCAGCGCCATCAGCGTCAGGTTGTTGATCGAGAAACCGGCCAGATAGATGACGCCGAAGGTGCCGACCAGGGACAGCGGCACAGCCACGCTCGGGATCACGGTGGCGCTGGCGCTGCGCAGAAACAGGAAGATCACCATCACCACCAGCGCGACCGACAACAGCAACTCGAACTCGGTGTCGTCGACCGATGCTCGTATGGTGGTGGTGCGATCGGCAATCACCTGCACATCGACCGAGGCCGGCAGCGTCGCCTGCAGTTTGGGCAGCAGGGCCTTGACGCGGTCCACGGTCTGGATCACGTTGGCACCGGGCTGGCGCTGCACATTGAGGATGACACCCGGCGTCCGGTCGGACCACGCCGCCAGGCGCATGTTCTCGGCGTCGTCAACGATCCGGGCAACGTCTTTGAGGCGCAGCGCCTTGCCGTTCTTCCAGGCGATGATCAGGTTCTGATACTCAGCCGCCGATTTCAGCTGGTCGTTGGCGTCTATGGTGCTGGCGCGCTGCGCGCCGTCAAAACTGCCCTTGGCCTGATTCACATTGGCGGCGACGATCGCACTGCGTATGTCGTCGAGTTGCAGCCCGAGCGAGGCCAGCGCCTGCGGATTGGCCTGGATGCGCACGGCAGGACGGCGGCCACCGGCGATGCTGACCAGCCCGACCCCATCGACCTGCGAAAGCTTGGGCGCAAGCCGGTTCTCGGTCAGATCGTGCAGCCTGATCACCGGCAGCGAGGGTGAGGTGACTGCAATCGTCAGCACTGGCGCATCGGCCGGATTGACTTTGCTGTAGATCGGCGGCATTGGCAGATCGCTGGGCAGCAGATTGCTGCCTGCATTGATGGCGGCCTGAACTTCCTGTTCAGCCACATCGAGTGACAGGCCGAGCGAGAAACGCAGTGTGATGACCGATGCGCCGCCCGAACTGGTGGACGTCATCTGGTTCAGCCCGGGCATCTGGCCGAATTGGCGCTCCAGCGGCGCAGTGACGGTGGTCGAGATCACATCCGGACTGGCACCGGGATAGAGCGTGGTGACCTGGATCGTCGGGTAGTCCACCTCGGGCAAAGCCGACAGCGGCAGCAGCCGGTAGGCCAGCAAGCCGGCCAGCAGAATCGCCAGCATCAGTAGCGAGGTGGCCACCGGGCGTTCGATAAAAATGCGGGACGGATTCATCGCGTGGCAATCAATTCGGCGCGCTGCCGGGCCTGCCGTTGCTGCCTGCCTTGTCCCTTTCTTCGCGTCGTTTCTGGATCCATTCGCGTCGTTCGTCCGGCGTCAACTTCATCAATTTTTCCACCACCTCGGGTGGCAAGCGGTCCATCCAGGCCGGGCGCTCGCCTGCTGCGCTGTCGGTTGCCGGCGAGGCTGCTGTGCTTGGCCGGTTCGCGCCGCGGGTGCCACTGGCGCCGCTGGGCGCTGCGCTGGCTGCGGCGCGACGCCCGGGACTGGCTCCGGCACGCTGTTTCGGATCGGCTGCGATCACCTCGACCTTGGCACCGTCACGCAGGCGATCAACACCGTCAACCACGACCTTTTCACCGGGCTGCAGCGGGCCCTCCACCGCCATCCAGTCGCCGTCAACAGCACCCGGCTTTACCAGGCGCGTGCTGACCGAGTTGTCGGCGTTGACCACATACAGATAGAAGCCCTGAGCGCCGCGCAACATCGCAGCCGACGGCACGGCAAGCACCTTGAACAGGGTGTCGAGTTGCAATCGAACACTGACTGCCTGGTTCGGGAAGAGAGCGTCGTCGGTGTTGGCGAACATGGCCTTGACCTTGATCGTGTCGGTGCTGGCGTCAATGGCGTTGTCAATGGTGGCGACACGACCGACGGCCAGTTGCCGGCTACCGCTGCGGTCCCAGGCTTCGACCGGCAAGGGCTGGTTGGCGCGCAGTCGGGCCGCGATCTGCGGGACATGGATGGCAGGCACGGAGAAGACCAGCGCGATCGGACGCGTCTGGGTGACGCTGACGATGCCATTGACATCGCCGCTCTGAATCACGTTGCCCAGGTCCGCCTGTTTCAGACCAACCCGGCCCGCAATCGGTGCCGTCACACGCGTGTAGGACAGTTGCAGACGCGCACTGTCCACACTGCCCTGATCGGCCTTGGCCGTGCCCTCAAGCTGTCGAACCAGCGCCTCCTGGGTATCGAGTTGTTGCTTGGGGACCGCATCCTGCGCCAGCAGGTCACGATAGCGCGCCAAGTCCACCCGAGCACCGTCGAGCTGCGCCTTGTCGCGCGCCAGTACGCCTTCAACCTGGCTCAAGCTGGCCTGGAACGGACGCGGGTCGATCTGCGCCAGCGTTTGCCCGGCCTGGACCTGCTGGCCCTCCTCGAAATTGAGGCTCTGCAGCACACCGCTGACCTGCGCCCGAACGATCGCCGTGTTGGACGCTGCAATGCTGCCGATGGCACTGACGCTGACCCGAATATCCTGCTGGCGCACGGTCTGCACCGAAACCGGTTGCGCACTGTTGGCGCCGCCAAATCGACGCGCACCGCCACCACCACCCGGCACCGGGCTTGCTGGGGTCGCCGTGGCTGGCGCCGGATCTGCAGTGCGCAACTTCCACCACCAAACTCCAACGCCACCCAGCAGCACAAGCGCAGCCAGCAACCAGGGCATGGCTTTACCCGTTTGCGCGCGCTTACCAACATGATTTCGCGCCGTCGAGATGGCGTCCAATGGTCTGTGCTGGAGCTTCATGGTCTGCCTCAAAAGGCGTAGAACGGCCCTGTGCCCTGGGTTGAGGCCTGCCCCTCAATCCCCATGAAGACGCGGCGGCCGTAATAGAAAGGAAGACCCCAATCGAAAGTTTGGGAGTCATTCATGGGCCCGGACAGGGTTGGAAGTACGGACATGGACGAATTGGAAAGCAGCGTCAAGGCATTGCCGATCGAGAAGGCGACGGGGGCCTTCGCCGCGTTGGCACCGACCAGTACAGCCGACAAGGCGGTGACAGCACTTGGACAGTAGAAGCCATCGGCAGCTCCGCCTTTGGGGCAGGTCGTTACCGCCGCTGAATCGAAGTAAAGACCGTTGGAACCGGTATCAATAAAGCTGGTGCTAAGCGATCGCCCGGCGAATTGGGTTGTGATATTGCCGGATGAGTCAGTGGTCAGCACCGAGCCCGAGGCAAACTGATTGTTGGATTGGGTACCGACGCCAAAAATCAGCGAGCCACTCAAATTGGCTGCACCGGCTGAACTGACAGCTGGCAAATCAATCAACACACCGTTGTTGTCGGCGGAAAAAAGAGGTACCGGGTGCTTGATCTGATTCGCCAGGCTGACCGTGGTCGGGACCGTGGCTTTGCAGGCCGCGTTGGAGCAGGCGAAATAGACGCCGTTGGCAAGCTGCGTGGCGCACCATGAGCCGCAATCCTCCTTGAACAGTCCCAGCCCCAGAATGCCGTTGGCACCCAGGACCGCAGCATTGGTAATCGCGGTGGCAGTGCCGGAAGAAGAGCAAGGACCGGCCAAGGCGTTGTAGGCCGGGTCGGCAATGATTTGAATCGGTACGCTGGCAGCGGTCTTGCTGCCCAGCACGACGTCGGCCGCAGCCACCGGGCCCCAGGCATAGGTGTTATCGACAAACTGTACACAGTTGAGCAAAGGGAAGCCGCTGGCAGCGTTGAGCCTTGGGAGTTTCACGGCAGACCCGATGGCCGCGGAAAACACCCGCAGGCCGGTTGAGCCGGTATCGACCATCACGTGGTCGATGGTCTGGCACTGGCTGGTACTGCCGGGTTGGCACAGGGTGACACTGGCAAACAGTTGATTGACGTCGTTGCCGGCGGGGCCCAGATCGACGGTCAACGGAATCACGTTGCTGCTTGCAACCGGGGTTGATGGGCTTGACGGACTCGACGGGCTGGTTGATCCGCCACCACCGCCGCAGGCGCTGATCAGGCTCACCAGCAAGCCCACACACAGTGTGCGAATCATGAAATTATTGAAGTACATCATTGATGCTGACTCCGCTTGGGATCAGGTCAGGCGCGTAGGCGTAACCGGAAAAATTTCGCATGCGACCACTCGATTTCAGAACCAGGCCATCGCGTTGAACGCTGGCCGGGGCGCCACGCCGGCCGCTGGCCCTGGCCTGTTCGACTCCGACCTTGAAGGCATTGAAATAGCCACCCAGCACGGCATTGAGGTCAGGCAACACCGGGCCGCGCCAAACTACGGCAAAGACCACGCCTGCCGGCGTGGCGTACTCCCTTAACGTCGTGCCGGTTTCAAGCTGGCTCTCGCTCAGGGTGTACAGATTGGACGGGACCGCTGGCGCCAGCGCCAGTTTCCGGCTAAGCGACCCTTGAGACGCCGCCGAACCGGTCGAAACCGTTGCCGACGGCGCCTGCCCCAGCGTGGCCATCACGTCGCCGGCACAGGCCAGCATCAGCAAGCTGATGAGCAGCAGCCGGTTCAAATACAGAGAGTACAGATATTTCATGTGGAATTTGGATTGAATCAAATCTTCGGCAATCAGCTACATTTCACCACGACAGACGCCATCAGGTTGGCAAGCACGGTCCCGCTGGCGCTTGCCATCGTTCAGGTTTGTCCCATCGGTTGGATCGCCACCGTTACAACATAGCTCGATCCAGTCGAAAGGATACCCGGAAATGCAAAGAGGCCATTTGCCTGTCTCATGGTTATATTTCTTGCATTTCGAAAATGGGAGAAATCAAGAGTAGGTCTTGCTTTCTGAGCAATCGTCGCCGAACCGACAAAATGTAGTTGAGGAAGCACCAGCCTTTGGTGCAGCAGCCGTAAAGTAGTGCAAAGAATCTGGCTACACTGCCAGGCCGGTCTGGCCTGCGCTCTCACCACGGTGTTGACCGTAGCGTCTCATACCGGTAGCAGTTGCAATCGATGACGCTGAGTCCTGACAAGACATACGGTCATGCGCTACTGCTGATGCACGATAACGGCTTAAGGCACATGCCCGTGGTTGAAAACGGCAGACCCATCGGTATCGTTTCCTCCCGAAATGCAATGGATCCCGATTTGGAAGAGTTCGTCTGGGAAGAACGACGACGTGAGTACTACCTAGTCGACCCGAAGGTCTCCTCAACGCCAGGCTTCATTCCGGCATCGGCAAAGAAGCCGGCTTGGGTTGGGCTGCAAGCTTGACGCTGCTCTTCAGCACAGTTACTTCGTCGCCAATGATGCGGCCAGCTTCGATCAACAAGACATCTTTGGCGTCCCTGCGCACCTTTTCATTCGCCAATTCCTTGCTGAGCGTGCGTTCGTCAGCCTGCAGACCGTCATCCGTGGGCACACTCCCCGACTCTCGCACATCCGTTTTTCCGAGCGCGTCCCCAGAGGCGGCTATTGCACTGTGGGTCTGCAACTTGCGAGATTTCAGTCGCGCCTCCAGCGCGTCACGTTCCTTGCGTCTTTCAGCCTCGTTCAGCGAGACCAGATTCTTCTTGCGCTGCAGTTTCGATTCGGCAATGTCTTCTTGCAGGTTGCGGAAATCCTGGTCATTCTTGACACGGGCTTCATGCATCGTCAATAGAATCGGCAGCATCCGTTCCAAGTCACCGACCGGAGAATAATCTGCCGCCTTGATCTGCGCCCAAGGGAGCGCATTGTCAAAGCTCGACTCCCCAAAATCACTCCCGTCGAAAACCGCCGGGAAGTCGATATCGGGCTTGACTCCGCGCAGTTGTGTCGTCCCTCCATTGACGCGAAAGAACTGCGCAACGGTCATTTTCAGTTCACCAAGCTGAGGTTTGCTGCTCTTGGCGATTTGATCGAGATTGACCATGGTTTGCACTGTGCCTTTGCCAAAACTGCGTTCCCCCATGATCAGGCCGCGACCGTAGTCCTGAATGGCTGCAGCAAAAATCTCGGATGCCGATGCCGAGCCCCGGTTGATCAGGATGCCCAGGGGGCCATCCCAAGCGACGTCGGCCCGTGTGCCGCGCTCCACCGATATCTGGCCGCTTGCGTTGCGCTGCTGCACGACCGGCCCCTTACCCACAAACAAGCTGGTGAGTTCAATCGCCTGCAACAGTGAACCGCCGCCGTTATTGCGCAGATCGACCAGCACGCCGTCAACCTTTTCCTTTTTCAATTCATCCAACAGTCTGGTCACGTCGCGGGTCGCGCTCTTGTAATTCGGATCGCCATTCTGTCTGGCGCTGAAATCCTCATAGAAGGACGGCAGGGAAATCACCCCAATGCGACGCGCGATATTGCCCTCCATGATGGATTGCACGGACGACTTGGCAGACTGCTCCTTCATGCTGATAGGCTTTCGAATGAGCCATACCAGTTTGTGTTTGCCATCCGGTCCGACATCCGCCGGCAGCACGTCCAGACGCACGACCGAATCGGTTGCACCGCGTATCAGTTCGACCGTGTCGTCCAGACGCCAACCCATGACGTCCGTCATGACACCGTCTTTGCCCTGGGCGACGCCAACAATGCGGTCTCCGATTTTCAATTGCCCTGAGAGGCTTGCAGGCCCTCCCGCGACGACTTCTCGTATCGTCGTGTACTCATCGATCTCAGACAGCACTGCTCCGATCCCGACCAGAGAAAGCTTCATGGAAACGTCGAAATCTGCTGCCGCCTTTGGACCCAGGTAGTTGGTGTGGGGCTCGATCGCCGTGGTATAGGCATTCATGTAGGTCTGAAAGGCGTCCTCGCTCTTGATCCGGCCTACGCGCTTGAGCACGTGCTGGTAACGCTTGTCCAGTATTTCGACGATGCTTTTGTCGTCCTTGCCAGCCAGTTTGAGCCGCAACCAGTCGTTCTTGACGCGCTGGCGCCAGAGTTCGTTCGCATCGCCTTCACTTTGCGGCCAAGCCCCTTTGTCGCGTGAATATTGGTAGTTTTCGTTCTTGTCGAAATCAAATCCCTTTTGCAACAAGTTGCGAGCGTAAGTAAAACGCTCAACGAAGCGATGCTCGTAGAGATTGAACATCGCGAACGCAACGGAAAGATCTTCTTTGCGGATGGCATCGCCCAGCCTGCTTCGATTGACAGAGAGACGGTCAACGTCGGTCTGCACAAAGAAGAGTTTCTCGGGGTCAAGAGACTTCAGATATTGGTCGAATATCTTGCCCGACAAAGTCTCGTCAAGTGGCACCGCCTTGTAATGGTACCGAGACAAGAGCTCGGCCGCCATGTGTGCCGCCTTGGCCTCAGTTTGCTCCGGCTTCAGCTCTGGTGGATATGCAATACCCACGTCCAGCGCTGCACCTTGCGCTACAAACGCCAAGGCAAAAATCAGCCATAGAAGTTTCTGTTTCATTGACACCCGCTTTCAGGACGCACAGCGCCGCATAACCGTATTTTCACGTACAACCGACAGCAGCCTATCAAGCCGGTACAAATTGCAAGCATTGATCTTCTGCAAAATCGGCACAACGTTGACGCATCAACTGCCTCTGCCGCGCAATGGTCATCGGGTCGCTGCAAAAAAATGTTCGAACTGCAAAGCCCGTATTGACGCGGTGCATCAGATACGGCCTTCACATCCGCTGCCTTGGAAGCTGCGACCGCCCTTAGCGCGGGACAACGCGTACCCTGCTTGTACTGGATCAGTTGTGCCAGCCGATTCCCGACCTGTGTTGAACGGTGTTGTAACTCATGAAGTAGTGACAACTTTGCGATGCTTCGGTCGCCCGAATGCGTCTGTCGCGTTAACCAGAGGTAAAGGTCAGGCCGGCGTGCGCAAGGCACGCTTGACCACGAAACCCTGCTTTTGCAGCAGAACCATGACGCGCTCGGCGTGTTCGCCCTGTACTTCGATCACGCCGTCCTTGACCGTGCCGCCGGCACCACAGGCGGTCCTGAGCTGCCTGGCCAAAGTCGCCAGCGCTGCTGCATCGAGCGCCAGGCCCCATACCAAAGTAACCCCTTTGCCAGCGCGACCCTTGGTCTCGGTCGATACCCTTAGCACACCGTCGGACGGGGGTCGCACCGAAGCTCCTGCGCAACTGCAAGCCGCCACCGGCTCGCGGCATTGCGGACACATGCGCCCGCTGTCGGTCGTGTACACCAGTCCCCCACTCGTCGATCTCGATTTCATAATTGACTGGGGCCACTCCAACTTTCAGGGTACCAAGTCCAGGGCATGCATGTAGTCGGCCTGCAGCATCAAGTCGTCCCACGCGAGCGCAGGTGTGCGCGGCAACAGTGCCAGTCGGCGCTGCGCGCTGGCGTCGCACGGCTGCCATTGTCCTTTGACGAGCGCCTCGGTCAGGCCCTCAAGCACCGTGTCCACGGTCCAGCCCCCGCCCTCGCTGTCGAGTTGCTTCTGGTTGCACAGCAGCACCATGTCGCAACCGGCATTCAGGGCCAGCAGCGCAGCTTGCGTGTAACTGATCGGATGACCATCAATAGCACGTGCACCCGCCATCGACAGCTCGTCGCTGAAAATGGCACCATCGAATCGCAGTTGGCCGCGCAGGATAGTTTCGAGCCAGCGCGAGGAAAAGCCCGCCGGGCGCGCATCGACCCGGGGGTACACCACATGCGCCGGCATCACGCTGCAGAGCGTTGTGTTGAGCCAGCCATAGGGCGCAGCGTCGTGCTCCAGGATGGTTTTCAGGCTGCGCTGGTCGACCGGAATATCGGTATGCGAATCGGCGGCCACAAAGCCGTGACCCGGAAAATGTTTGCCGCAATTGGTCATGCCGCTCTTCAGCAATCCATGCATCAGGCTCTTGGCCAAGAGGCTGACAACGCGCTCGTCGCGCGCCAGGGCGCGGTCGCCAATCACGCTGCTCTCGCCGTAGTCAAGATCGAGCACTGGTGTAAAGCTCAAATCGACACCACAGGCACGCAGTTCCGCGCCCAATACATAGCCACAGGCGGTGGCCACATTGCAGGCGTGCAGGGCAGCGCGGCCCTCAGCCGTCTTACCGTCACGCAGCCATAGCTCGCCGAGGGCGCGCATCGGAGGCAAATGAGTGAAGCCATCGGTCTTGAAACGCTGCACCCGACCGCCTTCGTGGTCGACGCATATCAACAGGTCACGCCGCACCCCTTTGATGGCGCGGCACAGTCGTGTCAGCTGGCTGCGGTCCTGCCAGTTGCGGCCAAACAGGATGACACCGCCGACCAGCGGGTGCTTGAGGCGCTGGCGTTCAAGTCGGCTCAGACTCAGGTCGGCAATGTCAATGATCAGGGGCGCGTGTTGTGTCATGGCTTTGGTCTCGCGAAGGAATGTCGGTTTGCTCCACCACGCAGAAGCTCGCTGCGTAGTCGGTTTCGTCGGTCAGGCTGATGTGCGCCGCCAGCTGGCGCGATTCAAACCAGAGCTTGAGCGCTCCATGCAGCACGATGGTCGGCTTACCGCTGGACAACTTGCCGACCTCGCACAGGCGCCAGTGCATCGGCATGATCATGCCCAGGCCAATCGCTTTGCTGAAGGCCTCCTTGGCACTGAAGCGGGTCGCGAGGTAACGCACGCCGCGCTCCGGATTGCGTGCGCTACGCGCTTTCCAGAGGCCGAACTCAGCGTCGCTGAGGATCTTCTGACCAAAGCGGTCGCCGTGGCGCAACAGACTGGCGCGGATTCGGCGCACGTCGCAGATGTCGGTGCCAATGCCGTAGATCATTCGATGTTATTGCGGACACGACCCGCAATCCATGGATACCGGATCAGGTCCGGCATGACAATCCTTCGGCAATGCAGCGCAGGTAGTCGGCAACCGTGGACCCATAGCCCAGTTCCAGTGCGTCGGCAATCAGGGCATGTCCGATGGAGACCTCGGCCACACCGGGCACCTGCCGGATAAATTCGCTGAGGTTGTCGCGATTCAAATCGTGGCCGGCGTTGACCGCCAGTCCTACATCGAGCGCGGCCTGCGCCGCTGCAGCAAAGCGTGCAAGTTGCGTCTGCTGCTCCGATGTGCCCCAGGCCGCAGCGTAGGGCTCGGTGTAGAGCTCGATGCGATCCGCGCCAACGGCTCTGGCCGCCGCCATGGCACTCGCGTCGGCGTCCATGAACAGACTCACGCGCAGACCCCAGGCGTGGGCTTGCGCGATCAGCGCTTGCAGGCGCTCGGCATCGGAGGGAAAAGCCCAGCCGTGGTCGCTGGTGAACTGCCCTTCGCTGTCCGGAACAAAGGTAAGTTGATGCAGCGGCAGCTGCCGTTGCATCAGATCGCCCGCGCAGTCCATCAGATTGTGAAACGGATTGCCCTCGACATTGAACTCCCGCTCTGGCCAAGCCTGAAGCAGGGCTGCCAGGTCGCGCACATCGGTCGCGCGGATGTGGCGTTCATCGGGCCGCGGATGGACCGTGATACCAGCGGCCCCGGCCCGCAGACACAGGGTGGCCGCGCGCGTGACACTGGGAATGCCCAGATGGCGCGTGTTGCGCACCAACGCCACTTTGTTCAGATTGACAGAGAGAGAGGTCATGATCAGAGGGATTGCAGGTCGAGCATCATTTGCCGGGTGCGCAAATTCGTCACCCCGCAATGGTAATTCAGCAGGGTGCGCAACTGTGGCTTGAGCTCAGCCATGACTTCGGAACAGGCACGCAGGGTGCTGGTGAACGGCGCCGTGCTGGAGATCGACTGTTGCAACATCTGCCAGTGCGCACCGCTGAGGCTGGAGCGGTCGGCGGCGCTGCTCTGGCGCAAGCCGCCTTCAGGCACCAGACTGTAGCGCTGTTGCTGGTCGAGTGCGAGCAGCGTCAGGGTCTGGGCGTCAAGCATGGGCAACAAGCCGATCTCACGCAACAGCAGCAACTCGAAAGCGCGCAGCGCCGCCTGCAAAACCTCGCCGTGGTCCGATCCAAGCACCTGCACCACATTGAGGTAGACATCGAACAAGCCCGGGTGCGGATCGTCGCGCGCCAGCAGCAGCAGCAGCAACTCGTTCAGATAGTAGCCCGACAGCAGCGCCTCGCCACTGGGCATGACATGGCCACCCTGCCACTCGGCACTTTTGAGGGAACGGATTTCGCTATCACCGCCAAATGACAGATGCAACGGTTGCAGTGGCAGCAAGATCGGTCGAAAGCTGGAACTGGGCCGCTTGGCACCCTTGGCGACCAGCGCAATGCGCCCATAATGCCGCGTAAACACCTCCAGAATCAGGCTCGACTCGCTCCAGTCGTAGCGGTGCAGCACATACGCAGGTTCATCGGAGATTCGCTTGGTGGCCACGTAATGTCGATCAAATGACGAATGCCGCCGCGCCGGGCCGCCCCAAGCAAGGCACGGCCCCCTCGGGGGGCAGCGCACTACACGCAGTGACAAGCGTGGGGGTCAACATTTCACTGGTAGCCAAAGCTGCGCACCCGCGCTTCGTCGTCGGCCCAACCGGAACGGACCTTGACCCACAACTCGATGAACACCTTGGCATCGAGCGCCTTCTCGAGCTCAACCCGGGTTTCGGTGCCGATACGTTTGATGCGCTCACCCTTGTCGCCAATCACCATCGCCTTGTGCGTGTCACGTTCCACCACAATGGTGGCGGCAATTCTCAATAACCGCTTTTGTTTGCCGCGGCCTGCCTCTTCTTCAAACTTGTCGATCATGACGGTGGAGGTATAGGGTAGTTCATCACCAGTGAGTCGAAACAGTTTCTCGCGCACCGTCTCGCTGGCCAGGAATCTTTCGCTCCGGTCGGTCAGTTCGTCCTGGGCGTACCACCAAGCCTGAGCGGGCAGAAAGGGTTCGCAAATCCCGAGCAGTCTCTCAACGTCCTTGCTGTTCTTGGCTGACATCGGCACAAACTCGGCAAACGCATGGCGCTGCTGCATCGCCTGCAGCCAGGGCGCAATGTCGGAGCGCGTCGTGACCTGATCGAGCTTGTTGGCCACTAGCAGGGTGGGAATGTTCTTGCCCAGAACTTCAAGCACTTTGGCATCGGCCTGATTGAATGTTCCAGCCTCGACCACAAACAGGATCAGGTCGACATCACCCACCGCACCGAGCACTGTTTTGTTGAGAGAGCGGTTCAAGGCGTTGTTGTGGCGGGTTTGAAAACCGGGCGTATCGACGAATACAAACTGAGTTTTGCCCTGAGTATGGATGCCCGTAATGCGATGCCGTGTGGTTTGTGCCTTGCGCGAAGTAATACTGATCTTTTGACCCACCAGGGCATTAAGCAGGGTGGACTTCCCGACATTGGGCTTGCCAACGATGGCGATCAGACCGCAGCGCTGGCCCGCGCTCGCTGCTGCTGCAAGTTCGCCTGTCATGTTCTGATCTTTTCCTTGATGGTTTGCAGCATCGCACTGGCTGCCGCCTGTTCACCGGCGCGCCTCGAAGCGCCTATCCCACGCTCCGAAAAATTGAATTCGATAATTTCACACTCGACGTCAAAAGTCTGCCTATGCGCAGCGCCCAATGTGCCGACCACGCGGTACAGGGGCAAGCTCATTTTGCGGGCCTGCAACCATTCCTGCAATTGCGTTTTCGGGTCTTTGCCGATGGCCTGCATCTCGGGGTTGATTTCAACCGCTTTGAACAGGCGCTGAACCAGACCTTGCGCCGCGGTAAAACCCGCATCCAGATAGACAGCCCCAATGATGGCTTCAAGCGCGTCAGCCAGAATCGACGGTCTGTTCTGGCCACCCGAGTGGGCCTCGCCCTCGCCCAAACGAATGACTTCCGGCACGCCTATTTCCACCGCCAGGCGGTGCAAGGTATCCTGCTTCACGAGGTTTGCCCGGACCCGGGACAAATCGCCCTCGGGCAAGGCACTCAAGCGCTGAAAAAGCAGGTCCGCCACCGCCAGATTCAATACCGCATCGCCGAGAAATTCCTGACGTTCGTTGTGGTCAAGCGAAAAGCTGCGGTGCGTCACAGCGCGGGTCAAAAGATCTGCGCTCCGGAACTCATGCTGCAAGCGAACTTGCAACGCTGTCAAACCCGCATTCACACGCTGGCGCCTCGGCTTGGGTGCATTACTTGGAGTGTCCGCTGTACTTGAGCGTCAAATAGCCCGGACCGAACAGATGGATTTCGCGCTGGTAGGAAAAACTGACAACAATTTTGTCGCCCTCTTTGCTGACCTCAATATCTTTGCCGGTCACGGACTTTATGTTGTCAATCGCTGCAGCCTTGTCGAAAATACTGCGAATTTCAGCCACGGACACACCTTCTTGAGCCTTGTTGACAGCCTTCAGAACAGCCTGATATTCAATCGCGGTGGGCACAATTTCGGCGACCACGACGCCCGCCATGGCCAGCAGGCAACCGATCATCAGAAGCCCCAGAAAAGAGACGCCGCGTTGCGCGGACCTGAACTGATTCGTCATACCTTCCCCACATCAGTCGAATGACCCGATACGCTTGAGGCTGCCGAAATTCATCCAAACAAAGAACGCCTTGCCAACAATGTTTTTGTCCGGCACAAAACCCCAGTAACGGGAGTCGAGTGAGTTATCGCGGTTATCGCCCATCATGAAATAGTGGCCTTCGGGTACTTTGCACACCACACCCTCGACACTATAGCGACAGTTCTGCTTGAAAACAAACTCGTCGGCGCCTGGAACAAAAGCAGGACGGTCGTCGTCGTTGAGCAGGCGGTGCTTGTGCTCGCCCAGAGTCTCCTGATACTGTTTGAAATAGCGCATCATGTCGTCATCGAAATACTCAGGGACAGCGATCGTCTCGATCGGCTGACCGTTGATCGTCAGACGCTTGTTGAGGTAGGCCACCTCGTCGCCTGGCGTGCCGACAACCCGCTTGATGTAGTCCAGGCTGGGCTTGGGTGGGTAACGAAATACCATGACATCGCCGCGCTGCGGCTTGCTGCCCTCGGTGATCTTGGAGTTGATCACCGGCAAACGTAGTCCGTAGTGAAATTTGTTGACCAGAATGAGATCGCCAACCAGCAAGGTTGGAATCATGGAGCCCGAAGGTATCTTGAACGGCTCGAACAGAAACGAGCGCAGCAGAAAGACCGCGATGATCACCGGAAACAGGCCTGCGGTCCAGTCCAGCCACCAGGGTTGAGCTAGGATGCGCCCCCTGGCCTCGGCAACGTTGTCATCGACCTGCTTGATTCCCCTGTTGCCAAGTTCACGACGGCGTTCCAGCGTTTGCGCTTCAAGCTGCGAGACCGCTTTTTGGCGCTGCGGCAAGAAGTAGAAACGTTCCAGCAACCAGTAGATTCCGGTCACAACCGTCGCCAGGAACAGCAGCAGCGCAAAGTTGCCTTCGACCAAGCCGAAGTACCAGGCGCCGATGTAGCCGACAAAAGCGGCCAGTATGAAAGAGGTCAGGGCCTGCATCAGTCTTCCACCTGCAAAATTGCCAGAAATGCCTCCTGCGGCACCTCGACCGAACCGATCTGCTTCATGCGTTTTTTACCTTGTTTCTGCTTGTCCAGGAGCTTGCGTTTACGCGAAATATCACCGCCATAGCACTTGGCGATCACATTCTTGCGTAGGGCTTTGATTGTCTCACGCGCGATGATGTTGGCGCCGATCGCTGCTTGAATCGCGACGTCGTACATCTGGCGCGAGATGATTTCGCGCATCTTGGCGACCACTGCGCGTCCGCGGTACTGCGACTGTGAGCGATGCACAATCATCGACAAGGCATCGACCTTGTCACCATTGAGCAAAATGTCCACCTTCACGACATCGGCGGTACGATACTCCTTGAATTCGTAATCCATCGAGGCGTATCCGCGCGAGACCGACTTCAACTTGTCGAAAAAGTCCATCACGATTTCGGCCAGGGGCATGTCGTAGGTGAGCATCACCTGGCGCCCGTGGTAGGCCATGTTCATCTGCACGCCGCGCTTCTGGTTGGCCAAGGTCATGACGGCGCCGACATAGTCCTGCGGCATATATAGGTGAACCGTGACGATCGGTTCGCGCACTTCATCGAGGCGCCCTTGATCCGGCATCTTGGACGGGTTCTCGACCATCCTCACAGTGCCATCGACCTGCACCACTTGATACTCCACGCTGGGCGCCGTCGTGATCAAATCCTGATCGAACTCGCGCTCCAGGCGCTCCTGCACAATTTCCATGTGCAACAGACCGAGAAAGCCGCAGCGAAACCCGAAACCCAGCGCCTGCGACACTTCAGGCACATAGTGCAGCGATGAATCGTTGAGCTTTAGCTTCTCCAGGCTGTCGCGCAAGCCTTCGTACTGGTTGGCCTCGGTTGGATAGAGGCCGGCAAACACCTGGGGCTGTATTTCCTTGAAGCCCGGCAGTGGCTCGGTCGCGGTAAAGGCGGCGCCACCCGTTCCAGCCTTGATCATAGTGACGGTATCACCCACTTTGGCGGCTTGCAACTCACGAATACCGGCAACGATGTAGCCGACCTCGCCCGCTTCGAGCGCCTCACGCGACTCGTTGGCTGGCGTAAACACGCCGAGGCTGTCGGCGTTGTACATCGCATCTGTCGCCATCAGTTTGATGCGCTCGCCTTTTGCGAGGCGACCATCGACCACCCGCACCAGCATCACGACACCGACGTAATTATCAAACCAGCTGTCGACGATCATCGCGCGCAGAGGCCCGTCGGGATTGCCCCGGGGTGCGGGAATTCTGGCAATCACGGCTTCGAGAATGTCATCAATACCCATGCCCGTTTTTGCCGAACAGGCAATTGCATGAGTGGCGTCGATGCCGATTACATCCTCAATTTCAAGCCTGGCGTTTTCTGGATCAGCGTTCGGCAGATCCATCTTGTTGAGTATCGGCACCACCTCGACGCCGAGTTCCAGCGCCGTGTAGCAGTTGGCCACGGTCTGAGCCTCAACGCCCTGGCTGGCGTCGACCACCAGCAATGCGCCTTCGCAGGCCGAGAGCGAGCGACTCACTTCGTAGGAGAAGTCAACATGCCCCGGCGTGTCAATCAGATTCAGGTTGTAGATCTGACCATCGAGTGCCGTGTACTTCAGCGCAGCGGTCTGTGCCTTGATGGTTATCCCACGCTCTTTCTCGATATCCATGGAGTCCAGAACCTGCGCCTGCATCTCTCGTTCCTGCAGTCCACCGCAGCGTTGAATCAGACGATCTGCCAGCGTTGATTTGCCATGATCAATGTGAGCGATGATCGAAAAATTTCTGATGTGATTCATCAACGAGAAGACTTAAGTGATTGAATTGAAACGGCGGGGCAAGAAAAAAGGGCGCGTCGAGTTCTGACGCGCCCTGAACCAACAATCATTGGCAACTGCGAAGGTTGGAACTTCATTGTAGGCAAAAAGCCAGAAAGGTACAGCCCCAAAAAACACGATCACCTGTCGTTGCAGTGTTGCAACAGAAATTTTATACACAGCTTACTAACAATAAAGGGGCATGACTCTCTGGACAACTTGTGGGCGAACTGTGGACCGCCTGTGATTCCCCCCGATTCTTCCCGTATTATGGATTACGGCCTCTTTCATATACCAGAAAACAATGATGCGCCATCTCCATTCTAACCAAAACCTTATCTGGCAAAGCAAAAAGTTAGCGCCCACCCACATTATGAAATATTAGTGACAGGCAAAATATTTTTTCACCTGTCTTTTTGAGGCCAAAGCCTGAACCGAGAATGCGCTTAGTGCCCCGGTCGAATAACGGCGATTTGAGCCATTTCGCCACGCCGGACTACCATCGCTATGGGCTTGTTCCGATCGCTCTTGGTCACTGCCAATTCGAAGTCTTTCAGGTTTCCGATCTCGGCATTTGCAACCGTCAGGATCACATCACCCTCCCGGATCCCGGCCCGGGCGGCAGCATCGACAGAGGCATCTACCCGCACACCGCCCTTGACTTTGAGTTCCTTCTTGATCTCATCCGTCAACTCGCTGACAGTCAAGCCAAGTGCTTGCCCAGCCGACGACCCCTTGGGTTTGACTTCTTTTTCGACAGCCTTTTTGACTGGCTTGTCAGAGTCGATTTCTGCAATCGTGACAACCAACTCTTTGGCGCCCCCGCGACGGAACACCGTCAAGCTACTGTGGGTGCCGGGTTTGGTTCCACCCACCATGCGCGGCAAGTCGCTGGACTTATCAACCAGTTTGCCGTCAAACTTCGTGATGATGTCGCCAGCTTCGACGCCCGCTTTTTCCGCCGGTGAACCGGGCTCCACTGCACGCACCAATGCACCTTGCGCCTTGCCCAGTCCAATCGACTCGGCCACTTCCTTGCTGACCTGATCAATCTGGACGCCAATGCGCCCACGCGAAACCCGACCGGTCGCCCTCAATTGTTCGCTAACACGAACCGCCTCATCCATCGGAATCGCAAAGGAGATTCCCATC
The DNA here is from genome assembly GCA_903906695.1 of uncultured beta proteobacterium. Lineage (GTDB taxonomy): Bacteria > Pseudomonadota > Gammaproteobacteria > Burkholderiales > Burkholderiaceae_C > Rhodoferax. The sequence goes on along the minus strand of CAIVLG010000270.1, from coordinate 12,258 downwards.
GAGCCACCCGAGCGGGAATAGATCTGGCTATTGACGCCAACAACTTCGCCGCGCATATTGATCAGCGGCCCACCCGAATTGCCGGGATTGATCGCAACGTCGGTCTGAATGAAGGGCAGATAGTCTCCGGTATCACGCTGCTTGGCACTGACAATGCCAGCCGTCACGGTGTTGTCCAGACCGAACGGCGAACCAATTGCCATCACCCACTCGCCGACCTTGAGCCGGCTGACATCACCGACCTTGACGGCCGGCAATCCACTCACTTCAATTTTGACCAGAGCGATATCGCTGCGCTTGTCAGAACCTACGATTTTGGCCTTGAACTCCCGTTTGTCCGTCAGCGTGACCAGCACTTCATCGGCACCGTCGATGACGTGCGCATTGGTCATGATCAGACCGTCCGCAGACAACACAAAGCCCGATCCCACGCCACGCGGCTGTTCTTCTTCCTGCTGCTGTGGCTGTCTGGGATGCGGCGATTGGCGCGGTGCATTCGGAATCGGCAAGCCAAAGCGACGGAAGAACTCAAACATCTCGTCCTGGCCATGGCCGTCGAGTCCCCCTCGTGCAGCAACTTTTTCCAGTGTGCGGATGTTAACCACCGAAGGACCAACCTGCTCCACCAGGTCGGTAAAGTCCGGCAGGGTCCGCGTCTGCGCCAACGCAGGAGTAAGCGCAGCGGAAATGACAGACACCACAAAGACCAAGGTGCTCGCAAACACCCAGGAACGCAGTTTCTTGAAACCGATTTGTATCATCATCGACCTTTCTCAGAAAAACAAATTGACAAAAACGACAGATGAGACCTCATCTGTTGCGTTCAAGGCCCTTGGCAAACGCCAGCAGTGCCTGTGGCGGAACTTCGCCCACCGCTGTCAGCCACCAGTCGCCGATCCGCTGCGTCAGCGTGTGCGTGGCGCCAACAACATAGCCACCCGCTTGGCGGTGACGCCGGGGATCGAAGGCCTCAATAAAGAGAGAAACCGATGCCAGGCCGTCAGAAAAAATCCACTGCAGCGTCGGTCCTTGGCGGGACGCGGCACCGTCTTCAATCAACCGTTTGTGACAAGTTAAAGGTTTGAAGCCTGGCACTTCGGTCTTCAGAACCCAGCCCTCGACCGCCGCAACCGCCTTTACAAGTTCAGGTTTGGCCCGTCGATAGCCCTCGGTTCGGTTCATCAATTGGGTCAAATTGGCCAAGCTGACCGGGGCGTTAAGCTGCAATTCGGAGAACGCCGCCTGCTCGATGACCTGCCCGGCACTATTGAAAGTCTGCAATTTGACCACCAAACCGGTATTTTTTTCAGTCCAGACCCGGTAGCCAAAACGTAAATCGTCTTTGGGCTGCAGTTGCAATACATCGGTGTCAAGACCGGCAACGCGTCCCGTTCCAGCTGATTTCAAGAAGTAGAACTGCGCGATCGACGCTTCATTTGATTGCAGGAAGTTGGGAAACGATGCGAGGGACTCGCGCCGTTCTTCAACGACAACATGCGTGTCTGGCAAGAATGTCAAGACCTGGTCATTGTGCCGAAACGTGGATCTTGGCGCCCCCGTCAGGGACTCGACACGCTCCACCTGCTGCGCACCGTCACAGACGTGCCAAATGCGTGAACTCGACAGATTGGCCCCGGCTGCGACAACGAAAGTGCCAACATAGGCGCGATGCCGTGACGCTTCCTGGACACGAGTCAGCCATTCATTGACGCTCCGCTCAGCCCCTTTCGAACTGGTTTGGGCCAGCACCGACGCCGCCAAGAAGAGGGTCAACAGCGCCGCGACACCGCGCATGCCCGCTTTGCAAACAATTGGTGCGCAGCGGCTCACCGGTTTGCTCCTTCAAAGGTCGCATTACGCAAGAAGCCGGCTGACATCTGAAGCGCCGAACCACCGCCCGATTGCCGATGCGCAGCCAACAAGGCGTCAAGCTGAGGGTCGCGCATCATGACCAGTTTCCCATCAGGCGGATCGAACACGACAGCGCCAATCTGCCAGGCAATGACAGCAACTGCAGCCACCGAGGCAAGTCCAGCCAGCCATTTCCAGCGGACACTGCTGTCATTGGCTGCAGCGCCTGCCATTTCTTCCACTGGCGCCGGACCGACTGCATCGGGGCGTCGCGCTGGCGAGGGTTCCTGCCGCAATCGAACTTTCAAGCGCTGCAAAAAGACCGCCTCGTCCGAGCCAACAATCGATTCTCCGCAGCGCAACACATCGCCCGCCACGTGATAGGCACGCCATGACGAACACGCCTCTTGGTCGTGGCCGAGCAGTTCCACGATGCGGGCGAATTCTTCACCGTGCAACTGTCCATCCATCAGCGCCGACAACAGGTCCTCGCCAATTTCAGTCTCTTGGATCATGATGTTCAATTCCGAATTCTTCCTGTTGAGCCAGCTACCAGCGCTTTCCGGTCTGCTTCTCCAGCATCGGCTTCACCTTGGCTGATATCGCCTCACGCGCACGGAATATCCGCGACCGGACCGTGCCAATCGGGCAATCCATGGCTTCAGCAATATCTTCATAACTCATGCCCTCAATCTCACGCAGGACCAAGGCCTGCCGCAAATCTTCCGGCAACGCTGCCAGTGCCATATTCACCGCCACACCTATTTCCTTCGCCGCCAATATCGACTCTGGCGTTTCGCAGCTAGTTGGTTCATTGCCGCCCGAAAAAGTTTCATCTCCATCTTCATTCGCGGCAAACGCGTGATCCGGAACCATCGGGTCGCGTTTGAGTTCAAGCAGAAACTGTTTTGCGGTATTGACTGCAATACGGTACAGCCAGGTATAGAACTGGGCCTCACCACGGTACTTATGTAGTCCCCGATAGGCCCGAATGAACGTCTCCTGAGCAATATCCTCGACCAGATCAACGTCGCGTACCATGCGCCCGATCAGCCGCTGGACCCGGCGCTGGTACTTGATGACGAGCAACTCAAAGGCGCTCTGATCGCCAGCAAGCGTGCGTTCGACCAACATGGCGTCGCTGCCGTCGGCCATCGCCGGAACGGGGCGCACAGTGGGCCAACGCGAATCAGCGGTCAAGACTTCACCTGGACTCGCTGATCGATAACACCTGCCTGATCAACGCAGTCGGCGCTGTTGCCCGCAAAAACCGCCCGGCGCAGTGCACTCCAGATCGGTGCATCGCTTCGGCATTCCAGCCACATCCAGTGACGTCTGCCTCCAGCACTGCGAAGGCACAGTAAGAGACTGCGCTGCAAATCAAGACGGGCACTCAGCGATCCATCAAACGTTGCGCCCGGCAGCAGCAGACTCCAGCCCTGCCCGTCCCATTTCAAACTGCCGCAGGCTGACCGACGCCAATCCTGAAACGCGGCTAACCCAGTTACGAACAGGATCAGCGCAAAGAATCCTTGCTGCCATGCGGGCGGATGGGCCTGGTAGCGCCAGAGCAGGCCGGCAAGCAAACTGGTAAGGCTGGTCAATACCAGCAAGCCCCCGTAAAGGCGCGAACGCCCCACCGGATAAGAAACCGCTGGGGCGCTGTGCATGCTGGCGGAACTTCAGGGCGCGCGCTTGAACACAAGCGAGCCATTGGTACCGCCAAAGCCAAAGTTGTTCTTCAGAGCCACGTCAATCTTCATGTCGCGCGCGACGTTGGCGCAGTAGTCAAGATCACACTCCGGATCCTGGTTAAAGATGTTGATGGTGGGCGGACTTTTCTGGTGATGCAGTGCCAGTACCGTAAATACAGATTCGATGCCGCCAGCACCGCCCAACAAATGCCCGGTCATGGACTTGGTGGAATTGACCACGACCTTCTTTGCCTGATCTCCCAGAGCCGCCTTGATGGCATTGGATTCGTTCAGATCACCCAGTGGCGTCGAGGTCCCATGCGCGTTCAAATAATCGACCTGATCCACGTTCACGCCGGCATTGCGCAATGCACCGACCATCGCGCGACGCGGGCCATCGAGATTGGGCGCCGTCATATGGCCAGCGTCCCCGCTCATGCCAAAACCCGCCAGTTCCGCGTAGATCCTGGCGCCGCGCGACTTCGCATGCTCATACTCCTCAAGCACCATGACCCCGGCCCCTTCACCAAGCACAAAACCATCGCGATCCCTGTCCCAAGGACGCGACGCCGTATGCGGATCATCGTTGCGCGTGCTCAGGGCCCGCATCGCGGCAAAGCCTCCGATACCCAAAGGGGAAACGGTTGCCTCGGAGCCGCCCGCCAGCATCACATCAGCGTCACCGTATTCGATCATACGGCCCGCTTCGCCAATGCAGTGCAATCCGGTCGTGCAGGCAGAAACAATGGCCAGATTGGGCCCCTTGAAACCAAAGTGTATGGCCACCTGACCGGCCAGCATGTTGACGATCGTGGCCGGCACAAAGAAAGGTGAAATGCGACGCGCACCGCGCTGCAGGAAATCGGCGTGCACGCTCTCAATCATCGGCAAACCTCCGATGCCTGACCCCATCAAACAACCAATTCGGGTCGACAACTCGTCTGGCAGGGCCTCGAGTGTTGGCAGATCGGCATCGGCAACCGCCTGACTGGCCGCTGCAATGCCAAAATGGATGAAGGTGTCCATCGTGCGCGCTTCCTTGCTTCCGATGTACGACTCCACCTGAAAGTCCCTGACCTCACCCGCTATCTTGCAGGCAAAGCTTGACGCGTCAAACTTCGTAATGAGTTCAATGCCGGACTTGCCGGCCAGCACATTGGCCCATGCCTGGGCGACTGTGTTCCCCACGGGACTGACACAGCCCAATCCTGTTACGACAACGCGACGACGGGACATGAAACTGAATTACGCCTTCTTATGCGAATTCGCGTAATCGATCGCATTTTGCACGGTTGTGATTTTTTCAGCGTCTTCGTCTGGTATTTCAATTCCGAACTCATCTTCCAGGGCCATGACCAGTTCCACCGTATCCAGGGAGTCTGCACCCAGATCGGCAACAAAGGCCTTCTCATTGGTCACTTGTGACTCTTCAACGCCGAGTTGCTCGGCAATAATTTTCTTGACACGTACTTCGATATCGCTCATGGGTTCCCTCAGAGGGTTGTGAATGAATCCGGGATTCTATCCGGGCTTGGCGACGCTCTCGCGATCCGGTCGCCGAACCGGAAAGCGGTCTACATCAACATCCCGCCATTGACTTGCAGTTCCTGTCCGGTGACATAGTTCGCCCCTGGCGAAGCCAGATACGCGACCGCGTGGGCGACGTCCGAAGGCTTGCCAAAACATCCCAGCGGAATTTGATTGAACAGCGCTTTTTGCTGGTCTTGCGGCAAGCCCGCAGTCATATCGGTTTCAATGAAACCCGGCGCCACGCAATTGACGGTGATATTGCGTGACCCGACCTCACGCGCCAAGGCCCGCGTCATACCCGCCACACCGGCCTTGGCGGCGGCATAGTTGATCTGCCCCGGATTGCCCAGGGCACCAACGACCGAGGTGATATTGATGATGCGGCCATAGCGCTGCTTCATCATGGTTCGAAGCACCGCTCGACTGGTCCTGAAAACGGCCTTTAGATCGGTATCCAACACCGCATCCCACTCCTCGTCCTTCATCCGCATGGCCAGATTGTCACGGGTGATGCCAGCGTTATTGACCAACACCTGCAATCCACCATGTTCCTTGACAATGCGAGCGATCAGCGCTTCGACTGCAGGTGCGTCGTTGACGTCCAGCGTCTCGCCGGCGCAGCCTGGAAAGTCGCTAAGAGCCTGCGCGATATTTGCAGCGCCCCCGGCGCTGGTGGCAGTCCCTACTACCTTGAGGCCTCGTTGCGCGAGTTCCAGCGCAATCGCTGCTCCAATGCCACGTGACGCTCCGGTCACCAGCGCCAGCTGTCCCCTAAGCCCGTCCTCACCCATGATTCGCCCCCACCAGTTCGTTCTTTACGTCCGCCAGAGAGGTCGGATCCAGCAATGCCAGGGCGCTCAGTTCGGGGTCAATGCGCTTGACCAGCCCCGTCAGAACTCTGCCCGGCCCACACTCGACCACCAGAGTCAAGCCCCGCGCCTTGAGGGCCCGCACACACTCGACCCAACGCACCGGCCCGAAGGCTTGACGGTACAAGGCGTCGCGAATGCGATCTGCCTCGACCTCGACCGCAACATCAACGTTGTTCACCAAAGGGATTTCCGGCGCTGCAAGTGTCAGGGACATTAGCCTGTTTTTGAGCTTTTCTGCCGCCGGCTTCATCAAGCTGGAATGAAACGGAGCCGATACAGGCAACACCAGAGCACGCTTGGCGCCGGCCGCCTTCAGTTCATGACAAGCTGTTTCAACCGCTGCCTTGCTCCCGGCAATAACGGTTTGCGTCGGATCGTTGAAGTTCACAGCTTCAACCACCTCAACCGACCCGTCTCCAAATTGAGCTGTCACGGCGACGCATCCAGCGACCACTTTGGCAGCCTCCATGCCCATAATGGCTGCCATCGCACCGACACCGACAGGAACTGCCTCCTGCATCGCCTGCGCCCGCAGACGAACCAGCGGGGCGGCCTGGCTGAGCGTCAGCACGCCGGCAGCGACCAATGCCGAGTACTCACCCAAGGAGTGCCCCGCCACCGCAGTCGGTGCCGCACCGGTCTCTGACATCCAAACCCTATGAGCTGCCAGTGCAGCCACCAACATAACAGGCTGCGTATTGGTCGTCAGGGCGAGCGTTTCCTTTGGCCCATTGTGGATAAGTTTTCCTATGTCTTCGCCCAGGGCATCGGAAGCTTCCTTCAGCACTTCAAGCACCACAGGATGATCGCCCCAAGCATCGAGCATGCCCACGGACTGGGAGCCCTGACCCGGAAAAACAAAAGCAAAAGGCTTCATGTTGTCTTTATGTCCTACTAGTTACAACTGCAATAGCACCGCGCCCCAGGTGAAACCGCCGCCCACCCCTTCGAGCATCAGCAGTTCGCCAACTTTGAGTTGGCCGCTGCGGACCGCCGTGTCCAGCGCCAGCGGAATTGATGCCGCCGATGTATTGCCGTGTTGGTCAACTGTAACAATCACTTTGTCCATCGAGATCCCCAGCTTGCTGGCAGCGCTTTGCATGATCCGTCTATTGGCCTGATGCGGGATCAGCCAGTCGATATCGGATGCAGTCTTGCCGGCCTTCTCCAGGGCGGTGCGGGCGGCCGCATCGAGCACGCCCACCGCCAGCTTGAAAACCGCCCTGCCGTCCATCTTCAACACAGGATCACCGATCACTTTGCCACCCGATATCTGACCTGGCACGCACAATATGCCGGCGTGCTTGCCGTCGGCGTGCAGGTCACTGGCCAGAATTCCGGGCTTGCCTGACGCTTCCAGCACCACGGCACCGGCGCCATCACCGAACAGAACACATGTTGTGCGATCCTTGAAATCGAGAAGCCGTGAAAATACCTCCGCGCCAACCACCAAAGCCCTCTTGGCGGCACCGGTCTTGATCATCGCATCGGCGATTGAAAGCGCGTAAATAAAACCGCTACAAACTGCCTGCACATCGAAAGCAGGGCAACCATGCGCGCCGAGCTTGTTCTGCAGAATGCATGCGGTCGAAGGAAATACCATGTCGGGCGTTGAAGTGGCAATGATGATCAGATCGATGTCTGTGGGCTGAACCTTGGCTGACTGCAAAGCCAGCCGAGCTGCCTCCAGAGCCAAATCACTGCTGCAAACCTGTGGCTCGGCAAAATGGCGGGCCCGGATGCCAGTTCTTTCCACAATCCAGTGATCGGAACTCTCTACTCCATTAACAGCGAGTTGGGCGACCAGATCGGCGTTGCTGATTCGACGCGGCGGCAGATAGCTGCCGGTGCCGGTAATGCGCGAATATAGTTTCATAACTAAGTCCGGCTCTGAGTATCGACTGGCTTGGAAGATGAACCAGCAACAATCAGTGGCGCAACGTGCGCAATTCTGATTTGAACGCGATCGAGCAACTGATGTCTGGCTGCATCGTAGGCCCTTGCCAGCGCGTACTCGAAAGCCAATTCGTCGGCAGAACCGTGACTCTTGAATACAAGGCCGCGCAAGCCCAACAAGGCACCCCCGTTGTATCGCCGATGATCCATACGCTTCTTGAGCGCAGCGATGACGGGGTAGGCAACAACGGCCGCAATCTTGGTGAGGACATTGCGCGAAAATTCCATTTTCAGAAAATCGACGATCATGGTTGCCAATCCTTCGCTGGCTTTCAGGGCCACGTTGCCGACAAAGCCATCGCAGACAACGATGTCGGAAGTGCCCTTGAAAATATCGTTTCCTTCGACATTGCCATAGAAGTTGAAATCACCCGCTTTGGACGCAGCACGCAACAACTCGCCTGCCGCCTTGATGACTTCGTTGCCTTTGATCGACTCCTCACCAATATTGAGCAGACCCACCGTTGGATTGTCGATGCCGCTCAGGACAGACACCAATGCGGAACCCATAATGGCAAATTGCAGCAGGTGCTCGGCTGAACAGTCCACGTTGGCCCCCATGTCCAGCACCGTCGTGGCCTGACCTTTGGCATTCGGAATTTGCCCCGCGATGGCCGGACGGTCAATGCCGTCGAGCGTCTTGAGTAAATAGCGCGAAATTGCCATCAATGCAGCGGTATTGCCGGCTGACACGGCGGCTTGCGCCAGACCATCCTTGACTTGCTGAATCGCCACCCGCATAGACGAGTCTTTCTTGCGCCGCAGCGCCACTTCAAGCGAATCTTCCATGCCGACCACCTCGGCGGCGGCGACGACCCTGGCTCGTGCGTGCGAAAAAGTTGCCAGGCTACCTGGCAAGCCAACCAGGATCAGGTGTGCATCGGGATGTTTGTCGAGAAAATTTCGGCAAGCAGGAATCGTTACAGCCAGACCGTGATCGCCCCCCATGCAATCGACAGCGACGGTGGTCATGACCGATCAGTGCAAGCAGGCAGGTGGATGCGTTTACCCGATGTCACAAAAGACAAGGCCCGACGCTACAAACACGGTAGCTTCGGGCCTTTGCTTGATGTGTAAATCAGGCTTCAGACTTCGTCTTGACGACTTTGCGGCCCCGATAGAAGCCAGTCGGACTCACGTGGTGGCGCAAATGGGTCTCGCCCGTGGTCGCCTCAACTGCAATACCTGGCACGACCAGCGCATTGTGGGAACGATGCATACCGCGCTTGGACGGTGACTTTTTGTTCTGTTGGACGGCCATAATCCGCTCCTAATCTATGTGTGCTGCCTGCGACGCTGGCAACACCCCGGGGTTGGTGGAAAACGCGGCACCTAGGGCTCGCGCTCAGCCTGCCATTATATGGCAAGTCGCCGCTTTAGCCTGAGTTGCCGTTTTTGAGTTGGGCCAACAGCGCAAAAGGCTGCCCTTGTTCCTCGGCAGCCGCACCAAACCCCTTATCTACCGCAGCCAGTTTGACCTTGACTGGACACACCTCGTGTTTCGGAATCAGCGGCAACTCCATCAAAACCTCGTCCTGGATCAGCTCGGTCAGACTGAAATCAGCACTCAGAACGAGCAAATCGTCCTCTGACTCTGGGTCTTGGGCCTCGGCAGTCTCCTCGTTGTCGACAAATCGGAAGGAGCGGTGCACGACCACCGCGATTTCGGCCGGCGTCATGCAGCGCTGGCAGGTCAGTGGCAGGCCAACATCGACATCCAAATGCAAGCAGACCTGCTGCGTGCCCAGCGCATCGGTCCGAAGTTCGCCACGGACCGACCAATTCAGTTTTTTTTCAGCGCCCAGGCCTTGTGTTTCGCGGATCAGACGCCCAAATTCCGACAGCGGATTGTGTCCAGCAACCGTGCCTGATGACTGTGCCAGGGCCTTGATGTCCAGATTATCGGGGGTCGCCTTTTGTTTCATGCCAACAGTGTAAGAGAATGAGGGCATGTCCGAACCGGTTCATCGAAAACTCATCCTGGGCTCCACTTCGCAGTACCGCCGTGAAATGCTGGAACGCCTGCGCGTCGCGTTTGAGGTGATCGCGCCGGAGGTTGATGAGACACCGCAGCGGTCCGAGACACCGAGGCAACTGGCCTGCCGATTGGCGATGGCCAAAGCGCAGGCCGTGGCCGCACAATTCCCGGACTGCGTGGTGATCGGCTCCGACCAGGTGGCCGATCTTGATGGCCATGCCCTTGGAAAACCTGGCAACCACAGCCGCGCCATCGCCCAGTTGCAGCAGATGCGTGGCAAGACCGTGACCTTTCAGACGGCGGTCGCCGTGGTCTGCCTAGATACCGGCTTTGCGCAACTGGATTTTGCCCCGGTCAAAGTTCGGTTCCGTGATCTCACAGATGCAGAAATTGAGGCCTACCTCCAGGCGGAAACCCCTTATGACTGCGCCGGCAGCGCCAAGAGCGAGGGGCTTGGCATCGCCCTGCTGGAGTCGATCGAGAACGACGACCCAACCGCGCTGGTCGGTTTGCCGCTGATCCGCACCTGCCGCATGCTTCGCGCCGCCGGCGTCAAGATATTGTGACAATGAGCGCGACACAGACCACGGCTGCACCGGCCACCGTAGGCAAGCTTTACCTGGTCCCGGCGCCACTTGATTTTGGCTGCGAGCAGGAAGTGGATTTGCGGCAGACGATGCCCTTGGGCACCTTGGAGCTCGCCGCAAGCTTGCAGTACTGGATTTGCGAGAACGCGAAATCAACGCGCGCCTACCTGAAACGCGTGAATCAGATCATCCCCTTGGACAGCCCGCTGCAGGCTTTGCAGATTCAGGAACTGCCGCGTCAGGTGCACAAGAAGGGCGATCACAGCGGCAATTTCGATGCCCACCACCTGATGGGTCCAGCACTCGCTGGAAGCGATCTCGGCCTGGTCAGCGAAGCAGGCATGCCGGCCGTAGCCGATCCTGGTTCATCAGTGGTACGGGCAGCCCACGATTTGGGAATTGAAGTGATTCCGCTGGTCGGTCCGATCTCACTGATGCTGGCGCTGGCCGCCAGCGGGCTCAATGGCCAAAACTTTGCTTTTGCCGGCTACCTGCCGCAAGACTCGGCAGAGCGTGCCGAGCGCGTCAGGGAACTCGAATCGCTCGCGCTGAAAAGCGGGCAAACCCAGTTGTTCATCGAAACTCCCTACCGCAACGCAGCGATGTTGCAAACCTTGCTGCATGCCCTGCAGCACAACACCCGTCTCGCAGTCTGCAGCGGCATAACCCTGGACCGAAGTGTCTGTTGCAGCGACAGCATCAAGAACTGGCGTAAGAAGACTTTTCCGCTTGATAACTCGACGCCGGCAGTGTTCGCCCTGGGACGCTGAATTCCCGGACCGCCGAAGCGCTCAGCGCAACACCGGTATCGATGCAATCGCGTGCACCGCGCCTGCGCCGATGGCGGCGCCAAAACGCTTGACCAGCCGCTCTGCCACATTTTCCCGGCGCGTGTAGTCGACAACTTCTTCCGCCTTGACCACTTCGCGCGCCACAAAGTCAAGACTGCCAAGCTGATCGGCCAATCCCATCTCGATCGCCTGCTGACCGGTCCAGAACAGGCCGCTAAAGGTTTCCTTGGTTTCCTTGAGCCGCTTGCCACGACCGGCTTTGACGACCTCGATGAACTGTTTGTGAATCTGGTCCAGCATGGTCTGCGCAAAAACCCTTTGCCTTTCGGTTTGAGGGCTGAATGGGTCAAGAAAACCCTTGTTCTCGCCGGCGGTCATAAGACGGCGCTCGACCCCGAGTTTGTCCATCAAGCCGGTAAAGCCAAAGCCATCCATCAACACACCTATGCTGCCCACGATGCTGGCCTTGTCAACAAATATCTTGTCGGCGGCGGCCGCAATGTAATAGGCGGCCGAGGCACACGACTCTTCAACCACAGCGTAGATCGGCTTGTTGTGTTTGGCCTTGAGACGCTTGATCTCGTCATTGATGATGCCGGCCTGCACCGGGCTGCCACCTGGCGAATTGATCAGCATGACGACGGCCTGCGAGCCCGCGTCTTCAAAGGCACTGCGAAGGGCGGCCACTATCAAGTCGGCGCTGGCTTCGGCACCCGCAGCAATTTCGCCCTTGATTTCCACCATCGCCGTGTGCGGCGTGCTGCTATCGGTCGGCGGGCCATTGCGGCTGATCACCAGCCAGGCGACCACGGCCAGGAATAGCAGCCAGGCGAGTCGCACAAAATTGCGCCAGCGACGCGCCTGGCGCTGCTCGGTCAGCGCTGCGAACACCAGTTTTTCCAGCGTCTTCCGCTCCCAACCAGGGATGTCGGCAGAATCAGCTGTTGCGCTTTGGGTTGCTGCACGGCTCGCGTCAGGAGTGGGCGCTGAATCCTGTTT
>CAIVLG010000269.1 GCA_903906695.1 uncultured beta proteobacterium | reverse complement strand
GCCGGCACCGTTCAGATGGATGTTGCCGGCGCGGATCTGGCGTGCCACCCTGCGTGCGTGCTCAATGTCACCGGACTGCACATAGCCCGACAGGCCGTACGGTGTGTCGTTGGCAATGCGGATCGCGTCGGCTTCATCGGTGTAGCCAATGATGCACAGCACCGGGCCAAAGATTTCTTCTCGCGCAATTCCCATCTGATTCGTGACGTGCGAGAAGACGGTGGGCTTGACGAAGTAACCTGCTGTGAGGCCGTCTGGCAGACCCGGGCCGCCGCATTCGAGTTTGGCGCCCTCGATGATGCCCTTCTGGATCAGTGCCTGGATCTTGTCCCACTGCAGTTTCGATACCACCGGCCCCGCCTTGGTATCGGCCTGCGTCGGGTCACCGACCTTGACGGAGAGGGCAGCACTGCGGGCAATGGCTGCTGCCTCATCCATACGCGCTACGGGCACCAGCATGCGTGTCGGCGCGTTGCAGGACTGCCCGCTGTTGGAGGTGCAGGAAAAAATTCCAGCGGAAACGGCCTTCTGGAAGTCGGCGTCGCCCAGCACGATGTTGGCCGACTTGCCACCGAGCTCCTGGCTGACGCGCTTCACGCTGGGGGCAGCATTCTGCGCTACCAGCACACCGGCTCGCGTGGAACCCGTGATCGACACCATATCGACCTCCGGGTGCGTTGAGAGGGCGGTGCCAACACCCGGACCGTCGCCGTTGACCAGATTGAAGACGCCAGGCGGCACGCCGGCTTCGTGCATTACTTCAGCAAACAGCAGCGCGTTGAGCGGCGCCACTTCACTGGGCTTGAGCACCATGGTGCAGCCGGCCGCCAGTGCCGGGCCGACCTTGGCTGCGATCTGGTTGAGCGGCCAGTTCCAGGGCGTGATCAGGGCGCAGACGCCAATGGCTTCGTGCACGATGTGGCTGCGTCCCACGTCTTTCTCCCACTCGAAGGATTTGAGCGCCTTCAGCGCCTGAATCAAATGGCCCAGACCGGACGGTGCCTGCGCGGCAGTCGCCAGCGTGATGGGCGCGCCCATTTCCTGTGACACGATGCTGGCGATGTCGGGCATGCGCTTTTTGTAGACGGCGATGATTCGCTCCAGCAGCGCAGCGCGCTCTTCGATGCTGGTTTGAGAGAAAGTGGCAAAGGCGCGGCGCGCGGCATTAACGGCGTGATCCGCATCGACATCGTCGCCGATGGCGATGTGGGTGATGACGGCTTCGGTGGCCGGGTTCAGCACAGCCAGGGTCTGCTTGCTGTGCGGTGCTATCCATTGACCGTCGATATAGAATTTTTGCGCGTTTTGCATGATGAGTTCCGAGCTTGGTCAAGTAGTGGATTGGGAGTATCGCATCTGGTGCGCGAAGCTGAGAACCGGCCGCCTGGCCCTGCAGTCGCAAGGCGCATCCGCTAAACTCATCACAAGCGGCCAATGCCAGTGCTTTTTCTGCGCTGGATGGCGCTTCTTCGTGCCGCGCGCGGCCGCACCTTTCTGGAACCCTTATGCCATACCTCATGTCGCGTCGCGACCTCGTCAAAGCCACTTCGGCCTCCCTCATGCTGGCAGGTTTGCCCTCGGTGCGCGCGCAGGAAGCAGCACGCCGGTTTGATCCCAAGCCGCAAGGCTGGCGCACCTTCGAAGTTACGACCACGGTGCAATTGCGCGACGCGAAGGGCGAAGCGATCCTGTGGCTGCCCGTACCATCGCTCGACACCCCTTGGCAACGCACGCTGGACAGTAGCTGGTCCGGCAACAGCAGCGACGTGCGCCTTGCTGCCGATGGCGACACCGGGGCCCGGGTGCTGGTCGCACGCTTCGATGCCGGAACGCCGCTGCCCACCGTTGTGCTCACCAATCGCGTGCAGACGCAGAACCGCGCCGTCGACTGGAACGAGCGCGCTATTGCGCCAGCCGCGGACCCGGCCGATTTGCGGCGTTGGACAGCGCCAAGTGAGCTCATCACAACCGATGGTATTGTCCGCAAGGTCGCTGCCCAGATCGTCGCTGGTGCCCGTGATGATCGGGAGAAGGTGCAACGCATCTACGACTGGGTCGTCGTTAGCACCTACCGTGAACCCAAGGTGCGCGGCTGCGGCGTCGGGGACATCAAGACCATGCTTGAAACCCAGAATCTGAGCGGCAAGTGTGCCGACATCAATGCCCTGTTTGTTGGCCTGTGCCGCGCCGCGGGCGTGCCCGCTCGTGACATCTACGGCATTCGCCTGGTACCCAGCGCTTTCGGCTATCGCGAACTTGGCGGCAACCCTGCCAACTTGAAGGGAGCCCAGCACTGCCGCGCCGAGGTCTACCTGAAAGTCCACGGCTGGGTGGCCATGGATCCAGCCGACGTCACCAAGGTCATGCGCCAGGAGACAGCCGAGTGGATCAAGGACGCTGGTCATCCTGTCGTCGCCCCGGTTCGCAAAGCCCTGTTCGGGAGTTGGGAGGGCAACTGGATGGCTTACAACAGCGCCAGCGACGTCAGTTTGCCGGGAGCCAAGCAAGGCAAGCTCGGATTCTTCATGTACCCGCAGGGCCAGACCAGCGCCGGAGCACGCGACCCGTACGACCCCGACGCTTTCACGTACCAGATCACGGCACGCGAAGTCCTCTCCTGAGGCCACACCGGGATGTCTACAGCCGCCCGTTTCGAGTCGCCGGGTCCCATAGCAGGACGCAGCAGCGCACGGGCGCTCGCGCTGGCTGGCGTCGCCGCACTGCTGGCTTCGGCTTGTTGCGTTCTGCCACTGCTATTGGCGGTCCTTGGTATTTCTGGTGCATGGATCAGTCAGATGCGCGGGCTCCAGCCTTACTCGACCGGGCTGATGGTGCTGGCCTGTGCCTCACTCGGCCTGGCTGCGTGGCGTCTCTTTCGATTAGAGCCGGAGGCCGGGTGTGCGTGCAACGCAGGTGACGAGTCATGCCGCAAGGTCAATGCGACAGCGCGCCGCTGGTTCTGGCTGGTCGCGATGCTCACCCTGATTACCATTCTGGTGCCTCTTGCGGCGCCTCTGTTCTATTGAAAGGAAGCGCTCCATGAAGAAGCTCATAACGGTCGCTGGCGTGGCGCTTCTGATGAGCGCCGTGTCCGCATTCGCTGCGACTCAGCAGGTGACTTTGACCGTGCCGACGATGGACTGCGAGACCTGCCCGGTCACCATCAAAGTGGCTCTGCTCAAAGTACCCGGCGTGAGCCGTGCGGTCGTGAGCTATGTCCGTCGCAACGCCAAAGTAACTTTCGATGATGCGAAGACCAACGTCGCCGCTCTGACCAAGGCCACGGATGCTGCAGGTTATCCGTCTTTCCTGGCTGACAGCAAGTAGCTCCGCTGCACTGCGCAACGCTAAAGCATCTCAGCCACCCATCGGCTGGCAGGTGGACTGCTCCAGTCGCATTCACCCACGACGATGAAGAGCACCCGGCCCTTGCGGTTGATAGCCACGGTGCTGGGGAAGGTGCGCACCCCAAAGGCCTTGGCTGCCAATCCCTCGCCGTCGCGGAGCACCGGCAGCTTCAAGGCCGTGGCGTCCATGAAACGGTGCACGACGGCCTCGGTTTCACGGTAGTTGATCGCCATCACCTGCAGGCCCTGTGCCTCGTGACGACTTGCCAGCCGTTCCAGCGACGGCATCTCGGCGCGGCAGGGCTCGCACCAGCTTGCCCAGAAGTTCAGAAGCAACGGCTTGCCCCTCTGCGCGGCAAGGCTCCAGACCGCGCCGTCAAGCCCGCTCAGCTGCAGGGAGGGCTTGAATACCGGGCCTGGCCAGATCTGTCGTTTCACGTCCGTGGCCAAGGCAGGGCAGGCCCATGCCGCACAGGCCAACGCAGCAAGGCACTGGCGGCGCTTGATCAAGTGGTGTGCGGCATTCACGTTAAGTACATCGCGTTCACATCGGTGTGGCGCTGAGCATAATGGATCGCTGACCCGAGCTGCGATACTGGCCGCGAGGTGAATGAAATGCTGATGCGTATGCCTGTTGTACTGAATCGTTTTCTTGCGCTCTTGCTGGGCGCTTTGCTGTGCACCGTCGTCGGTAGCGATTTGCTGGCAGCGGGACTGCAAGCGGAGTCTGCAGCCCTGTCAGATGGTCCCTATGTGCTTTGGCAGGGCCAAGAGGCACGTGTGCTGTCCGTGCGAGAGGGGGTCCGTCATGAAGAGCGCTTGGGTACCCCTTTTGAACTCGACTTGCCGGGGCTGGGTTCCCTGCGACTTGATCCGGTCGCGCCCGTCCCAAGCCCTGCTGAATTTTCCGCGCCTGAGCGCATTGCCGCTGTGAGCGATGTCCACGGCAATCTTGGCAGTCTGGTCACGTTGCTGCAGGCCCACCACATCATCGACCAGCAGAAGAAATGGTCATTTTCTCGTAACCACCTCGTGATCATCGGCGACATCTTTGATCGTGGCACGCAGGTCACGGAGGTCTTCTGGCTGTTACGCCAGCTTGAAGCCCAAGCCCTGTCTGCAGGTGGACGGGTTCATGTGCTCCTCGGCAACCACGAGATCGGCGCCTTGCGCGGGGACGAGCGCTATTTGCATCCGAATTACGCTTTCTCGCAAAAGAAGGTTCTGGGGGCGGACCAGAAAACCCTTTATGGTCCCGATACGGAAATGGGACGCTGGCTGCGAAGCAGGCCGGTCTTGCTGCGCATCGGCTCTGTTCTTTTCGCGCATGGCGGTCCTTCACCCGTCATGCTGCCGGAAGAACGGGAGATCGATGCCTTCAATGCGTCGTTTCGCAAGGTAATCGATCTGGAAGGCAGCCAGCGACTTCTGGGACGGGACTCACCAATCTGGTACCGTGGCCTGATCCCTGGCAAGGAACTGAAACGACCGGACGCCAGCCCCGAGGAAGTTGAGCAAATCCTGTCCGCCTTCGGTGTGCGCACCATCGTGGTTGGGCACTCCACGATCAGGCGCGGAATCTCGACTTTCCACGGCGGTCGCGTGCACGGCATCGACGCGGATCTGCAATCCGGGGGGCCGGGCGAGATATGGTTGTTCCGCAACGGAGCCTGTTTCCGGGGTCGAAGTGATGGTTCCTCATCACCGATTGCGTTGTTTTGATTCAAGACGGTTCACGGGCGCAGTACTTCCAAACTCGTCCTTATGTCAGATTAAGGACTAAGGGGCTCCAATGGCTATACTGCGCCGATGTCAATGCAAACCCTGCGCAACGCTCACCTGATCGCCCGCTTCGTGCTGGTATGGTTTGCCTTGTTCATTGGGGCTTCTATCGCTTCACCCATCGTCAAGCCGCAAGCCATGGAGGTGATCTGCTCGGCTTCGGGCGTGATGAAGTTGCTGGTCAAGAGCGACGAGGGCAGCGAAGTCGTATCCCTGCACACCCTGGACTGCTCCTTGTGCGCCACCGGTTACGCGCCGCCGCCGGTCATGCATGGCAGCGTCGAGCCGGTGCAGCCCCTGGCCCATGTGCTGCAAAGCCTACCGGCCGCCCACATTGCCTCGCTCACTGCGGTACCGCCCCCGGCGCGGGGTCCGCCTGCCTTCTCCTGAACCATTGAATTGACATCGTCTCCCGCTGGCTTCAAGCCGGTGGTGGAGATATTTCATTGCACTGTTTTGGAGATTTGCCTTGAGCAAACATCGTCTTACGCTGGCGCTTGCCGCCGCCTTACCTTTTGCTTTACCGTCCCTGGCACAAACCCAGACCAATCCTGGCCTTGTCGTCGCCATGGACGCACCCGTCAGGTCGCTGGGGGTTGTCACCGTCAGCGCCGGGCGACCGACGTCCCTGCCGACCCAGATTCCAACCACCATCGAAGGTGTCACGGCGGCTCAGATTGAGCAAGCCATCAATGCCACCGACAGTGAGGACGCGCTCAAGTACTTTCCCAGCCTGCTGGTGCGCAAGCGCTACATCGGCGACTACAACCACGCCATTCTGTCCAGCCGCGCCTCCGGCACCGGCAACAGCGCCCGCTCTGCCGTCTATGGCGACGGCGTCCTGCTTTCCAACTACCTTGGCAATGGCGTCAGCGGATTGAGCTTTCCACCGCGCTGGGGTCTGGTGACACCGGAAGAAATTCAACGCGTCGATGTCATGTATGGCCCTTTCTCGGCCGCCTACCCTGGCAACTCGGTCGGCGCGGTGGTGGACTATGTGACCCGCATGCCAAGCCGGTTCGAGGCCCACGCCAGGCTGGACTACGTCTCGCAACCCTTCGACTTGTACAACACCAGCGCCACCTTCAAGGCCTGGCAAGCCAGCGCCTCGCTGGGCAACAAGAGCGGCGACTGGTCCTGGTTCTTCAACCTCAACCACACCGACAGCCACGGCCAGCCGTTGACCTTCCCGACGCGCCTGCTCAGCGCCGGCACAGCGAGTTCTGCCGGCACGGCGGTCACTGGTGCGGTACTGGACAAGAACAACAGCAACGCACCGATCTACATTCTGGGCACCGGCACCGAGTTCCACACGCTGCAAGACCACGCCAAGATCAAGCTCGCCTATGACATCACGCCTGCTGTGCGTGCCAGCTACCTGCTGGGACTCTGGCAAAACACTTCCGAGGGGCGACCGGCCTCCTACCTGGGCAACAGCGCCGGTCAGCCGGTCTATAGCGGCGCCATGAACATCAACGGCTTGGCCTTCAGTGGCACGCAGGCACTGAGCGGCGGCGACTACACGCTGACCAACGAGAGCTTGCGTCACCTTATGCAGGGACTGTCGATCAAGAGCCATACACAGGGCGTGTGGGACTGGGAAGTGGCAGCCAGCCTGTACGACTACAGCAAGGATGAGAAGCGCAGCAATGCCGCCACCAACTTCTTGCCAGCGGCGGCGACCGGCGGCGCCGGTACCGTGGCCGATGGCAGCGGCACGGGCTGGAACACCCTGGCAGCCAAGGGGACCTGGCGCCCACAGGGTAGCCGGGGCGCGCACATTGTGGACTTCGGTCTGCAACAGGACAGCTATGTTCTCAAGTACCTCACATCCAGCATTACAGGCAATTGGCTCAGCGACGGCGCCGGGACTCTGGCCAATGAAGTCGGTGGCAAGACCGTGCTGCAAAGCCTCTATGCGCAGGATGCCTGGGCCTTTGATCCGAAATGGAAAGCCGTTCTGGGCGCCCGTCTTGAAAACTGGACGGCATCCAATGGTTTGACCACGTTCGGCGTGGGCAATGCTGCCAACACCAGTTATGGTGCGCGCACCGAAAATTACATTTCACCCAAAGCGGCGCTGTCTTACCAATGGCTGGACGACACGGTGCTCAAGGCCTCCACGGGGCGTGCCGTGCGCATGCCCACGGTGTCGGAGCTGTACGGCGCCACCTCCACCACCAACTCGCAGTACATCAATGATCCCCAGCTCAGGCCCGAGAAGTCCTGGGCCAGTGAACTCAGCGCAGAAAAGGAGCTCGGACAAGGTCTGCTGCGCCTGACCTTCTTCACCGAGGATACGCACGATTCGCTGTACTCGCAAACCACGCTGGACCCGGTTGCCAACAAGAACGTCAGCCGGGTGCAAAACATCGGTCGCATTCAAACCATGGGGCTGGAAGTGGCTTACAGCGGGGTCGATGTCATCAGGAAGGGGCTTGACCTCGCCGGCAGCGTCACCTATGCCGACTCAGTCATCAAGGAAAACGCCGGCTTTGTTGCCGTGGCCGGCGACACCATCGGCAAGCAACAGCCCAATATTCCGAAATGGCGCGGCACCGCGCTAGCGAGTTACCGGCTGGACGAGCACTGGAGTGCAGCGCTGGGTGCGCGGTACAGCGGCGTGCAGTTTCGCACGCTGAACAATGCCGACGTGAACGGCTACACCTACCAGGGCGTCAGCCCGTACTTCACCACCGACCTGCGCGTGCGCTATGCGGTGAACAAGCATTGGACCGCTTCACTGGGCATCGACAACCTGAACAACTACCAGTACTGGAATTTCCATCCCTATCCGCAGCGCAGCTATGTAGCCGAGCTGAAGTTTGACCTGTAATTTGCCAAGGACATCATGAACAATTCTCTCATCAGCAAATACGCAATGGCCTGTGCCTTGCTCCTGTCTGGTACAACTGCATTGGCCCATGTGGTACTGGGCGAACCGGCAGCGCTGGCGAACACCAGCTACCGCGCCACGCTGCGCGTCGGTCACGGTTGCGAGGGCTCGCCAGTCACCGCGCTTCGCGTCACGATTCCAGAGGGTTTCAGCGGCGCCAAGCCGATGCCCAAAGCCGGCTGGATCTTGTCCGCGAAATTGGCAAAACTGGCCAAACCCTATACCAGTCATGGCAAGACGATCACCGAAGACGTTACAGAAATCAGCTGGACGGCTGCGAGCAAAGACGACTGGTTGCCAGACGCCTGGTACGACGAGTTTGTGTTGCGTGGCGGTCTGCCCGGCACAGCCGGCCCCATGTGGTTCAAGGTGACACAGACCTGCGAAAAAGGTAGTATCGATTGGGCTGAAATCCCCACCACCGGTACTTCCACCAAGGGTCTGAAGTTTCCCGCCGCGCTGCTCGAAATCATTGAATCCAGCCCCGCGGCCCACCAGCACTAAATCATTTGTCAGTCAATTCTTTTGGAGAAATATATGAAATTCAAGACACTCGCCCTCATCGGTGCACTGGCCTGCGGCACCGCCTATGCGCAAATCGTCGAAGTCAAAGACGCCTGGGTTCGCACTTCGGTGCAGGGCCAGAAAGCCACCGGCGCCTTCATGAAGATCACGGCCAAAGACGGCGCGAAGCTGGTCGGCGCCTCATCCCCCGCCGCCGGTGTTGTGGAAGTCCATGAAATGAAAATGGAAGGCGATGTGATGAAGATGCGCGCCGTCCCCGGCGGCCTGGACATTCCCGCTGGCAAAACCGTGGAGCTCAAGCCGGGTGGCTACCACGTCATGCTGATGGACCTTAAAGGTGCGCTGCTCAAGGGCAGCACTGTACCGCTGACGCTGGTGTTCAAGGATGCCAAGGATGCCAAGGGTGCCGAGAGCAAAGTGGAACTCAAAGTGCCGGTGACCACTAACGCGCCGGGGGCGCCGACAGCAAATGCTGGCGACATGCCGGCCATGGACCACAGCAAGCACAAGCCCTGATCGTCTGGGATGTGACGTAGTTCAGGGTACCGTAGCGCGGATCGTTTTCGCGCTTACGGTCGGTCGTGTGATGTGTAATAATAATTTGTAAATTCATCATACACGGCGCCGATGGTCGACCTCATCCGGAGAATTTCCATGGAGAAGCAAGAGCTTGTGCTGGCGATTTCCTGCATCGCCGCCGGTAGTGTCTGCGCGCAAGCAGTCAACTTGCCGGCGGTTGTCGTTACCGCCAATCCGGTGATCGAAGAGGTGGTTGTGGACGCATTCTCCGGCGTCTCGGCAGTGGTCGGCGCCGATCAGCTGCGGGATCAGAATGCGGTCGATCTTGCTTTCGCTTTGCGCCGCACTCCCGGCGTGCAAATCTCCCGTTACAACCCGGTCGGCGCTTTCGGTGGAGATCAGGGCGGGGCGGTGTACATCCGCGGTATGGGTGCGAGCCGTCCGGGTAGCGAAATCAAGACCTACATCGACGAGCTACCGTTTTACATGGGCGTCTGGAATCACCCCTTGCTTGACTTGTTGCCGGTCAATGGCATGCAGGCGATTGCGGTCTACAAGAGTCCGCAACCGCAGATCAACGGCAACAATTTCGCCTCGATCAATCTGCAAGCCCGGCGCGCTACCGAGGATGGCGTTCATGGCGATGCACGCTTAAGTGTTGGCTCTTTTGGCACGCTGGTCGAACAGGCCACCTTGTTGGGCCGCCAGGGCGATCTGGATTACACGCTGGCCCAGGGCCATGCCCAATCCGACGGACACCGGCCCAACGCCAGCGGGGAACTTGACAATTTGATGGGTCACGTTGGTCTGCGTCTGAACGCGCAGTGGTCAGCCCAAGCGAGTTTTGTCACCGTGAATAACAAAGCCAGCGATCCAGGCGACAACCGCGTTGCGGCACCGGCCATAGCGCAGCAATTCAACACCCAGGGCAGCATGCTTTCTGCCGGCGTTTCTCATGCCCACGGAAACTGGCAGGGAAGCCTGCGCGTTTTCAGCAACGAAGGCGAAGGCGACTGGCTCAACCAACCGGCGCCGGATGGCGAGACCTTGACCCGGTTTCGCATGAGCGGGCTGCGCTGGAAAGAACAGTTTTCACCGTGGAGCGGCGGCACCGTGATCGCGGGTCTGGATATCGACCGGATCACCGGGGACGTACAGTTCAACCGGGTGGCGCCCGCACCACAAGCGCGTTTTGATGCGCCGACCTTCAAGATTACATCGCCCTACCTAGCGCTGAGTCAGCAACTGAGTATCAGCCAGGACTGGACACTGGTGCCGTCGGCCGGCATTCGCTTCTATAACCACAATCAGTTCGGCTCGAACATTGCGCCGCACGCGGGTGCCTCACTCGTATCGGACAAGTTGACGTTGTTCGCCAACGTCTCGCGTGGCATCAACTACCCCGGGCTGGAGACCACAGTGCTCTCGTCGCTGATTGCACCACTGGGTGCCAGCTGGAAGAATCTCTCAGCCGAAGAACTCGACCATGCCGAGCTCGGTTTCAAGTTCACGCCCCGCCCCGCCACGCAGATCGATGTCAGCCTGTTCAATGACCAGGTCACGAAGCGTTACGTATTTGGATTTCCGCCGAACGTGCCACCGCCGCCGCAGTTCATCAACCTCGGCATCTACCAGATGCGGGGCAGCGAACTCTCGGTCCGTCAGGCGCTGACGCAAAGTTGGACACTATTTGCCGGGCTCACACTGCTGGACCCCAGCATTAACAACCTGCCTTATGCACCGCAGAAAGCACTGAGCTGGGGGCTCAACGGCCAGGCTGGGCCGGTCCGCATTGCATTCGATATGCAATACCAGTCCGAAGTTTGGGCCTTGAGCGAGGCGCGCAGTGCCGGCACCATCAACACTCAGAAAGTCGATGGGTTCAGCGTGGCCAATGTTCGCGTGGCTTATCCCGTGCCTGCGCTGGGAACGAAAGGCGAAGTCTTTCTTGCGATAGAAAACCTGTTTGACCGGAGCTACGCCTACCGGCCCGGCTACCCGATGCCGGGCCGTTGGGGGCAGCTTGGACTGTCAGCCAGTTTCTGAAGTGAATACTATGCAGCCCTTCAACGTCTTTGTCCGTTCAAATGAAGTCGGCCAGGCTTGAGGTCAGCGCGTTGACGTGCCGCTTTGGCGGCAGAACGGTGGTCGCCAATGTTTCGTTGAGGATCGCGCAGGGTGAACGTGTCGCTCTGGTTGGCGGCAATGGCTCGGGCAAGACCACCTTGCTTCGCGCACTCTTGGGACTGCACGCGCAAAGCCAGGGTGACTTGCGTCTTGACGGTAAAGCCCCGGGCAATTGGATCGAGTGGCGCCAACGTATCGCCTTTGTGCCGCAGCGCCAGAACGGCGGGCAGTTTCCGTTGCGGGTCGATGAGTTGATTGCCAGTGCGGGCAAGCAGGCCCAGCCTTCACAGCTTGCCGCTGCTGCACAGGCTGCAGGTGTTGAAGCCATTTTGCAGTGTCCGCTATCGGGGCTCTCCGGCGGGCAACTGCAGCGGGCCTGGCTGGCACGCACTTTTGCCTGCATCGCCGCCGGTGCCGGCTTGTTGCTGGCGGATGAGCCGACGGCGGCGCTAGACTTCGCCGGGCGCGCCGAAATAGGTGCACTGTTGGTCAACACGCCCGTGACGGCACTGATCGTCACGCATGACCGCGAGTTGGCGGAGCGCTGTGACCGAATCATCGAGATCGCCGATGGTCAATTGCGGGAGCAAACGGCGTGAGCGCTATGCTGGAACTCTTGCAGCTCGCGCCGGTGCAGCGGGGCTTTGCCGCCACGCTGATGGCTGGCGCCGGGCTGCCGGTGGCCGGTGTGTGGATGCTCGGGTTAAACCTCATTCCCTTGCGTTTTGCCATGATGCATGTCGCGCTGCTGGGCGTTGCTCTGGGCACTTTGCTGGGCATGGATCCCTTGCTATGTGGTTTGCTGCTGTGCGCCTTGTGTGGTGCAGCTTTGGCACCGCTGGCCTCGCACCCGCAAGGACTGGCCGGTCCGCTGGGCTTGTTGATGACCCTGTCGATCGCCCTGGCGCTGCTGGTGCTGGCCGTGGCTGGTGTCAACGCCACGCGTGCTTTCGAACTGCTTTGGGGCTCGGTGCTAGCCACGCAAGCAGCTGACCTGATCATTCTGACCATCGTCGTGGCCTTGTTGGTGGTGTTTCAATGGCGTTTTCATCCGGCGCTCAAGCTCATGCTGCATGATCGCGAACTCGCCTTGTGCTCGGGCGCCCCGGTGGCTGCATTGACAGTTGGGTTGCTGGTCCTGATGTCGGTGGCCGTTGCCGCTTCCATCAAACTCACTGGTGCCTTGCTGGTTGATGCAGTAACGCTGCTGCCGGCGCTGGCGGCGCGCAATCTGGGCCGGTCGTTTAGCGGCATCCTGGCCTGGGCGGCAGGCCTGGGTGCGAGCGGCGCCCTGATCGGCTTCTTTCTTACGCTGTGGCTTGACCAACCGCCGGGGCCGGTGTTGATTTTGACCATGACGGCGATCACGCTGGCCAGCTACGCGATACGACGCGAACCGTGATGCGAACCTTTCTGCTTACTCTTGCGCTGCTTTGTCCCGCTCTCGTGCCGGCACAGACGGCGCCTGCCGTGGTGGCTTCGACCTCGTGGGTTGGCGCCTTCGCACGTGCCGCCGGCGCCACGCAACTGAGCGTGTTGGCGCCGCCCGGTCTGGTGCATCCGCCCGATTACGACCCCAGACCGTCCGACCTGCTGGCCCTGTCGCGTGCCAGTGTGGTACTGGTGGCAGGCTATGAAGCTTTTCTGCCCCGCTTGCGCGACGCGCTGGGTGCCAAAGCACAGCTGCTGACGGTCAACACAACGCACGATCCGCAAGTGATCCGCAAGGAAATCGAAGCCATTGCCGCCGTCCTGGGAACGCAGGAGCAGGCGCGTGCCTTTGCCGATGCCTACGACGCCGCCTGGATTGCCAGTGCTGCGCGCTTGCGCCGGCAAACCGATAGAGGCAAGCCGGTGGTGCTGGTGCAGCGCTTCATGCTCCCGTGGGCACGTCTGCTGGGTGTTGAGCCCGCAGCGACGTTCGGGCCGGGTCCGCTTTCGCTGGAAGAGTTGCGCCGGCTCAAGAATCTGGCGCCTACGCTGATCGTCGACAACGCCCATGCAGCACCCGCCAGCGCTTTGGCTGAAGTGACCGGGGCACGCCGTGTGGTCCTGGCAAATTTTCCGCAAGGACACGAGGGCCTGCTCGACGTCTTGCAACACAACACGGAGCGGCTGCAAGCCGCGTTGACACCATGAGTCTGACCGATCTTGCCGGTATTCGAGCCTTCTTTGGTCCGCGCGCCGCGACCTGGGACGACAAGATCGCCAAGGACGCTGCACAAATCGAGCGCGCCGTGCAGGAGGCCAGGTTGCGAGTCGGCATGACTGTGCTCGAACTGGGCTGCGGCACGGCACCCGCCACACCTTACCTGCGTGCCGCCGTCGGTCCGGCTGGCCGGGTCGTTGCGCTGGACGCGACGCCGGAGATGATCGAGGCAGCCCGCGCATTGGGTCGTGGCGAATTGGCCGAGCTTGTGGTGGCCGATGTTCACAGTCTGCCGATGGAATCGGGTTCTGTTGACGCCCTGCACGCCGGTGGCATCGTGCCGCATCTGGCTGACCCCGAGCGTGCGTTGTTGGAGTGGGCTCGCGTGGCGCGGCCCGATGCCCAACTGGCGGTCTTCCATGCCATCGGGCGCGAAGCACTGGCAGCCATCCACCGCCGCACGCCGTCCGACGATGACGTGATCGCACCGGCACGCCTGCTCGCGCTGCTGGAACGCACCGGCTGGTCAGTTGTTTCCATCGACGACGCGCCGGAGCGCTATCTGGCGCTGGCACGACGCAAATAGCGGCCCGAAGAGTGCAATAATTCGCGCATGAGCAACATCCTTCGACCCGACTTCAATCAAACCACCCCCTTTGTAGCGGACGTGATTTTTGATGCCGAGTGTGGCATGTGGGTGGCAACCTGCGACGAACTCAGTGTGACCACCGAAGCGCCAAGCTACGAAGCTTTGACTGCGCGGTTTTGGGAGATTGCGCCAGAAATCGCGCGGGAAAATGGCATTGCTTTTGATGTCAACAGCCGGATTCAATTTCGCCATGTAGAGGATGCCGCTTCGCACCTGCGCGTTGCCATGTAAGGCATGGGCAGTGGTTTTTACCCGCAGTTGCGGGATATCTTGGTGGCAAATGGCTGCACCTTGATTCGCCAGGGTAAGGGCAGCCACGAGGTGTGGCGCAGCCCGATCAATGGGCGCACATTCCCCGTCGCTGTGACGGTTCAGTCCAGACACACTGCCAACAGCATTCTTAAAAATGCTGGGATCGTCCAGAAGATCTAGCGACGGCACCCGTGTCAGTGCGGCATCCGTTTCCCGCACAATAGCTTCTTTGGCTGACGCTGGAGGCAGGGAACCATATGGAACGTATCTCGATGTCGATCGACGAGGAACTCGCCAGATCGTTTGAAGCGATGATCAGCGCACGTGGCTATACCAGCCGCTCAGAAGCGATCCGCGACCTGATGCGCCGTGAAGTGGATGCCAACCGTGACACTGTCAAGAAGCGCTCGCACTGCGTTGCCAGTCTGTCCTACGTTTACAACCATCACATTCGCGATCTGGCAGACCGCCTGACGCGCGCCCAGCACACGCACCATGACCTGGTGGTGGCGACCATGCATGTTCATCTGGATCATGAGAACTGCCTGGAGAATATCTTCCTGAAAGGGCCGATCGCCAGCGTGCGCGCCTTCGCCGAAGGCCTACGCGCCGAGCGTGGCGTTTCCTACGGGCAGATCAACCTCATCACGGTCGAAAGCGGCGACAAACACACCCATGCAGACGGACATCAGCACCACGGGCACATTCATCTGACACCGCGCGCCTGACCGACAACTGCGCAAAGGAGTCTGTCGTTACATCTTATGATTGGCTCACGGCGTTCAAGTTTCTGCAAACCCGTGCCAGTCATTCTGTATCAACCAAGGGTCACTTCATGAAACATCTTTTGCTCGCTTTTCTCCTGTTTTGCGCGCAAGTCCAGGCTCAGGCTGCTGAGGGCCTGCGCATCGTCGTCGGCTTTCCACCAGGTGGGACACTCGATGTGCTGGGACGGGTCGTTGCGCAAGCCATCACCGAGGAAACTGGTCAGGCCGTCATAGTGGAAAACCAGGCCGGTGCCGGTAGCCTGATCGCCGCGCAGGCGGTGGCCCGGGTCCGACCCGATGGCCACACTTTGCTGCTGGCGCCGGTCGTCGTGCCCGCATTCATGCCGCACATCTACGCCAAGCTCGGTTTTGATCCGATCGTGGATCTGGTTCCGGTGGCGGAACTGGGCACCTTCAACTTTGCTCTGGTCGTCGGCGCGGCCGTTCCAGCGAACAACCTTGCCGAATGGCTAAGCTACGCACGGGGCAACCCAGGCAAGACATCTTTTGGCTCGTTCGGAGCCGGTACGCCAGCGCACTTCTTGGGCGTCATGCTCAACCGCGCCGCGGGCACCGACACCTTGCACGTGCCCTACAAGGGCGGTGCACCCGCCATGCAGGCGCTGCTGTCCGGCGAGATTCAGTCCGCCTTCATGCTGACCGGTGGCATGACAGTTGAGCAATCAAAAATCGGACGCATCAAGGTGCTGGCCGTGACCGGCGACACGCGCTCCAAACTGCTGCCAGCGGCGCCGACATTTGCCGAAGCCGGGCTTGGCTTGAAGGACATGGACAATGCGTCGCTCTGGTACGGTTTCTTCGCCCCCAAGGGCACACCGACGGCGGATGTGGAACGGTTGAACCGTCTGCTGGTCTCGGTGACACGATTGCCCAAAGTGCGCGAGGCCCTGGCACGTGAGGATGTTGCGCCCAGTAACCTCAATGCTGTGGATTTTGGGAAGAAGGTGCTGCGTGACAACCAGAATTGGGGCGTTGTGATTCGCTCCACCGGTTTCACGCTGGAACAATAAGCGAGGGCGGTAGAGCATGTCTGAATCCCCGATCAAAGTAACGCTGTTGGGGACCGGTGGTCCACGCCCCGATCCTCAGCGCAGCGGTCCGGCGACCCTGGTGCAAATCGGCAACATGCCGATTTTGTTCGACGTCGGGCGTGGCGTTGTCGTGCAGACGATGCGTGCCGGCGTGGCACTTCAGGCGCTGCGACACGTCTTTATCACGCACCACCATTTTGACCACATCGGTGATCTGTATGACATCGGTTTGTCAAGCTGGTTTGCCGGTCGCAAGGAAGCCCTGACCATCCACGGACCCCCCGACACCAAACGTCTGCTGCAGGCGCTGTTGACCCAGGTCTACGACAAGGACATTGAGTGGCGCAGCGAAGGCGAACCGGTGCATGGCGGTTGGCCGCCCATGCTTGGGCATGATGTGGGCACCGGCCTTGTGTACGAATGCGAGCGCTGGCGGGTCTATGCAGAGCCAGTCGTTCACGGCCATGGATTGGACTTTTCCCCGGCTTTCCTGAAGCGCTGGATTTGCTATGGCTACCGGCTTGAAACCCAGGGCAAAGTGATCGCCATCAGTGGCGATACCGTGGATTGCGCTGGCCTGCGAAGACTGGCCATGGGTGCTGACGTGCTGGTGCAGTGCTGTTATCTGGCCGGTGCCGAGATCAACTCGCCGCACTTCGAGCGCCTGGCCAAGTACACGCTGGCCTGCGGTGATTCGGTCGGGCGCATTGCTGCGCAGTGCGGCGTCAAGACGCTGGTTCTGACGCATCAGCGACCCCGTCCCGACGACGCCATGGTCGAAGTGCTTCGGCAGGAGGTGCAGCGCGAGTTCAGTGGCCGCGTTGTGGTGGCGTCTGATCTGGATGAAGTCGTGCTGGACGGGGTCTGAACCCGTGTTTGGTGTCATCAAAGGCAAGCCGCCGGGATCGCCAGGATGCGTTCATCCAGCCAGCGCGCCCGTTCATCGTTGTTGATGACCAGCCCCAAAGGGCAGTCATTTGCGGCGACAAACTCTGACAGGGAGCGCAAGGCCCGTTTGTCGCTCTGCTGCGTGAGTTTGATCTCTACCGGTAGCACTTGCGACGGGCCGAATTGCCCTTGCAGAATCAGGTCGATCTCGGCGCCGCCACGGGTGCGGTAATGAAAGGGTGCCACTTCGATACCCGCGTTCTCGAAGCCTCTGAGCAGAGTTTCCACCACCATGCCTTCCCACGATTTTCCCACCACCGGGTGCGTGGCCAGCAGTTGGCTGTCGGCAATGCGCAGCAAGCGGTGAAGCAATCCGCTGTCACGCAAATAGCCCTTGGGGTGTTTCACGAGTTGTTTGGCCAGTGAGCGGTCCCACGGCGGAATGTGCCGCCACAAGAAGGTGTCGTGGGCAATATGTAACCAATCGCG